>JAQGOC010000260.1 GCA_028293805.1 Gammaproteobacteria bacterium
CGGCTGTGATGCTGCGGGCGCCACAGCCGCGATCCTCAGGGCCCGAGCGAAGCAGTTGCGGGGCAAGCGGACATTTTCCTTGCCATGCCGTGGCTGCACCGGCATCGGACCAGATCACCGGAACGACATGTAGAATTGCCGCGTGCGAGGCTAACCCATTGATAATGATGCGCTCGTTGACGCCGCTGTTCGCAAGCCTCGTCTTTAGAATAATTTCATGCGCGTTTCAAGACGCCGCCGTCGAGATGCCGGACACTGTTCACAGCCGCCGAGTTGCATTCCGCCACCGACACTTGCTGCCGCTCGTGCGAGGGCGCCGGCGAAGAAAAATGATCAACCCAGGAGAATATTCATGCCGAAATTCGTAATCGAACGGGAGATTCCCGGCGCGGGCAAGATGAGTCCTGCCGATCTCAAGACAATTTCGAAGAAGTCGTGTGGCGTGCTTAGCAGCCTGGGGCCCAGCGTGCAGTGGATCCATAGCTACGTAACCGGCGACAAGATCTATTGTGTCTACCACGCGACGGACGAGTCGCTGGTGCGGCGACACGCGGAGCTCGGCGGATTCCCGGCTAACAAGATTTCGGCTGTGACAACCGTCATCGATCCCGCGACGGCTGAATAGGCCGGCAGCGGTCGGGTGTGCGCGGGAGGGACGCTGTCTCGCGCATTTCCTGGGAACGTGAACCGGCGGTGGCATACCGAAGCAACTGGACCGGTACGTCAGTCTCATGCGCGCGCCGAAGCCGGGCGTCACGATCTGGCGGGCACCAACATCGTATGTAAAAGATCGGGATCGCGTGCTAACAGTTATCGCGCAGGCAACGTTTTTGTGAGCGCCCAGGTCCCGGTCCGCCGCGGGCGCGAGGCGGTCAAGGCACCGCCTCGCCGTTTGGCGTCATGCGTGACTCATTGCGACCGCGGCTTGAAGGCGACGAGGAATTCCTCTTTGGACACTGCGCCATCGTGATTGGTGTCCGCGCTGGCGAAATTCGTCGAGACCGTGGGCTCCGCCTGTGCCTCTTCCGGGCTGATCTTGCCGTCGTGATTCGTATCGAGTTTTTCAAAGATCGCCACCATGGCCGGGGAGTCGGTCGCCGGTGGGGGTGTGTTGACCGCATTGGGCGTCGCAGG
This sequence comes from Gammaproteobacteria bacterium, assembly GCA_028293805.1. Lineage (GTDB taxonomy): Bacteria > Pseudomonadota > Gammaproteobacteria > Steroidobacterales > Steroidobacteraceae > 13-2-20CM-66-19. Next base: position 1,135 of record JAQGOC010000260.1, read on the forward strand.
AGGGCTGCGGGCCTCTTCCTGGCCAAGCGCGACGGCGGACACGAGAGCGGCGGCCATAAGGGCAATGTACGTCTTCATGGATAACCTCCGAACGGTGGGCACACAAGCGTTACGTTCAGGTAAAGAGTTGCGCCGGATGGGGGTTCCGCCGAAATGCGTCGCATTACGCAGACAGGTCGGGCCTGACGGAAAAGACTTCGTTCGCGTTCGGTGCCGTGCTTCGGTGCTTGCGTGTCGGAGAAGTCCAAGCTGGAACGGGCGGTCGCGAGGGGCCTCGGGAACACCTGCCGGTAAAACTACGTAGAATGGCGGCGTGGCTCCCTGCGAGCCGGAAAGGATTTATGGCAATCGAATTGAGCTCATCGCGTTCGGCGCGTTCGAACATTCTGGCGCACCTTCGAACGCTGCGCGCGAGCCTCGCGCAGGCCCGTGATGCCCTCATGCATTTCAGTGGAGACCGGCTCGACCGCGACAAGCTCGAACCGGCGGCCCGGCGGGCCGATGACCTCATGAACATGTTCGCGGGCGAGTTGCGTGATCCGGGTAAAGGCTCCGTGTGGGTCGGTGAAATACTGGGCGGCGTTGAACAGGTGACGAATCCCAAGGCGACCGCGGCACTTCTTGAGGCGCGGGTCGACATCACCGTGCTGCTGGAACTGCTGGGTTCCGAGGTAAAGCGCACGCAGGGTGGAATCTACTGAGGCGGCACACCCGCGCGTGCCGCTGGAGTCTAACGCGGTGAGTCCAATTCGGCGGTACTGTTGACCTCCGGTGGTCGGCCCGGTCGCTGCTCGGGCGTCTTCGCGCTTCCCACGATCTGGCCGGCCATGCCCTGAGGCTGCGCGTTGATGAACGGACCTTTCCGGGCGGGCGGTACCGGCCTTTGTCGGGCCTTGCGCCATAGGTCGTACACGGTCAGCGTGCCGGTCAGCGTCGCCAGTGTCGCGAAATAGGCCGGCGGCCCGAAAGCGGCGATCAGGCTTCCCGCCACCACCGGCCCGATAGCGGCGGCGGACCCATTCAGAAGCAGCAGAGCGCTGCTCGCGGCGACCATCTGCGAGGGCTCGAGCTTATCGTTCACGTGCGAGACGGAAAGCGAGTAGAGCGTCAGGACCAATCCGCTGAACGTCGCCGTGAGTATGAGGAGTGCCGCAGGGGGCATGTCCCCGAACATGGCGATGCTGCCCGCCACGATCGTGGCGAATGTGCAGACGACCGCAATCACCGTACGGCGATCCATGCGATCCGACAGCCGGCCGACCGGGTATTGAGTTACCACGCCGGAGAGAATGCTCACGGCCATGAACGTGGCAACACCTCTGGTCCCCAGGCCGCTGAGCCGCGCATATACCGGGCCCATCGAGAAGATGATGGAGGAGATCATGCCTGACACGCTGACCGCCACCACTCCCAGCGGCGAATCGCGATATAGATCGCGATAGCGAACTTTGCGAGGGACGGCGACTTGCGGGGTTTGCTGTGCGGAAACGACTATCGGAACGATCGACAGCGAGATCAGCACCGAGACCAGCATGAACGGTGTGGGCGTGCTTGGATTCGCCACAACCAGAAGGAACTGGGCCAGGCCGAGACCAACGTACAGCACGAGCATGTAGACCGCGAACAACCTGCCGCGCGTCCCGGCGCTGGCGCGATCGTTGAGCCAGCTCTCGGCGACGACGTAAATGCCGGCGAAGCACACTCCGGAGAGCAGCCGCATGGCGCCCCAGGGTAATGGGTGAACGAAAGAAGCCTGGATGAGAACCGCCGCCGACGCGACGGCCGCGAGCGCCGCGAATACGCGTACGTGGCCGACTTGCCGCAGCAACCGCGGCGCGCCTGTGGTCCCTGCGAGATATCCCACGTAGTAGCAGGACATGATGACGCCGGTCACCGGCGCGGGAAATCCTTCGAGCGTGGCTCTCAGCCCGAGAAGTGTGCCCTGGAGTCCCGCACCCAGCATCAGGACACCCATGCCGAGGAGCAGTGGCCACGTTGTGGTGAGAATACTCAGGGGCACGATCGATACGGGTAGTGCAAACGGAAGAGCCGGCGGGCCCTCGTATGATATACCTTTAGGAGCGTCGGCGAGTTTCAGGTCAACCCGGGCGAGAGCTCAGCTCCGGGCCTCGAGGCGTGACGCACGCCTACAAGCGGATCCCGGTCGCACGCTCCTGATCGCGCAGGAGATCGCGTGCGGACCAGAAATAATGGGCGGTCGCCCAGAACCCCGTCGGCACGAGGCAGAGCATCGCGAGCCGCAGCGAGTGCCCGTTCGCGAGGTGCTCTGGAGCGAACCAGTCGCTCAGCATCCCGACGGCCTGCGGCGCGATGACGAGGTTGCCGACATTCGCGACGAACAGCGTCGCCGCGCAAAAAATCGCGCGCATGCGCGGTTGCGCGAGATTGTTGAGAAGGCCGAAGCACGGACCGATATAAAAATAGATCGACGGAATGAAGATCCAGAAAAGCGCTCTGGTGAGTGCCAGCGAGTGGGTCGAGTAGATGATGCCGGAAACGACGGTCGAGAGGCCAACACCTACGCCCAGCACGCGCACGATGCGACGGGGGTCCGACATACCTGGCCGGGCCATGATCCAGCCGGTGAAAATCGTCGCCGCCGCGCCTCCGATGAGATGAATCGGCCCGGTGATCCCGCCCGCTTCTCCTGGCGTGAGTCCGTAATTGCGGATCAGAAACGTCGGCGTCCACCACATCAGGCCCCAGCCCCACAGAGCGGTGACCGCGCTGCCAGCCATAACGTGCACCGCCGAGCGCTGCTGCCACAGGAAACGCAGAGTCTGTATGAGCGTTGGCGCCGGAGCGTCATCCCGGGCATCAAGCCGGCCACAGCGCGGTTCCCTGATAGTGAGGAATACCAGGGCCCCGGCGACGACACCCGGAACCCCGAGCGCCAGGAATACCGAGCGCCAGCCGTAGTGGTCCGCGATAGCGCCGGCGATATCCGCCCCCACCCAGGCACCAATCGGCGCGCCGAGTGAAAAGACCGTCAGCGCCATCGGCCGTCGCAGGGCTGGAAAGTAATCGGAAATGATCGAGCTGGCGCCGGGCGTGCCGCCCGCCTCACCCACCCCGACGCCGATACGCGACCACAGCATTTGCCAGTAATTTCGGGCGAGCCCGCAACACACCGTCATCACGGACCACGCGATCAGGGAGGCACTGATGATGTTGCGCCGGCTGCTGCGGTCCGCAAGCCACGAGATGGGAAACCCGAAGGAGATGTAGAAGAGGGCGAGGGAGACGCCGGTCAGGAAGCCGATGCCCGAATCCGACAGATGCAGCTCGAGTCGGATCGGTTCGAGCACCGTGGAGATGACGTAGCGGTCGGCGATGCTCAACGAGTAGACGAGGCACATCATGAGCAGCACGTACCAACGTTGTACGGCCGAAACCTCGCCCGGCACGGAGTTGAGCCGCAGCGATGCCGCGTCTGCGGCCGGGTTGAATTGCGATTCACTCATTCGAGCACCTTGTAGCTGGCCCGATGGGCCAGCGTGGCTGAACCTGCGCCTATGACCGCTGACTGTCCTCCAGGATGAGATCGGCCGCCTTTTCGGCAACCATGATCGTGGGAGCGTTGGTGTTTCCGGAGGTGACCGTTGGAAACACCGACGCATCCACCACGCGCAGTCCCGCGACGCCATGCACTTTCAAGCGGGAATCGACCACGGAATATTCCGGCGCCGAGCCCATGGTACACGTCCCGCACGCATGAAACACGGAGCCGGCACGCTGGCGAAAATCCTCCAGCACCTCACTGTCGCCCTGTATGTGTGCCCCCGGACGCAGCTCCTCTTCGATCACGCCGGCGAGCGGCTGCGCGCCCGATATCCTGCGCAATATTCGGGCACCATCGTAGATATCCCCCACGTCTTGCGGTGTCGAGAGCGCGTTCGGCACGATTGCGGGGCTCGCGAGCGGATCGCGCGAACGGATATGCACGGAGCCGCGGCTCGTGGGCCGGCAGCTGTTGAACGAGATGAGAAAGCCGGAATAGGGATCCGGGTTCAGGAGCTTGCGCCGCGGCCCCGTAGTGGTGGTCGCGTAGCTGGCAGGATTGAAATAGAGGTGCAGGTTGGGGCGTGTCAGATCCGGACGAGTGCGGACGAAGGCGCCGGCCTGGTTGACGCTCATGGATAACGGGCCGCCGCGGTCGAGCGCGTAGCGCAGGGCAGCCCTGATCTTGCCCGACAGCGGAGCCAGCTCGTCGTTCAGGGTCCGAACTTTCGAGCGATAGAAATACGACACCGCGTGGTGATCCTGCAAGCCGCGCCCGACGGCGGGCAGGTCCGTCTGTACCGGGATATCCAAGGTTCGCAGGAGCTCCGCGTTTCCGATACCCGACAGCTCGAGAAGCTGCGGCGAGTTGATGGCGCCGGCGGACAGGATTACTTCCCGACGCGCATGCGCCACTTGAGGGGCGCCCGCCAGGAGAAACTCGATCGCGGTGGCCCGAGCGCCCGAAAACAACACACGCGTGGCTTGGGCTCGTGTTTTCACGTCGAGGTTGGAGCGCCGCAGCGCCGGGCGCAGGTAGGCGCTGGAGGTCGACACACGGGCGCCATTCCTGATCGTCACCTGCCATACGCCGGCGCCCTCTGGCTCGGCTCCGTTGAAATCGCGGGTGTACGGAATGCCGACGTGCCCGCACGCGGCGATGAACGTTGCGCACAGCGGATGTACTCTCGCGGACACGTCGTCTACGTGCACGGGACCGCCGGCCCCATGAAACTCAGAGGCACCCCACGCATGGTCCTCGAGCTTCTTGAAATACGGGAGCACGTCCTTCCAGCTCCAGCCGCTGTTGCCGGCAGCGGACCAGTCATCGAAGTCGCCCGGCTGTCCGCGCACGTAAACCATGGCGTTGATCGAGCTGGAGCCTCCCAGGACTTTGCCGCGCGGACAGTAGCCGACACGATCAGCCAATGTCGGATCGGGTTCGGCCTGGTACATCCAGTTGTAGCGGGCATCGGTGAACGTGCGCGCGTAACCCACGGGGACCCGAATCCAGGGACTTCGATCGGAGCCTCCGGCCTCCAGCAGCAGAACGCGATTGCGGCCGTCTGCGGTAAGGCGATTGGCGAGAACGCAACCCGCGGAACCGGCTCCGACGACGATGTAGTCGTACTGCGTCATCGGTGGCCAGTCAGGAGCATCACAGGTTCAGGGCCGCGCGCAGGCGCTCTTCGTACCAGCTATGGAACATCCCGACCATGAACTCGCTGCCGACGAGCGGGCCGGGCTCGTAGGCCGGACTCGACGCGCCGCGATGAGCTTCTTCGACCAGCGTGGCGTCCTGCTTGTTCGTCTCGACCCAGATGCGTGTCAGGTTTTCGAGGTCGTAATCGCGTCCCTCCTGCGCCGCCGCGTCGACCAGCCAAGTGGTGCGCACCAGGGTGCGCCCGGCATCGAGCGGCAGAGTCGCGAACGTGACGATGTGATCGGCCAGGAAATGGAACCAGGCATTCGGCTGGACATGAAAGTGCAGCGACCCGAGTCGCGCGTCGGTAAAGTTTCCGAGCAGCCGGGCGCAGGCGCGGCGAGTGTCCATCGTCATGGATTCCCCGGCGCCGTTGAGGACGAGGCGGTCGGTGCGGAATCCGGTCGGCCGGCCGTGCAGCTTCTCGATGAGCTGCCAGGGAATACCGGCACGCTCCCAGCCGGCGATTGCAGCCTTCCGCGCGGTCTGGAAGCTGGCATAGGCCGCCCGCTCCTGCGGGGACAGGGCGTCTTCCTGAATGTCGCCGAAAAAATCGAACAGCGACCGGCTCAGCTCGGGATGGCCTGCGCAGTGGAAGCATTCGCGGTTGTTCTCGATCGTCAGCTTCCAGTTTCCGTGCTCGATGAGATCGATCTGCTTGGCGACCCGGGTCCGCGCCACGGCATGTGGAAGCAGATACGGCTCCATCTGCGCCGCCATGGCGGGGAAATCATCCGGCGGCTCCGCGGCGAGGCAGACGAAGATCAGGCCGGCAAGCCGTTTCACATGGACGGATTTGAGCCGCAGGCCCTCCATCGGCGCGCTCAGCTCGGACGCGCCGCAGCCGATCAGGCGGCCCGTCTCATCGTAGACCCAACGATGGTACGGGCACACCAGATTGGAGCCCACCACGCCCGCGGGCTGCTGGAGGATCCGCGTGCCGCGATGGCGGCAGGTGTTGTGGAAGGCGACGATCGAGCCGTCGTCCCGGCGAAGCACGAAGATCGGGTAGGGACCGATGTCGAAGGTCCGATAGTCGCCGCCCTCGGGAATTTCAGGCTCGGACGCCACGAAGAGCCAGTGTCGGCCGAAAATCAGCTCGAGTTCCGCCGCATACAAGGCCGCGTCGCAGAAAAACGCGCCCGGCAATGCGTAGCCGCGCCTGCGCGAGTCGAGCAGCGCTGCGACATGCTCGCGCAGCGCAGTGGAATCCGTTCGCGCTGGATCTCGAAAGGGGACGGCGGCGGACATCTGAGTTTCCTCCAGGGGCGTAGGGCTGCCGATGACGGTCGAGAATAGCGGTTGCCCTCGCGATGCGCACGCCTCACGCAGCGCCGCAGCGATCTGTTATTTGCATAGCCCCCCGCAAATTTGCATACCGCGCCGGGGGCAGCGCGCCTTTGGGCTTGGAGCGGCTCGAACGATTGAACGTGGTGCGCCGGACAGGTAACGTTGTCGCGTGAGCTACTCAGCCTGGTCGCTGTTACGCGCTGTGCTGTCGGGGCGCCCGACAACATTGCGCGCGCTATTCGCGCTTGCAGTCGCAGCTGTCGGCTTCGCTACCGATGGCAACGCTCAGCAGGCGCGGACGACTCCACCGGAGCAGGTCGGGCTTTCGACCGAACGTCTCCACCGCCTCGATGCCTTCCTCGACGCACAGATCGCTCGCAAGCAAAAGGCCGGTGCGCTCGTCCTGATTGCGCGGCACGGCAAGATCGCTTATCTGCAAGCCCATGGAATGGCGGACCTCGAAAGCGCGAGACCGTTGCGTGCCGACGCGATGTTCCGTCTTTACTCCATGACCAAACCCGTCACGAGCGTCGCTCTCCTCACACTGTACGAGCAGGGGAAGTTCCAACTCACGGATCCTCTGGAGAACTACATCCCCGCTTTTCGGGACGTCAAGGTGTTCGCGGGCCTGGATGCCGAGGGCAGAATGATCCTGGAGGAACCCCGGCGCAAGATAACAATCCAGGACGTGTTTCGACATACGGCCGGCTTCACGTATGGTTACTTCGCCGACACAGCCGTAGACCGGGCCTACCGCACGGCGGGGATCGAGTACGGAAAGCTGGACTCCCTGCAGGAGCTCGTGGACAAGCTGGCGACGATGCCACTGCTCTACCAGCCTGGCGAGCGCTGGGTCTACAGCTTCTCGCACGATGTGCTGGCGTACCTCGTCGAGTATTTCTCCGGAATGCGGTTCGATGACTATTGTCGCAAGACCGTGTTCGAGCCGTTGGGAATGACAGACACTGTGTTCGGCGTTCCAGCCACTCGGGCGGCGCGTTATGCGACGAGCTACAGCCTCGACGCCGCGGGCGCTCTCAGGGCCGACAGCGCCCATAACGATACCTACGCGCACTTTACCGGCCGTCCGTTTGGCGGCTCGAGTCTGGCGTCGACCGCTCAGGACTACCTGCTGTTCTCGCAAATGCTCCTGAATGGCGGTGAATTGCATGGCGTGCAGATCCTCGGTCCCAAGACCGTTGCGCTGATGACGTCCGACAATCTGCCCCCGACGACCGCGAGCTGGGGGGACGGCATCCGCTATGGCCTCGGTGTGTCGGTGCTCGCGGACCCGGCGCAGGCCGGTAACCTCGGCTCGAAGGGCCAGTTCGGCTGGGGCGGATACGCGAGCACCTCGGTCGTCATCGATCCGCAGGAGGCTCTGATTGCGCTGCTGTTCACCCAATACACGCCGACGGACTCGCGCTTCGTCAGCCAATTCCAGACTCTCGTCTTCCAGGCCATCACCAGATAGGTGCCGCTGCCGGCAGGGCGCCTGCGCTACTGCGCCGCCAGGTCAGAAACCGGTTGCGGGGGCGCGTGCTGTCCGGCCGCACGACTGGCGTCGATAAGCAGCCAGGCAAGGGCACTCGCGAGTGCGAATCCGCTGCCGATGAGAAAAGCCGAGTTCCACGCTCCGTGCCCCGAGAGATAGGCAATGATGGGAATACCCACGATTCCCCCGAGATTCCCGCCGGTGTTCATCACGGCCCCGACGGCCATCGTGTTACCGCGGCCGATGGTCATCGCCGTGGCCCAGTAGGATCCTTCCGTTATCTCCACACAGCCAAAGCATAAGGCCAGCCCGACGACGGCCCAATATGGATTGCCCGCATGCACCGCGAGAAGCAACAGCACGGCAGTCAGCGGCAAGCTGCAGAGAGGGACCAACCGCAGCCCGCGCCGGCTTCCATAGCGCTGAAACAGGGTACCGGCGATTACGCCGCCGACACCGGCCCCGACGGCGGCCGCCAGTGGGGGTGCGGTGGCCAGCCACCCGCTTTCGAGCACCGAGAAGTGACGCTGTTGGACCAGGTAGAGAAAGGACCAGTTGGATAACAGATAGAACACATAATTCATGCAAAAGTACGACGCGGCCAGCGTCAGCACATTGCGATCGAGCAATACGCCGCGCAGCTGGCCGACAGGCGCCCGATGATCGACATCGTCCGCCGTTTCCCGCAGAACAGCGAGCTCCTCCATACTGACTGAGGGGTGCTCACGGGGGCTGTCGCGCCCGTACCAAGCCCACAACACGATGAGAGCGAGCGCGGGCATGCTCGTCCACAAGAGCGCCTTCTCCCACCCGACGACGCCCATCAGCGATGCTATGAGCGGCGGAGTGGCGGCGGCTCCGAGTCCGAGGCCCATCGTCTGCAGTCCTTGCACGAGTGCCCAGCGACGCTGCGGGAACCAGGCTTCGAATACACCCGCCGACACCGGAAAGATGGCGGCTTGCGAAATGCCGAGCAGCAGTTGCAGGCCAAGCAGGACGACAAACAGCGCATCGCCGGCCAGAAGTTGCGGCGCCAGCGCCGTGAATGCCATGGCGGCGAATGCGCACAGGCCCGCCAGGGCCAGCGTCCGGCGGGCGCCCAGGCGCTGGCCGAGCACGCCCGCGGGCAGTTGGAACAGCCCGTAGCCGAGCACGAACACCTGCTCGAGCCAGCCGATCTGCATCTGGCTGAAGCCGAGCTCGGGAATCATGCGCGCGGCGGCGATGGTCAGGCTTTTCTGCTGCAGGTAGGCCAGGAATCCGAACCCGAACAGAAAGGCGAACACCCGCCAGCGGATAGGAATGAGCTGCGGTGCGGAGCGGGCTGACATGTGCCGTTCTAGACTTCTGTCGACCCGTTGGAGATCATGGACGTTGTCATGACGGACCAAGTTATAGACGCGCCGCTGACCTGGCAAGGTGTTGCGGAGATCGCGGCCGGGGCGCGGGTGTCGCTGTCATCGGCGGCGCTCGCACGCATGGCCCATGGCAAAGCCCTGGTGGACGTGATCGCCGCGCGGCGGATGATCTGTTATGGAGTCAACACCGGGGTGGGAGCCCTGGCCAACGTCCTCATCGACGAGACCCGTCAGCGCCTGCTATCGCGGAACATCATCATGAGTCACGCCTGCGGTGTCGGCAGAGCCCTGCCGGTGCTCGAGACCCGGGCGATCATGGCCAGTGCCGTGAATAATTTTGCGCATGGCCGCTCCGGCGTCCGCCCGGTTGTCGTCGAGCGCCTGGTCGCCCTGCTGAACGAGAGTCTGATTCCGGTCGTACCCCGTTCCGGGTCGATCGGCTATCTCACGCATATGGCGCACATTTCCCTGGTTTTGATGGGCTGGGGGGCGGTACACGCGGGCGAAGGTGTCATGACGGGCGCGGAGGCCTTGCGGCGGCTCGGCGTTGCGGCTCTGGAGCTCGAAGCGAAGGAGGGGCTCAGTCTGGTCAACGGCACTCCCTGCAGCACCGGATCGGCGTGCGTGGCGCTGCGCAGAATGCACCATCTGCTCGACTGGGCCGATGTGATCGCCGCCATGACTTTCGAGAACATTGGCCTGCAGCCGGTGTCATTCGCCTCCGAGGCATTGAAATTCCGGGTCTCCGAGGGCATCACCTCGACCGGAGCACGGATGGTGAGGTTGCTCGAGGGCAGCGAGATCCTGGCGCGCGTCGCCCCCCATACACAAGATGCCATGAGTCTGCGTGCGGTTCCGCAGGTGCACGGCGCCGTACGTGAGTGCCTCGAGTCGACGCGCTCCGTTCTCGATCGGGAGCTCGCCTCGGTAACGGATAACCCGATCGTCTCGGGCACTCTGGAGGATCCTGTCGTCTACTCGCAGGCACACCCCATCGGCACTGCGCTCGCCCTCGCGATGGACACTCTGGGGATAGCGGCTGCGAAGATTGCCGCGACCTCCGAGCGGCGCATCGACCGGTTGGTGAATCCGCTCGTGAGCGGGTTGCCGGCCTTCCTGGCGCAGCGGCCTGGCGTGTCGTCCGGTCTCATGATCGCGCAATACACGGCGTTAGCCCTGACTTCGGAAAACCGCCGACTGGCGGCGCCCGCGAGTCTGGATGGCGGCGTGAGCTCTGCGCTGCAGGAGGATGAAATTCCGCATGCGACCGCCAGCGCCCTCAAAGCCCTGGAGATCATCGAGAACTTCTCAACCGTGCTGGCCATCGAGCTGCTCGCGGCGGCCCAGGCCTACGAATTCCAGGATCCCGCGCTGCACCGGGCTCCGGCAACCGACCGCGCCTACCGCATGGTGCGCGAGCGGCTGCCGGCGTATGCCGACGACCGACCGTTGGCAGCCGACATCGCCGCCGCGGTAGATCTCATCCGTGCATCCCCGCCACCCGCTGCTGATCCGCTGGTGTCGGTTCCATGATGCCGTGACGTCGTAACTACACATCGACTTTAAGGTGCTCGCCGGGTCATCTTGCAGTGTAGGGGAGGCCGTGCTTTTGACGGGGCATGACATTTTTCGATGCCCCGATCCAATTTCGCGACTTGTAGCGCGCGGTCGATTGTGAAAATCTCGGGTGGGGAGTGGCGCCAGCGGAGCGCCGCCGTTGCGTTCGCGCAACGGCCAGGGGCGATTGACCAAAGCCGTGTACGGTGGGCGAGAGGCGCGGACGTGCGACTTGTCAGGGCAGGTCGGCTGCGTGTCGGGCGCATACGCTCGCATCGAGCGAGGGGGCGGACAGGCTGAGGCGGTTTTCCGAAAAGAGCATTCAACTATCGGGGAGAGCAGCTTGAAAGCGAACCAGAAAGTGTCTTGCGCGGTCGCCGCCATCCTGGGGGCGCATGGCGCCGCCATAGCCGCGACTCCCGCCGGGAGCGACACGGGAGCCTCGGATACGACAGGCCTCGGAATCAACGAAGTCATCGTCACCGCGCAGCGTCGCGAGGAGAGCGTGCAGAACGTTCCGATCAGCATCACGGCGTTGACCGGTGAAACGCTGACCCAGTTGAACATCACGACGTTCGAGGACTATTTGAAGTTCCTGCCGAACGTGACGGCGAGCTCGCATGGTCCGGGGCAGGGCCAGATCTACATGCGCGGTCTCGCCACCACCGAGGACGGCAACCAGTCGACGGGCGCCACGGGAAGCTTTCCCAATGTCGCCGTCTATCTCGATGAGCAGTCCGCGCAGCTGCCGGGCCGCAATCTGGAAATCTATGCCGCGGATCTGTAGCGCATCGAAGTGCTCGAGGGCCCCCAAGGCACCCTGTTTGGTGCCGGCGCGCAGGCGGGCGTGATCCGTTACATCACGAACAAGCCGAAGCTGAACACCATGGAGGCGAATTTCACCGCGGGTTACGGCACCACCGCTCATGGCGATCCGAGCAGCAACCTCGACGCCACGCTCAACCTGCCGCTGATTCCGGATACGCTGGCAGCGCGTGCGGTGATCTACAACGAATCACGCGGCGGCTACATCAACAACGTCAGCAGCACGTTCACCCGCTCCTCCATCGATCGGGGCATCATCGACTACTTCGGCGGCGTCGTGCCGCCCGGCCCGGCGATTACCAACGACAAGATTTCCGGACGCGCCATCAACCCCGTGACGTACAAGGGAATCCGCGCCTCGGTATTTTACAAGATCAACGAGGACTGGAACGCGCTGCTCACGCAGTCGTATCAGAACATGGAAGCGGATGGCGTGTTCGCGGAGATGCCGAACGGCTCGGACGGCCAGAAGCTGCCCGACCTGTCGGTGACCCTGTTCACACCCAACACCGACAAGGACAAGTTCAGCAATACCGCCTGGACGCTCAACGGCCGGATCGGGGCGCTCAAGGCTGTCTATACCGGCGGTTATCTCGTGCGTACGGTCGACCAGGTCGCCGACTACACCAACTACGCGCGCGGCGTGTATGCGGACTACTACCAGTGCGTCATTCCAGGATCGGCGCAGGCGGCGACGCTCGGCGCACAGTGCTTTTCACCGATGTCGACGTTCAAAGTGCACGAGGTGAACCGGCATCAGAGCCATGAATTCCGCGTGAGCACGCCCGACGAATGGCGCTGGCGCGCCATCGGCGGCCTCTTCTCGGAAGACTTCAGCATCCACAACGAGTCGGATTGGTACTACAGGGCCCCGGAAGCCGGCTTTGCCCCGTTGTCGCCACCGCCGGGGGCAACCGTCAACAACCCGAACGTGCGCTCGCCGACGGACTCGTTCTACGACGACGTCACGCGCGGCTACAAGCAGAAGGCGGTCTTCGCCTCGACGGACTTCGAGGTCATCCCCAAGACCCTGACGCTGACGGTAGGCACACGTTACTATCGGATGGACACGTATCAAACCGGCGCCGTGCAGGGAAGTTATGGCTGCCGTCCGGGGGGGCTGTATCCGGCGAAGTTCACGCCGGCGA
>JAQGOC010000265.1 GCA_028293805.1 Gammaproteobacteria bacterium
CGAGCCTTGAATGCATGATTTGCGTGTTGCGCGTGAGCAGCACCTGCACCGCGGAGATCCCGATGCTGCTGCCTATGTTTCGCAACAGATTGAACATTGATGTGCCGCCGGAGCGAAACTGCGGTGCTAGCGTCGCAAAGCACACCGTCGTGAGCGGCACGTAGGCGAGACCAATTCCCATGCCTTGAATGAAGCCACTCCAAACGACGAGTCGACTGTCCATGAGCGGAGAAAAGCCGCACATTTGCCAAGTGGAGATCGCCGTCACGGCGATGCCGACGCCGATCAGAAGGCGCGCACCGATCCATGAAGTCAGCCTTCCTACTATTAACGAGGCGACGAGAGTGCCGACACCGCGCGGTGCGGTAACCCACCCGGTGGTCACGACTGGGTAACCCATGAGGTCTTGTAGCAATGGCGGCAGCAGCGCCAACGTGGCGAACAGCACGACGCCGAAGGTGAAGATCGCGACGCACCCGACGTCGAAGTTTCGATCCCTGAACAAGCTAGGGTTCACGAAAGAGTTGCGGGCCGTCAAGGTATGAACCAAGAACAGATAGAACGCGACCGCGGCAAGCGCTGCCTCGAAGCAGATTTCCGTGGAGCTGAACCAGTCCCGCAACTGCCCACGATCCAGCATCATTTGAAGTGCGCCGATCGCGAGGCTCAGCGTCGCGAAACCGAAGAAATCGAACCTCTCACGCCGCGTCGCCGATTCACGCATAAAACCCAGGAGTCCGAATACGGACAAGACGCCGAACGGGACATTGATGAAAAAGACCCACCGCCAGCTGTAGTCTTCCGTAAGCCAGCCGCCGAGCACCGGGCCGACGGCCGGACCTACGGTCACAGCCAACACCCAGACCGCCGTCGCACGGCCTTGGCGTTCGGGAGGATTGATGTCCAGGAGCACGGCCTGCGACTGCGGCACGAGAGCTGCACCGGCCAGTCCTTGCAGGAAGCGAAACAACACGATCTGTCCCAAGGTCTGGGCAACGCCGCACAGCGCCGAGCTCACCGTGAAGAGCACGACCGACAGCACCAACACATTCTTGCGGCCATAGCGGTCCGCCAGCCAGCCGGAGAGTGGGATCATGATTGCGGCGGCGACAATATAAGAGGTCAGTACCCAGCTGATTTGCTCCTGCGTAGCCGAGAGCTCGCCGGCGATGTGCGGCAGGGCGACGTTGGCAATGGTCTGATCGAGTGCCTGCAGGAAAGAGGCGAGGATCACCGAAATCGTGATCAGCCCCCGATTCAACCCCGGCGGCGATGACTCATTCGTGGCGCGGGCGTGACTGACGCGCTCCCTTTGGCTCATTGGGCAGCTCTGGCGTCCAGAGCGCCACTGTGCGTGCCGGCCGCCCCGAAGAGGCCGCGGCGATACCTTGTATCAACCGTCACCAAAGCGCTGAGCCCGGACTGGACCGGAACACTCTCCTCGAGCCGCAGGCGCACAGGAAGCCTTTGAACCACCTTCACCCAGTTTCCAGTCGCGTTCTCAGGCGGCAGCAGCGAGAACTGTGAGCCGGTTCCCGGACTGATGCTGACCACTCTCGCCCGGATGAGCCGGCCGGGGTAAGCATCGATGTGCACGGTTGCAGACTGGCCAGGGAGCATGTGCGTCAGCTGTACTTCCTTGAAGTTAGCCTCTATCCACACGTCGCGAGTCGAGACCAGAGCGAACGCGGGAGTGGCGGCGTTGATGTAGTCACCGGCCTGCAGCTCCTCCACGCGCGTGACGATGCCGTCGATCGGAGCTGCAATGGTCGTGTAGGAAAGGTTGAGCAACGCACGATCGAGCTGCGCTTGAGCTTCCTGCACCGTCGGATGGCGATCGGCGGAAATGTTCGGGTCTCCTCCGAGGCTGGCGAGCGTGGCATTGATTTGCTCTTGATCGGAGACCACGCTCTGCTGCGCCTGATTGCGTGCGTCCAGGGTTCTCTCCACCAGCGATTCGGGAGAAATGCCACTCGCGAGCAGGTGTGTCTGACGCTCGTACTCACGCTTCCGATACTCGAGCGTGCTTCGGGCCGAACGGAGATCCGCCATGTGCTGCCAATACGTCGCCTTCAGCGACTCGATTTGAAGCCGTGCGTTGGCGACGCGCGCCCGCGCATCTTCCACGGCGATGCGGAAGGGGCGCTCATCGAGGCGGATCAGCGTTTCTCCCCGGCGCACGGGCTGATTATCGTGTACGTCGACTTCAATCACTCGTCCGGAGACGTTGGGGCTGATCGACACCTGGGCCGCGCGCAGGTAGGCATCATCCGTTGATTCATAACCAACGCGCGCCATGTAAAAGTAGAGTGCGACGACGCCGGCAATCACGGGAGCGCCTATCATGAGCGGCAAACGGAGTCGCTCCCGCAGGCCCCTCACCGGTGCATCTTGTGATTCGTGCGGCTCGGCGACCGGGCGCTCCGGGGCGGGAGCGTCGCTTGCGCTGGTCGGAGCATCGATTGTATCGCCGTTGTCCTCGATCACAACGCTCATCGCACGGTCCTCAGGCTCCCACGACGCAGGCATTGGTGCCACGCCGGGACAGGCTCTGGGTCGCGCGCCTCCAGTGACAACAAATTCGCTCGAATACGCTCGAGTAAATCCGTCAGCAGATGGAGTTCATCGCTGGTGAATCCCTGCAGGGCTTCGGTGTTGGTGTTCCTGACGATCTGCCAGATGCTCTGGACGACTGGCTTCGCGCTCTCCGTGACGGCGAGTAGGTGCGCTCTGCGGTCCTGCGGGTCCGAGCGTCGCTCCGCCCAGCCGACGGCCTCCAATCGGTCGAGTATGCGTACGAGGCGCGCGGGATCGGTTTCACTGATCTCAGCGAGGCGCCTCTGGCTAACACCCTGGCAATGCGCGAGCACGGCGAGTGCTTTGCACTGCGTCAGCGTGAGAGGCAGTT
>JAQGOC010000135.1 GCA_028293805.1 Gammaproteobacteria bacterium
CGTCAGCAACATGCACATTGCCGGACAGCACGCTGTTGGTTACGGTCGCGCCTCTGACCACCACCCCGCCCGCGAGCAGCGAGTCGGCCACAAAACCGTGCCGGCCATGGGTGTGGAGCAGCTTGGCTGGCGGTAGCTGCTCGGGCAGCGTGAGAATCGGCCATTGCGGATCGTACAGTTCGATGGGCGGCTCGGGTGTGAGCAACTCCATATGCGCCTGCCAGAACGCATCCAAGGTGCCTACATCGCGCCAGTAGCCGGGCCGCCCCGCCGAATCCACGAACGAGTAGGCGGTGACCTGATCTTCTCTAACGGCTTTTGGCAGGATGTCACGTCCAAAGTCGTGCGCAGACCCCTCGACAATCGCATCACGCCGCAGCTGCTGCTCGAGATAGCTGGTGTTGAATACATAGACGCCCATCGAGGCGAGCACTGTCCTGTGTGCGCTTAATCCCAGGCTGGAAGGCTGCGGCTTCTCGATGAAGCTGCATACACGCTGACGATCGTCGACGCCCAGCACGCCGTAGGCTCCCGACTCTTCTACCGGCACGGGCACGCATGCAACCGTAACATCCGCGCCAGTCTCGACATGTCGCGCAAGAAATTTGCGGTAGTCCATTTTGTAAACATGATCACCCGCGAGAACGAGTGTGTAACGGCTACGCTGCGCTAGCACGAGATCCAGGTTCTGATACACGGCGTCGGCCGTGCCCGCGTACCACGACGAGTGCAAACGCTGCTGCGCAGGCCATACTTCCACGAACTCGCCCAGGGGCTTGGGGAGGAAATTCCAACCGCCCGCGAGGTGAGTGATGAGACTCTGCGCCTTGTACTGCGTCAGCACGGCAATACGCCGCACATTGGAGTTGACGCAATTCGACAGAGTGAAATCGATGTTGCGAAAATGTCCTGCGAAGGCAATGGCGGGTTTGCACTGCCAGCGAGTCAACTCACCGAGCCGGGTGCCATTGCCGCCGGCGAGAACGAGTGCCACCGTGTCACGCGCCAGCTCCGTATCGGTCCGATTCAGCATGCTCATTGAGGGGCCGCAGGAGCAAAAATCGTTCCCGCAGGTTTGGACCGGACTGCGAACATTCTGCTGCTTCGCAATCAGCAGGTCACCCCGCCTGCGCGGCAATCAATCGCGACGGCGGCCCGGGAAACTGCCCGGCTTGCCGCAGCAGCCAGTCGCGCAGCGCGGCGACCTTCGGCAGGGCCAGGTAGGCTGGCGGACAGACAAAGTAGTAGGCAAATCGATACGGAACGATACGTTCACTTGCCAGAACGATGCGTCCCGCCTGCAACTCGCCGGCCGCCAGCGTCCAGCGCAGGATGCCGAAGCCCAGGCCCTCGATGACAGCGCTGAGCAAGCTCGCGGAATCGTCGATGAACGCGCCGCGCAGGCACGCGAGGGATTCGGTGTCCCCTGCGCACCAGCTCGCCCAATCGATCTCCGTGCCGTGCAGTAACGGTAATCTCGAGAGCCCGGCGGAGTCGGAAAGCGGGCCGTGTTTCGCGAGAACCGCGGGTGAGGCGACCGCCACCAGGCTTTCGTCGAGAAGTTTCTCGGTGTGCAATCCCTCGTAGCGTCCATCTCCGAGGCGAATCCCCGCATGGAAATCCGTCCGCGCGAAATCCACGGCTTCGGGCGAGGCGTGAATACGGACATCGATTTCGGGATGCCGCGCGTGCAGGTCGGCGAGCCGCGGCGTCAGCCACTTCTGCAGGAAGGAGGAAAGGGTGGTGACGTTGACCGTGC
The DNA here is from genome assembly GCA_028293805.1 of Gammaproteobacteria bacterium. Classification (GTDB taxonomy): domain Bacteria; phylum Pseudomonadota; class Gammaproteobacteria; order Steroidobacterales; family Steroidobacteraceae; genus 13-2-20CM-66-19. The sequence goes on from JAQGOC010000135.1 coordinate 1,760, forward strand.
CGCTCTGCCGCTCCTGCCTGATCTGCTGTAGGGCCGCTTCGAGCTCATCCAGTCCACGGCGAACACCGGGCAGCAGGCGCGTTCCCTCGAGAGTGAGCTGCACGCTTCGACCATTGCGCCGCAAGAGCGGCGTCTGAAGGTATTCCTCGAGCGACTTGATCTGCTGGCTGACGGCCGCGGGCGTGACATGCAGCGCCTCCGCAGCGTCCCCGAAATTGAGGCGCGTCGCGACCGCCTCGAAGACGCGCAAGGCATTCAGAGGCAATCTGTCGTAAGCGGAGCTCACAGGCCGGAACACTCCCAAGGGGGCGGCCTATTAAACCATGCCGCCGCCACGTCCAGATCAATGGGTTATTCTCGGCTGGCCGCAAGTCATTCAGAGCTGGCGCACCCAATGACCTCCATCAATAAGCCCTCAGGCGTCATCACCATCACCACCGACTTCGGCCATCAGGGCCCCTTCGTCGGCGTCATGAAAGGCCGCATCCTCAGCCGCTTCGCCGACGCGAAGATCGTCGATCTCACGCACGAGATCGTCGTCCACTGGCCCGCCGAAGCCGGTTTCTGGCTGTGCCGCGCGTTCGAGTATTTCCCGCCGGGCACCGTGCACATCGCCGTGGTGGACCCAGGAGTCGGCACGTCTCGGGACATCATCGCGGTGACCGCCCGCGGCCATATTTTCATGGCTCCCGACAACGGACTGCTCGCGCCGATCGTGGGTCGATGCCCGGATGCCACGATAGTCCGCCTCAATGCATCGCATCTGGCGCGCTTCGGCGTCAATCGACCGAGCGCGACTTTCCACGGACGGGACATCTTCGCGCCGATTGCTGCCGAGCTTGCCGCCGGTCGCTGCGAACCGAAAAGTCTCGGCGACGTCGTAAGCACACTGGTTCCGGCTTGGGTGGACGAGCCCGCCACTGAGCAGTCGAGCGTCACTGGGGTCGTCATCACCATCGATCACTTTGGCAACCTCATCAGCAACATCGACGCGACTCTGATCGAGCGCTTCCGGCTGCCGCTGGTCCATGCCGGACACCACTCGTTTCCGCTCCTGCGCACCTATGGCGACACGCAGCCGGGCGAATACCTGGCCCTCATCAATTCCTTCGGGGTAATCGAGATCGCCCGGGCGGAACAGAGCGCCGCGGAGGGTCTGGGCCTGAGCCGGGGGGCCCCGGTGGTGGTTCGGGACAGGATGGACCAGACCTGAGGCTACCTGGATCCGAACCTGGGCAGCGGTGCTTCGGCGGGGTGTCCATTCGAGGGCACCGGGGCTACGTCGGGCTTGAACCGGAGGCTGCCGTGCGGTAAGGGTTGATCGGCGGCGCGAATCCGTTATAGTTCGCAGCCTGCAGCGTGCCATGTTGACACGTTACTCATTGAATTACTTCAGGATTTGCCCGCTAGATGTCGGAACGAGACAACGAGAGCTTCGATCTCGACGATGAATTTTTGAGCGGGGCCACCGAGGACGGCACCGACTACGACCGCCTGCTGGACCGGGTGGACAAGCGCGTCCGCAACCAGGGTAAACGCGGCAAAGCCGCGTGGAGCAAGCTCGAGGAAGTGCTCGCGGATAAAAAGCTCGAAAAGGCCCTGCGCGATTTCGACGCCGATTTCGACAAAGAGCTCTGATCCGCTTCGAGCGGTCGAGCCCATTCCATGAACTGACCCGAGGCGGCCGAGAACGTCGGTCAGCGGCTGCGCGCGCTTGCCGCGCCGCACAACTAGAGGTAATAGAGAAGTGACCCGCACGGCTTCTGCCTGGATTGTTCTCAAGTTCGGCGGGACGAGCGTCTCCTCGCTCGCCAACTGGCGCAACATCGCGAAAGTCGCCTCGGCGCGCACTGCCGCAGGGGCGCGGGTATTGATCGTTCATTCCGCGATCACG
>JAQGOC010000334.1 GCA_028293805.1 Gammaproteobacteria bacterium
AAGCCGGCTCGCAAACCATGCGGGCGGCAGGCGGCAGGGAAAGGGAAAGGTCACGAACCGGCGCTGACGATACCGCATGACGCCGCCGGGATACAAGCATCCGCCCGCCAACTCTAACGGCTGGCCTGCGGCGGGAGCTGACCGCCGCGTTGGGTCTGACGCTGCTGCCATTAAGACACTGCTTCAAACCTCAAGTTCCGCTGACAGGACTGCAGCGCAGCAGCAGCCGGAGCACTAGCCACCGGTGCGCCTAGACCCAACAGGTTGCAGGTCAGGCCGTAGCAACCTACCAGCGGTGCTACCTCGGAGCCTTTCTCACTCATTTACCCCAGGACGCTGCGCGCGCCGGGGCGCCTTATGTCAGACACGACTTCAACGATAGCGCGACAGAACCTTCTCCAGCCCCTTGGCGCCCGGCGACAGCGTTTCGTACGGGAGGCTGTTGAGGGGGGCCTCCGGAGTGCCGTTGATGTCGTGGAACTCGCTTTGCGACTCCTCCACGTACAGCATCCCCGTCAGATACTCGCCCAGCTTCATGCGTTCCTGGATGTGGACAGCGGCGGCGATGCGGTTGGTCGGATCGTAGGCCGTGTCCAGTTTGCGCAGCACGATGCGGCTGCCGTCGTGCATCAGCACCGGAAGGGCTTCGCCCTCCTTGTAGTCGGCCACGATTTCGCGCTCCAGCGGGACGAAATCCGCGTGCACGGCCGGCTCGTAGTGCTCCCGGGTGTAGGCGTAGCTCTTGGTCGAGCCTTCGTGGTCGTTGAACGTCACGCAGGGCGAGAGCACGTCGATCAGGGCGAAACCCTTGTGCTTCAGTCCCGCCTGAATGAGAGGCACGAGCTGCCGCTTGTCGCCGGAAAAACTGCGCGCGACGAAGGTGGCGCCCAGGGTCATCGCGAGCAGCACCGGATCGATGGGCGGCTGGAAGTTGGTCTCCCCTTTCTTCGCCTTCGTGCCGATGTCGGCCGAAGCGGAGAACTGCCCCTTCGTCAGGCCGTACACCCCGTTGTTCTCGATGATGTACAACATGTTGACGTTGCGGCGGATCGCATGACAGAACTGCCCCAGCCCGATCGACAGCGTATCGCCATCGCCCGAGACGCCGATGTAGCTCAAGGCGCGGTTGGCTGCGTTCGCACCCATCGCGATCGACGGCATGCGGCCATGCACAGAGTTGAATCCGTGGCCGCCGCTTACGAAGTAAGCAGTGGTTTTCGAGGAGCAGCCGATACCTGAGAGCTTCACGACGTTCTGCGGCTCTAGCGACAGCTCCCAGCACGCTTCCACGATGGCGGCCGTAATGGAGTCGTGCCCGCAGCCCGCGCACAACGTCGAGAGGGCGCCCTCGTAATCGCGGCGCGTAAACCCGAGCGCATTCTTCGGGAGGGACGGATGCGCAACCTTCGGCTTGGAGATAAAAGTCATGTCAGAGCCTTCCGCCTATCCGAGCGCCGCGTCTTTGGGCTGCGTCAGCCGCCGGGGGCGAGTCTGCGCCAGCACGCCCTCGACGATGAACGACGAGGAAATCGGCAACCCGTTGTAATGCAGAAGCGAGCGCAGCTTTGCCTTTTCCACGGCCGTCTCGAGCGTCAGGAGCGCGCGGAACTGCGCGTCGCGATTCTGTTCGACGACGAACAACAGTTTATGCGCGGCTAGAAAGCGCTCCACGTCATCACCGAACGGAAACGAGCGCACGCGCATGTAGTCGACACCGACACCGTGTGTTTTCAACACGTCCATCGCTTCGCGTATCGCGCCATCGCAGCTCCCGACGGAGACGATGCCGATGTCGCCCGGCGCGGTCGCATCAACACTGCTGCCGACGATTGCCCGGGGCACCAGCTTTTTTGCCGTGTCCCACTTTTTCAGCAGCCGGTCGAGAAGGATCTGGTATTCGACGGAATCTTCGGTGTACGTGCCGTACTGCGTGTGTCCGGAGCCGCGGGTGAAGTACGCGCCCTTCGGATGCACGCCGGGCAACGTGCGATACCCGATCCCGTCGCCGTCCTTGTCCAGATAGCGGTAGAACTTCTCGAGTTTCTCGATTTCTTCCTTGCCGAGCATCTTGCCGCGGTCCGGGCGATACGTGTCGTCCCATTCCAGGTCGCGGCACATCCAATCGTTCATGCCGATGTCGAGGTCAGACAGCACGAACACCGGTGTCTGCAGCCGTTCGGCAAGGTCGAACGCCTGCACCGCCATGTAGAAGCACTCCTCCGGGTTGGCCGGATACAGGCAGATATGCCGGGTATCGCCGTGGGAGGCATAGGCGCATTCCATGAGGTCGCACTGCTGGGTGCGCGTCGGCATGCCGGTGGACGGGCCGACACGCTGGATATCGAAGATCACGGCCGGCACTTCCGCGTAATACGCCAGTCCCAGGAACTCGTTCATGAGCGAGATGCCCGGGCCGGAGGTCGCCGTGAAGGCACGGGCTCCATTCCACATGGCGCCGATCACCATGCCGATGGCCGCCAGCTCGTCCTCCGCCTGGATGAATGCGAAGTTCTTCTTGCCGGTGACGGGATCGACCCGCATCCGGTCGCAGAAGACCTTGTAGGCATCCATCACCGACGTGGACGGCGTGATCGGATACCACGCGGCCACCGTCGCGCCCGCAAACACACAACCGAGCGCCGCCGCCGTGTTGCCGTCGATCAGGATGTGCCCCGAGGTCTTGTCGAGCTGTTCGACACGCAGCGGCAGCGGGCAGGTGAAGTGCTGCTTCGCGTGATCGTAGCCCAGCTGGATCGCCTTCATGTTGCTCTCGACGAGCTGCGGCTTCTTCGCGTAGGTTTCCGCGAGCAACTCGCGGATCCGCTCGAGATCCAGATCGAGGAGCGCGGCGAGCACGCCCGCATAACAGATATTCTTCATCAGAATGCGCGTGCGCACTCCATTGAAGTTTTCATTGCACAGCCGTGCCAGCGGCACGCCGAGCACCGTGATGTCCTCGCGCCTGAGCAATCCCGGGCGGGGCCACGTGGAGTCGTAAATGAGATAGCCGCCGGGAGCGACTTCCTTCACGTCTTTCGCGTAAGTCTCCGCGTTCATCGCAACCATGATGTCCACGTGCCCCGAGCGGGCAACGTAGCCATCCTTCGTCACGCGGATCTCATACCAGGTGGGCAGCCCCTGGATGTTCGATGGAAAGTAGTTCTTTCCCATCACCGGGATCCCGCTTCTGAAGATGGACTTCATCAGCAGCGTGTTGGCGCTCGCCGAGCCGGTGCCGTTGACCGTGGCGATCTTGATGGCGAAATCGTTTATGCGGGTGGGAGTCATGCGATCTTTGGTTCCTTCGCCAGAAGCACCCGGGCTTCGTCCTGCGCGTGCGGCCAGTGCACGTAGGACTTCTGCATGTCCCACGCGGCAGTGGGACAGCGTTCGGCACACAGGCCGCAGTGAACGCAGAGGTCTTCGTCCTTTACCATGACGCGGCCGGTTTGCGGCAGCGCGGAGGAGACCAGCAGGGGTTGCGTGAGATTCTTCGCCGGCGCCTTCAGGCGCGTGCGTAAATCGGCTTCGTCGCCGTTGGCCGTCATGGTGAGGCAGTCGACCGGACAGATGTCGATGCAGGCGTCGCATTCGATGCACAGCTTCGCGGTAAACACCGTCTGCACGTCGCAGTTCAGGCAGCGCTGCACTTCCTGCGCGGCCTGCTCCGCCGTGAATCCGAGCTCCACCTCGATGTTGAGCTTCTTGAACCGTTCCTTCAGCGACACGTGCGGCATGAGCCGGCGTTCCACGGGCGTGTAGTCGTTGGAGTACGACCACTCGTGCATGCCCATCTTGCGGCTCTGCAGGTTGACTCCCGGAGCCAGGCGTTCCGCCACCGGTTCTCCCTGGCAGTGACGGTGGATGGAAATGGCCGCCTGATGCCCATGCTCGACCGCCCAGATGATGTTCTTCGGTCCGAACGCAGCATCGCCGCCGAAGAACACGCCGGGGCGGGTGGACTGAAAGGTCGTCTTGTCGATCACCGGCACGTTCCATTTGTCGAACTCGATGCCGAGGTCCCGCTCGATCCACGGAAAGGCGTTTTCCTGGCCGATCGCCAGGATGACAGCGTCCGCCGGCAGGAACTCCTCCGCGAGGATGCGCTCGGCGGTGATCCGGCCTTGCGCATCGATGTCGTACTCCATCTTGTCGAACATCATCCCGGTCAACTTGCCGTTGGCGACGACAAACGACTTCGGCGAGTAGTTGATGACGATCTCGACGCTCTCCTCCTCCGCGTCCTCGAGCTCCCATTCGGATGCTTTGAAGAAGCCGCGGGGTTTGCGCGCCATCACCTTCACGCTCTTCGCGCCGAGCCGCAGGCTGGTGCGGCAGCAGTCCATGGCGGTGTTGCCTACGCCAATGATGAGCACACGCTCGCCGATTTTGTCGATGTGGCCGAATGCGACCGACTCGAGCCAGGCGATGCCGATATGAACGTCAGCGGCGGCGGCTTCGCGGCCGGGCAGCTTGAGCTCCTTGCCCTTGGGCGCGCCGGAGCCGACGAACACCGCATCGAAGCCCCCGGTCGCCAGGAGCTCGCGCAGGCTCTTGATCGGATGGCTCAGCTTGAGGTCCACCCCCATGCCCGTGATCTGCCCGATCTCGTCGTTGAGCACCGAGTGGGGCAGGCGGAAGGAGGGAATATTCGTGCGCATGAGGCCGCCGGGCTCAGCCGACTGCTCAAAAACGGTCACCTCGTACCCGAGCGGCATGAGGTCGTTCGCCACGGTCAGGGAGGCACAGCCGGCCCCGATCAAGGCGATGCGCTTGCCGTTCTTCAGCTGCGGGATCTTGGGCAGCCGGCCGGTGATGTCGTCGCGATGATCTGCGGCGACGCGCTTCAGGCGGCAGATGGCGACGGGCTTTTCCTCGACCCGGGTGCGCCGGCAGGCGGGCTCGCAGGGCCGGTCGCAGACTCGGCCCAGAATGCCGGGAAACACATTGGAGTGCCGGTTCACCATGTACGCATCGGTGAAGCGCCCCTGCGCAATCAGGCGGATGTATTCAGGAACATCGGTGTGGGCCGGGCAGGCCCACTGGCAATCCACGACACGATGATAGTAGTCGGGGTGCGAGGTATTCGTCGGTTCCATTAAGTGCCCGCGTCTGGCGGGAAGCCCCCATATGGTGCAAGGGACGGTAAGTATAGAGGCGTACGCGGTACGGCGCCCCCCAAAGTCGGCCTTCTGCGGGCCATCGCTTGCTGCTATGCAGCACGAATGTGTTCACGCAGCAGATTCGCGATCAGGGTGCGCAGCCGGGCCGGATTGAGCGGTTTGTGCAGAATCGGCAGGCCGCTAGCCTCGGCGTCGCGCAGCCGGTCCGGCGCTGTGTCGCCGGTGACGAGCAGGGCGGGGATGTCGACATTGAACTCGTTCCGGAGCATCTCCACGACGCCGATGCCATTCTCGGCGCCACGCAGACGGAAATCGCACACGATGAGATCCGGTCGCCGCTGCAAGGGCACGAGCTGCTCGAGCATTTCCTGTCCCGAGCCGGCCGTGAGCACCTCGCACTTCCACTTGCGCAGCAGGGCCGCCATTCCCTCCTGGACGGCGCCCTCGTCGTCGATCACCAGCACCAGGGCGCCCGCCAGGTCGAACACGCCGACCGCGTCGGGACTGCTTTCGAGCGGGACGCAGTTCTCCTGCGCACCCAGGGGCACGGTGATCGCGAACATGGAGCCTTTACCCACGACCGAGCGCAGCTCCACCGGATGATCCAGCAGCTTCGCGAGGCGCTCCACGATGGCGAGCCCGAGACCCAGTCCTTTGCGCCGGTCACGCTCAGGATTCTCGAGCTGATGGAATTCGCGGAAGATTTCGCCATGCCGCTCCTGCGGAATTCCCCGGCCGGTATCCCAAACTTCGATCCGCACCGTGTTGCCTCGGCGCCGGCAGCCGAGCACGACGCCGCCGCGATCCGTGTAACGCACGGCATTGGCCAGAAGATTGCGCACGATCCTGCCGAGCAGCGACGGGTCGCTCAGCACGTACACAGAGGTCTTCATCACCGTCAGTGACACCCGCTTCTGACGCGCAATCGGCCCGTACTCGAAACGCACGCGATCCAAGACCGACGTGAGGGGAATCGTGGACACGCAGGGCTGTACGACCCCGGCATCCAGGCGCGAGATGTCGAGCAGTGCGTTGAACAGCTCCTCCATCGCATCGACGGAATGGCGGATATTGCCGATGATCTGCCGTTCGCGGGTGGCGAGCGGCGAGTCCTCCAGAGCCTGGACGAACAGGCCCAGGGCATGCAGCGGCTGGCGCAGATCGTGGCTCGCCGCGGCGAGGAAGCGGGATTTCGCAACGTTCGCCTCCTCGGCAACTTCCTTGCGCCGCCGCAATTCCTCGACGAGGCCGGAGTTCTCGAACCGCAGACTGATGAATTCCGCAATGGAGCCATACACGCGCAGGGCGAAGAGCGTCATGAGCCCCATGTAGAGGAGCATGAGCGCGCCTGTCATCACATGCAGCAGATCGCCCTCCCGCATGAAGATCACGGTGGAGGGCAGAATCGCGGGATACATGAATGCAACGAACGAAGGCATCACGGAGCCGGAGGAGAAGACGCAACCCGAGCCCATCCCGACCAGGCCCATGAGCAGAAAGAGCTGGTACGCGAGGCCGTCCGGCACATACATCACGGCGGCCCCGACCCCCCAGAGGGTCCCGGCGAGTAACGAGCCTATGATGGCGTACGTGCGCCACGGGCCGATCGCTTCGGGTGACGGGTCGCTTCGGTGGAACGCCCGCCATTGAAAAAGCCGGCCCAGCGACCAGGCGTACGCAGCGGCGATCCAGACCAACACCTTGGTAAGCCCGACGCCCGGGGCCAGAGCCACGCCCATGAGAGTGGCCACCACGACGCTGCCGACGATCGAAATCGGCATATTGCGGTATTGCGTCCGGACCTTCTCGTGCTCGACGAGCAGGTCCCGGGCAGCCAGCCGCGCCGCGAGCAGCGGATCGGGCGGCGTACCCGGAAAGTCAGCCTGTGACGGTCCATCTGAGGGCATGAAGTGAGCCTAGCACCGCCGCGGGCCGGACGCCCGCACCCGCCGGACGCGAACCGCCGGACGTGAACGGCGACACGTGCATTTTTGCGTAAACTCTGAGTAAATGCGCACCCCGGCGAACGGCTTCCCAACACGGCGGCGAAGTACGATCAGTCTGGCGCCAGCTCCGGGGGCGTTCGGACGGCAACAGCCGCAAGCTCCTGCGCCTCTCGCGGTAGGACTAAGGTCCACTTGGCGCCGCGAGTCCCCTTCCCGCAGACTGGTTGGATACTCCTGCAGACCCATGCCCCTGAAAGTACTTGTCATTGACGACCATCCTCTCGTGCAGGAAGGAGTCGCAGCAGCATTGGAATCGCTCGGACACGACACCCGTGTGATGTCCGCCCGCGATGCCGAGCAAGGAATGGCCATAGCAGCGGCCAACCCCGCCCTCGACCTCGTGTTGCTCGATCTCGGCCTTCCCGGCATGAGCGGTTTCAGTCTCATCAACCGGCTCCACGAACGGTTTCCGTCGTTGCCGGTCATCGTGCTCTCCGCGCTCGAGGATCCCGAGAACGTGCGCCAGGCCATCAATTCCGGCGCGCTGGGCTTCGTGCCCAAATCGGCGCCCACGCGCGTGCTGCTCGAAGTGCTGCAACAGGTGCTCGAAGGCAATGTGAGCATCCCGGCCGGGCTCCGGGACGCATCGGGCCTTTCGAACGGGTCGGCGGGAACCGCGGCAGCGGAGCCGCCGCAGCCGCTGCCGGATGTGGAGCTCCTCACCCTGCGCCAGCTCGAAGTCCTGTCGCGGGTCTGCCAGGGCAAGACCAATAAGCAGGTCGCCACCGAGCTCGGCCTGTCCGAAAAGACCGTCAAGGCGCATGTCACGGCCATCTTCAAGGTGTTGGGTGTCGTCAACCGGACGCAGGCTGTGCTCGTTGCCCGCCGCATCGGTATGATGACGAACTGAGACGCGAGGCGCCGTCCGCGCGCTTCGCTGCTGCCTCCGGAGGCAGCCGCTTCGCTGGATTCGACGTCCTTGTCCGCATGGCGCACGCTGTTACCGGCCACGTCCGCTTGCCTATACTGCGCCCACAATGTCCGACCCCATACCTACGCAGATCAAGCTACGCAAAGCCTCCCGGGTGCTCGAGGTGAGTTTCGGGGACGGCAGTCATTTCCAATTGCCATGCGAATATCTGCGGGTGCACTCACCTTCCGCCGAGGTGAAGGGGCACGGGCCCGGGCAGGAGGTCCTGGTCCTCGGAAAGGAAAATGTCGGCATCAGCGCTGTCGAGCCCGTCGGGCAATATGCCGTGAAACTCGTGTTCGACGACGGACACGACACCGGCCTCTTCACCTGGAAATACCTGCACGAGCTCGGGCGTGAGCAGCAGTCGAAGTGGGCGCAGTACCTCGCCCGCAAAGCCCAAGCGCCCAACCAAGGCAGCGCCGGCAAGTAAGGCGCTTTCAGCGCCACAAAAGAATAGGACCGGGCCGCAACGCGCCCGGTCCTGTTCAAGACCCCCCCTACTCGAGCCGATTCTGCGCAGCTACCGAGGAAAATTGCAAACAAATTGGCGCATGCGGCTTATATATCGGATATCAGGCGTTGCGTGAGCGCCACATGGGTGCTCGCGCGCGGCTTGTCGCCTGCTGCGCACGCCTGCTGCGCGCGCCTGCTGCCACCGTCTCGATGGACTAGACTCCTCTCGAGGAAGCGGTGCAGGTACAGATGAAAGACGATCGATCGACAGACTTTGGGTTCCAGAGTGTCGGCTGGGGCGACAAGGCCCGCCGCGTGCGCGGCGTTTTCGACTCCGTCGCCGGCAATTACGACTTGATGAACGATCTCATGTCGGCGGGTGCCCATCGGCTGTGGAAGCGTTTCACCTTGTCGCTTACGAATCTTCGCCCCGGGCAACGCGCCCTGGACGTTGCCGGCGGCACGGGAGACCTTGCGGCGGGCCTCGCCGAGCAGGTGGGTGCGCGGGGGCTCGTCGTGCTCACGGATATCAACGCGGCGATGCTCGGGCGCGGGCGCGACCGTCTCACAGATGACGGACTCGTGGGCAATATCCGCTATGTGCAGGCGAACGCCGAGCGGTTGCCGTTCGCGGACGGCACTTTCGACTGCATCACGATCGGCTTCGGTCTGCGCAATGTGACTGACAAGTCCGCAGCGCTGTCCTCCATGCGGCGTGCGCTGAAGCCCGGCGGACAGCTACTGGTCCTGGAATTCTCGCAACCGGTGGTTCCCGGCCTGAAGCCTCTCTACGACGCCTACTCCTTCCGCGTGCTACCGCTTCTGGGCAAGCTGGTCGCGCGGGATGAAGCCAGCTATCGCTATCTCGCCGAATCGATCCGCATGCACCCGAACCAGGAAAAGCTGCTCGCCATGATGCAGGCAGCGGGACTCGAAGGTTGCCGGTACCACAATCTCTCCGGCGGCATCGTCGCCGTGCATCGGGGCTACAAGTACTGAAGGCAACGCGGCATTCGCGCCGTGTCGCTGCTCGACACCTTCGAGCAGCTGCGTCGTGTGCGCAGTCATTATGACACTCACAAACTCGAGGAGGTGAGTGCGCGCACTACGCTAGGCCAACACGGAAGCTCCAGCAACATGCAGCTCGTGTGCGCGGTCGATTATGACCAACGCCGCTCCACCGGCAACCAGCCCACGTCCTCGTCGCGGATGGCGACACGGCGGCACGTTTGACAATGGCGCGGACTTTCGACGGAGTGAGGCGTGCCGACGCGATCGCTGGCAATCTGATCAACGCTCCCGAGCTGCGTGCCGTGGTATATACCGCCGTGAAAATGAGGCGACAGTAGCGAAGTCTCATGCGCGAGGACCATGCGAGCTCATGAAATCGGGTAACAAGAGCAGCGATCACATCAGCGTCGATCCCACGGTGGGGGGCGCGGCCGACCCGTGGCGGGGGATTTCGGAAGACGTGATCCGGCGGTTCGTCGACGTTTTGTGCGCCGAGCGTGGCCTGCCGAAGGGACTTCTTTCCGCCTACCGCGCGGATCTCGATTCGCTCGACCGCTGGCTGCTCGAGACAAAGCAGCGCACGCTCGTCAGCGCAACGGACGAGGACGTGCGCGAGTACATCAACGTATCGCTCTCGTGCCTCAGAGCCTTTTATGGATTCCTCGTCAGCGCCGGGTGCCGGGACGACGACCCGACCGAGCCCGGTCGCGCTCCGCGCAGCGATTCGGCCCTCCAGCGGGACCGAGAGCATTGAAAATCCACTCAAGTCCGCTGGCCCGGCCTTTGGCCGCGGTATAGGATCGGCCCGCACCGGGGTCCCCACGAAATTGCGCATCTTGTTTCTCGGTGCGCGCTCGACTGCCTTGCAAAAGGCAATTTCGTGGGAGGGTACCGGAGCCGACCCCGCATGCTGACTGCCACGATCGAGAATGTACTGAACCGCGGGCTGCCGCGCTCGCCGCGCGCGCAGCAGCTATGCGCGGATCTCGCGGGGCGGAGCGTGGCGGTGGAAGTGCGCGAAATCGCCCGCTTGCTGGTGCAATCTACCGGCATCTCCTTACGTATCACGCGAGGCGACGCGGGCGCTGATGCCGAAATCGTCGGCGGTCCGTTCGGCCTCCTGGCCCTTGGCGGCCCGTCGCCGGAAGCGGTCATCCAGCGAGGCGACGTGCAAATCCGCGGTGACGCCGAGCTCGCGCAGAAATTCCGCGAGCTGGTGCTCCTGCTGCGGCCGGACCTGGAGGAAGAGCTTTCGAATATCGTGAGCGACGTGCCGGCGCACCAGATCGGGCGCATCGCGCGCATTGCGCTCGGCTGGACGCAGAAGGCGGCGACGACCACCGTGCAGAATCTTGCCGAGTATTTCGGCCACGAACGCCGCGATCTCGTACCAAGAAACGAGGGGGAGCAACTCCTTCGAGGTGTCGATACGTTGCGTGAGGACGTGGATCGACTAGAGGCGCGGATCGCTCTTATCGAGCAGCGGCGCGGCGGCGCACGGTGAAGCCGGTGCAGCGTCCGTGAAGCTGCGCGTCCTCGCGCGGCTCCTACAGATCCAGCGTGTACTCCTCAAACACGGCCTGGACGATTTCGTCCGCGCCACTCATCTTTACAGGCCGCTGCGCTTCCTGTTCGTTCTGTCGCCGAGCGTCTGGTTCGAGCGTCTGCGCCATGCAAGCCGAGGCCAACGGCTGCGGCTCGCACTGGAAGAGCTCGGGCCCATCTTCGTGAAGTTCGGCCAGGCCGTCTCCACTCGCCGCGACTTGTTACCCGCGGATATCGCGGATGAGCTTGCAAAGCTGCAGGATCGCGTGCCGCCATTTCCCGGGTCCGTGGCCCGGGAAACCATCGAGCGGGCCTATGGCCGCCCGGTGAGCGAGGCGTTCGAGGCATTCGATGAGACGCCGCTGGCGGCAGCATCGATAGCACAGGTGCATGTAGCGCGCCTGCTGGATGGCAAGGAAGTCGTAGTGAAGGTGCTACGGCCGGGGATGCGCGCGACGATAGAGCGCGATCTCGAGGTGCTCTATGCGCTGGCGGGCCTCGCGCAGGCGTACTGGAGCGAAAGCCGGCGCTTGCGGCCGCTCGAGATCGTGGCGGAATACGAAAAAACGATTCTCGACGAGCTCGATCTCATGCGCGAGGCCGCCAACGCGTCGCAGCTGAAGCGTAACTTTCTCGGCTCCGATCTCCTTTACGTGCCGGATATCTACTGGGACTACTGCCGGCTGGAAGTCATGGTCATGGAGCGCATCCACGGCGTCCCGGTCAACGACATGGAGCGCCTGCTGCGAGCGGGCACCGACATCGCGAAGCTGGCCGAGAACGGCGTGCGCATCTTCTTCACGCAGGTGTTCCGACATAACTTCTTTCATGCCGACATGCATCCTGGCAACATCTTCGTGCTCCCCGAGGATCCGCGCAATCCGCGTTACGCAGCGGTGGATTTCGGCATCATGGGTACGCTCGACCCGCGCGACCAGCACTACCTCGCGGAAAACTTCCTTGCGGTGTTCGATCGCGACTACCGCCGGGTGGCCCTGCTCCACGTGGAGTCCGGCTGGGTGCCGCCGGACACGCGGGTGGACGAAATGGAGTCGGCCATCCGCACGGTCTGCGAGCCGGTCTTCAACCGGCCTTTGAAGGACATCTCCTTCGGCAACATCCTCATCCGCCTGTTCGAGATCTCGCGCCGCTTCAACATGGAGATACAGCCGCAGCTCATCCTCCTGCAGAAGACGTTGCTGAACGTGGAAGGGTTGGGGCGGGACCTGTATCCGGAGCTCGACATCTGGAAAACCGCGAGCCCCATACTGCGCGAATGGATGCATGAGCGGATGAGCGTCCGGCAAGTTCTGAAAGACCTGCGGCGCCAGATGCCGGAGCTCATCGAAGCGGCACGAACGATGCCTGCATTGATGAAGGGTGCCGTCCAGCGCGCACGAGGCGGAGTTCTGCGCATGCAGGTGGAATCGCTGGCGGTCGAGGACCTGAAAAACGAAATCCGCACAGCGGGCCGGCGCCGCGATGCCGTCACCGTGGGCGCTGCGATTTTGCTTGGCGGCCTCGTGTGGCTCGCCGTCGGCGGGACCGCAGAATGGCCGGGCTGGGCACTGTCCCTGCTGGGGACTGCGTGGCTCACGATCGCATGGCGGCGCTAAGCACGGTATTTGCGAACTGACGCCCACCGTGCGGTGAGACGAGTCCCCACGAAATGGCGGTTTACGCCATAATCGCGCGATCCCCCCGGCGCAGGCTTCAGTTCGCGGGACCGGCGGCCGTCTTACCGGCCCGTGTCTCCCGTCATCCATGACATGAACGCTCCCCGCTCACTCACCGAAGGCTCGATCAGCCGTGGGCTGCTCCGGTTCTCGCTGCCGATCCTGTACGCGAACGTGCTGCAGTCCCTGAACGGCTCGGTGAACTCCATCTGGGTCGGCCGCTATCTCGGCGAGGCGGCCCTCACGGCGACGTCGAACGCCAACACCGTGATGTTCCTGCTGATCGGCGCGGCCTTCGGCATCGCCTTGGCTGCGACGATTCTCATCGGACAGTGCATCGGTGCGAATGACCTCAAGGAGGCGAAACGCGTAGTAGGCACGAGCGCGACCTTCTTCGCCGCCATTTCGGTGTTCATGGCGATCGCGGGCCTGACGCTGTGCGAGCCGCTGCTGATTGCGATGAAGACCCCCGCGGATTCGCTGCCCCTGGCGGTGGCGTACATGCGTGTGATCTTCCTCGCGCTGCCGTGCCTCTACATGTACGCCTTCGTGATGTCGGTGCTGCGTGGTGCCGGCGACTCCAAGACCCCGTTTTATTTCATGCTGCTGTCGGTGGCGATCGATATCGCGTTGAATCCGGTGTTCATCTTCGGCTGGGGTCCGATTCCGAAGCTCGGAATCGCCGGCTCGGCCCTCGCGACATTCGTGGCGCAAGCCATCAGTCTCACGGCACTCGTCAATCATCTCTATCGGCGCCGCCACCTGCTCGTGCTGCACAAGGACGAGATCAAGCATCTGCGCATCGACTGGGCGATCGTCGGCACACTCGTGAAAAAGGGCCTTCCCATGAGCGCCCAGATGCTCGTGATCTCTTTGAGCGCCGTGCTGATGATTGCGCTCGTCAACCGCTTCGGCGTCGACACGACGGCGGCATTCGGTGCGGCGCTGCAGCTGTGGAACTACATTCAAATGCCCGCGTTCGCCGTCGGCATGGGCGTGTCGGCGATGGCCGCCCAGAACGTTGGCGCGCGCAAGTGGGACAGGGTCAAGTCGATCGCGCGCGTCGGGGTCGTCTACAGTCTCCTGCTGACCGGCTCGATGGTGCTGGTGATCGAGATTCTCGACACGCACGCCTTCCGGCTGTTTCTGCCGGAAGGTTCCGAAGCGTTGCACATCGCCACGCACCTGAATCGGGTCGTGACCTGGTCGTACACGTTTTTCGGTGTTTCCATGGTTCTGTTCGGTGTGGTGCGCGCGACAGGCGCGGTCATGGCGCCGCTGTTCGTTCTTACGATCTCGCTCCTCGTCGTGCGCTTTCCGCTTGCGGAAGCGCTCCTCGACAAGTACCAGGTCGATGCCATCTGGTGGAGCTTTCCCATCTCCTCGGCTTTGTCCGCGGTGCTCGCGATGCTGTACTACAAGTACGGCGGCTGGCGAGCTGCGCGAATGGTCGGCGGGCCGGCGCAGCCGGTCGCGGCACCTTCCCCGGAAGGCTCATAACCGGCGTTTCCGGCTGATCCACCCGCCCTGCCCACGCGAGTCTGACGCGCGAGAGCGGCGTGCAGAGGGCTCAGCTGCGAGGCTCGATCCAGATGGCGCGCGCTCGTCCGCACGGCTCGCCGTCCTCATCAAAGATCGCCGTGCCCGCCTCGTGCTTGCGGCCGTCGGCGCCCATCCGCCAGCCGATGATGGTGCACGATTCATCGACATGCACGACACGATCGAGATGCACCGTGATTTCGGCCAGCAACATCATCCGGTCGTCGGACGTCACGGCATAGTAGCCGGGGCAATCCAGCGCGGCTGACATGAACTCCGGACGAACTTTGCCGTCACCTCGATCCAGCGATGCGTCGGGGACCCATGGGGCCGCGACGATCTGGCGGTCCGCGATCGCTCCCGCAAAGATACGCATGCCATCGCCCCGCGCGCGTTGCGTGCCGCAGACGAAGCATGTTGGAAATCGGTGAGCAGTGAATCCGGCGTAGCGACGCGACGCTTCGATTGCCTCGAAATAACTTGGCGGCGACGGCAGCTCGAGCTGCAGCGCGGTCGCTCGCGCCTCGCCAATCACCTCCTCGCCATTGCGCACCTCGAGCACTCCGTCCGCGCGCTCGCTGACGGTAAGCTCCATTTCGAGCGGCGGAGGCTTGAGCAGACGCACTGCGAGCGTCTCGGACGCGAGCGTGGCAACAATACCGGCGAAATAGCCTCCGTTGGAAGAGGCCGCCGGCCCGCAAAAGCGTCGGGCAATGGTCAATGCTTTCATAGTGTCCCGTTAACCGTTCAGGAGGGCCGGGGCGCCAACGATACCCGATGCTGAGCGGAGCGCCACAGTCCGCAGGATAATAGCGCGGCGCACAGCGATCCTTCCGCCAACGTCAGCAGCGAGCTGCTCAACAGAGGCACGAGAATGCCAAACACCACCGCTGAGATGATGATCGCGACGCAGGACTGCACCGATGCTGCCGAACCGCGCGCGTGCGGGAAGAGGTCGAGCATGCGCAGCGCCAGAACCGGCGATACCAACTGCACGCCCAGCGCTATGACGGCGAGTAAAGACTGCTGCACCAGAAGCGGAGGCGTTGCAATGAGCGAGTGCAGCGCGACCGTGAGTCCTGCGCCGCTCAGCGAAAACGCGAATCCCAACTTGCATTGCCTGTCTGCCGCGACCTGCCCGGCCATCCGGCCCGAGATCCAGGCACCGAGGACGAAGCCGCCGATGATGGGGATGAACAACCGTGCAAACTGTGTTTCACGCAGGTGCCAATGGTCGAGCACCACGGTGGGCGCGGCACCGATGAAGCACATCATCGCGGCGAAGTTCGCACCCATCGCGGTCGCCAGCAGCAGGAACTCCCGATGGCCGGCAATACGCCAGGCGGTGCGCGCAAGCTCGGGTACATGCAGGCGCGGACGCCGCTCGGGAGGGTGCGTCTCGGGCAACTTGAAATAACTTGCGACGCCGAGCGTGGCGCCAAACAGGGCCATGAAACCGAACACGGCACGCCAGCCCCAGAAGACATGAATCCAGCCGCCGATGACCGGCGCCACGGCCGGCGCAAAGGCGAAGATCATGGTCACGAGGCTGAGGAGCTTCTGCGCCTGCGGCCCGTCGTACAGATCGCGAATGACCGCCCGTCCCACGATCATGCCCACGCCCGCACTGGTTCCCTGCAGCGCCCGAAACGCCAACAGCATGCCGAAAGTCGGCGCGAACGTGCAGCCGAGCGAGGCGCCCGTATATACGACCAGTCCGGCGAGAATCACTCGCCTGCGGCCAATCGCATCCGACAGCGGCCCCTGGACGAGCGACATGAGGGACAGCGGCAGCATGTACACCGTGAGGGTCTGCTGAAGCGCCCATTTGCTCAAGCCGAATTGCGTGGCAATGGCGTGAAAGGATGGAAAGAACGTGTCGATCGAGAAAGGGCTCGCCATGGACAAGGCGGCCAACAGCACCGCGAGCGCCCAGGGGTGGCCCTTTCCCCGTACGACCTTGAGCCGCTGTCCGTCCGTCATTTCACAGGATTCACCGGGTTCTCCCCGGCAGCGCCGGGTGTGCGCAGCATCTGCAGCCACTCGGTCGCGTTTGCGCCGCGCTCGAGGACTTCCACCAATGCCGAGCCCACCACCACGCCGTCAACATGGCCTCTGAGCAGCTCGACCTGCTCCCGGCTGCGGATGCCGAAGCCGGCGCACACGGGCACGGAAGCTAACGCACGAACGCGATCGAGGTACCCGATCACCTCCGCGGGTACCGCGACATTTTTCCCCGTGGTGCCCGTCATGGTGACGGCGTACACGAATCCCTGACTGCCGGCGCAAAGTTGTTTCATGCGCTCGGGCTTCGTGACGGGGGTGACCATCTGCACCAGTGCAATCTCGCGCGCATTGAGCGCCTCTTGCAGTTCGGCGCTTTCGTCGAGCGGCAGGTCAGGCACGATGAAGCCCGACACTCCCGCGCGCGCGGCGGCGTCCGCGAGGCGCCCTATCCCGAATGCCAGCAGCGGGTTCAGGTAGCTCATCAGCAGCACTGGCGTTTTGACACGCGGCATGGCTTCGAGCTCGGAAAGAATCCAGCGCAAACTCACGCCCTGCGCGAGAGCCGCATGACTCGAGCGCTGGATCGTCACCCCGTCCGCCATCGGATCGGTAAACGGTACCCCGATCTCCACCACGTCGGCGCCCGCCGCCACGGCCTGCAGATGCTCCCGGAATTTCTCGCGGCTCGGATATCCCGCCGTCATAAAAGCCACCAGGGCCGGCTCCCCTTGGGCGGCCGCGGCGCGAACCGCGGCGCTGATGCTGTCGCGTCCGCTCATTGGCCCTCCGCTCCCAGCAAAGTGGTCTGCAGAGTCGGCATATCCTTGTCGCCGCGACCCGAGAGACAGACGAGGATGGTCCGCCCCCTGTTGGTGGCGGCCCAGCGGCTGGCGCCAAAAATCGCGTGCGCGCTCTCGATCGCGGGCAGGATGCCTTCGAATTCGCTGCAGGCTTTCAGAGCATCCAGCGCCTGCGCGTCGGTCACGGCCTGGTAGCCGACGCGGCCCGCCGCGAGCAGCAGAGAATGTTCGGGACCGACGCCGGGATAATCGAGTCCGGCCGAGACGGAGTGCGTCTCCTGAACCTGGCCGTCCTCATCCTGCAACAACATGGAAAAGCTGCCGTGCAGGACGCCGGGCCGGCCGAAAGACAGCGTAGCGGAATTGTCTCCCAGACCCGCCCCGCGGCCGCCGGCTTCGATGCCGATGATTTCGACGGAAGCGTCGGGCACGAATGCGTGGAAGGCGCCGATGGAATTCGAACCGCCCCCCACACATGCGATGACCGCGTCCGGAAGCGCCCCGGTGGCCTCGATCATCTGCGCGCGCGCCTCGCGGCCGATGATGGCCTGGAGCTCACGAACGAGGTATGGGTAAGGATGCGGACCGACAGCCGAGCCGATGAGATAGTAAGTATCCAGGGGATCGGAGACCCAGGCGCGCAGCGATTCGTCGATGGCCGCGCGCAGTGTACGATCGCCGGTGGTGACAGGAACAACCTCGGCACCAAGCAGGCGCATGCGTCCGACATTGGGTGCCTGTCGCTCCATGTCGACCGCGCCCATGTAAACAGTGCACGGAAGACCCAGGCGCGCGCAAGCGGCCGCGCTTGCCACACCGTGTTGACCCGCTCCGGTTTCCGCCACAATGCGTTTTGCGCCAATCTTCTTGGCGAGCAGCGCTTGTCCGATGGCGTTGTTGATCTTGTGTGCGCCGGTGTGAGCGAGATCCTCGCGCTTCAGATAGATCTTTGCGCCCCAGCGCTGCGACAACCTCGCAGCGAACGTCAGCGCCGTCGGCCGCCCCACCCAGGTCTTGAGCTCGCCCGTGAACGCCGCTTGGAACTCATCGGCATGCAAGTGCTCACGCACTCCCTGCTCGAGCCGTTCGAGCGCGGGAATAAGCGTCTCGGGCACATAACGCCCGCCGAACGGACCGAAACGGCCGTGCGAATCGGGGAATTTTCCGGCGATGGAATCGGCCAGCAGACGTGGGCCGTCCAGACCGGTAGCGAATGCTGTCATACGGGATCCTCATGCGCTGCGCTCTTCTCGAGCGCCCTGCGCGACTGTTCCGCGGATTCGCCGGACTGCGAGCCCGCTGTGTTGGGTCTGGAAGAAAACTTCGAGTCGGTGCCGCTCGACTGCGGGGCGGTACTGCGCACCGCCGCCGCGAACTTCGCTATCTCGGCCGGATCCTTGACACCCGGGCGTGCCTCCACCCCGCTCGATACGTCCACACCGAAAGGTTGTACTGCTGCAATGGCGGATGCAACGTTGGCAGCATTCAGGCCGCCTGCAAGCACCAACTCCGTGCGACGCGCGACGCGGCGCGCCGTTATCCAATCACAGGGCATGCCGGCTCCGCTGGCGAGACCCTCGAACAGCACTCGTCCGGGCAACGCGCTCTGTTCGTCGTGACGTCCGCGCAGTACAGGCAACAGCTCCAGTTCTGTGGGTAGCCGCAACAGGGGGAGATCGACCGCGTCGGTCTGAAGCACGTCGGGCTTGAATCCCGCCAGAATGTCATCGAGCGCCTGCTGCCCGGGATGCCGGGTAACGGCAACGCAGCGGACGCGTCCTCGTGCTGGCGCCGCGAGCCGTGCGGCCATCTCCGGCGTCACCTGGCGAACGGAGTCCGCGAAGACGAAGCCGAGCGCATCGACGCCGGCATCGAGGGCCGCCGCAACCGCCTCAGGAGTCGTCATGCCGCAGATTTTGAGCCACATTGCCTTACCCGACCCTTTTCCCGTCTTGCCCGGGAGCGAGTGCCGGAGGCGATGACGAGCGCGCCGCACGCCCCGCTTGCAACATTGCGCCGGCCAATGCACCGGGGTCTCCCCCCTGCATGAGCGCGCTGCCGACCAGAACCAGGTCGTAACCTGCGGCCGCGACGCGCCGCGCATCATCGGCCGATCCAACACCACTCTCCGCAATACGGGGCACGCGGGTGGGCAAGAGATGCACCAGCTCGTCAAGCCGCCGCGGAACAATCTGCAGCGTAGCAAGATCCCGACAGTTCACCCCGGCCAACAGCTCGACAGCATTGCCGGCATGGCGGTCGACGATCGCATGCATCAGCTCGATGTCGCTTGCGTCAAAGGCCTCCAGGAGAACGAACAGCCCCAGCGTCCGCGCCCGATCGAGCAGCGCGTCCAGCTCCTCTTGCGGCAACATGCGCAGGATGACCAGAACACCGCCGGCGCCGGCCATTCGCGCTTCGCTGACCTGATAAGGGTCGACGAGAAAATCCTTGCGCATGGCAGGCACACGTAACGGCTCCAGCGCGCGGACAGCGAGCTCGAGGTGCGCCATTGAACCGTCGAAGCGGCTCGGCTCCGTCAGGACCGACACTGCGGCGGCGCCAGCGCGTGCGTAAGCAGTCACACGCGCTCCAACATTTTCGTCTGTCGACTTGAGTTGTCCGACTGCCGGCGAGCGCAGCTTGAGCTCCGCGATGAGGTCGAAGCCAGTGCGATCGCGCCGTAACGGTGGCGGCGGCGGACTCGAGAGCGCACGCGCCAGCAGATCAGCTTCCGAGCAGGCCAGCTTGGCCAGTTTCACTCGCTCGCGGCTGCCGGCGGCCATCTGCTCGAGAAAGTGCTCGCTCATGGTGCCCGTTCCAACCCGATGACCGGATCGGCCCTTTCGGTTCTCGCCGTGGACTGCGACCCATTGACCGGGGCTACGTTGGCAAGCGCCTGCAGCACCCGCCTGGCGGCACCGCTGTCGATGGCGTGTTTCGCGCGTTCCACCCCTTCACGGGGGTGTTGCACCACCCCTGCCACTTCCAGCGCGAGCGCTGCCCCGAGAAGGAGGCAATCCCGGTGCGGCCCGCGATCCTCGCCGTACAACACGGCCCGAAGTGCATTCGCGTTATGTTGCGCATTGCCGCCCGCAAGGTCAGCGGCAATACAGGGTTCAAATCCATAATCCTGTGGCGTGCGCGTCGCTACCTCGACGCGGCCCGGATGAACATCGAAGACGGTAAACGAGCCGAGGGGTGTCGGCTCGTCCCAGCCCTCGGCTCCGTGGACGACGAATGTCCGCTCGATCGGCATACCCGCGATCGTCTGCGCAATGAGCTTTGCGGCGTCGAGACTGAACGCGCCTATGAGGTGAAAGGGCGGCTCGGCGGGGTTCGTCAGCGGGCCCAGGATATTGAAGATGGTGCGCACGCCGAGCGCCGCACGAATCGGCGCCACCGCCTGCATTGCCGGATGGTAGTGAGGAGCGAACAGGAACGTGAACTGGGTGGCGGCGAGACAATCACCGACGGCCTGCTCATCGAGCGGCACTTTCAGACCGAGGGCTTCGAGCACATCCGCGCTGCCGGCACGGCTCGATATCGAGCGATTACCATGCTTGAGCACCGGAACGCCACATGCGGCCGTCAACAACGCGGTGCCTGTTGAGATGTTGACGCTGCCAGAGCCGTCGCCGCCGGTTCCAACTATGTCGATCGCGGGCAATCCCTCAGGAACTCGCGGCCGCCGCGCCAATCGGCGCATCGCGTAGGCGAATCCGCGGACCTCGTCCGCGACGACACCCTTCGTGCGCAGCGCGGCCAGAATCGCGCCCGCCATGGCCGGCGCGCCATTGGGATTCGTCAGGTGTGTGAGCAGATCTTCCGCTTCCGACTGCGAAAGATCGCGCCGCTCCAGCAGGCGCTCGAGGAGCTCACGCGGAGACTGCATTGTCCGCTCCGGCAACGGGCTCGCGAATGCGCTCGCCACCCGTAAATCCAAGGAAGTTCTTCATCAGGGCGGGGCCGTCCGGCGTCAGGATGCTTTCCGGATGGAACTGCACGCCCTCCACCATCAACGAGCGGTGGCGCACGCCCATGATCTCCCCCTCCGCCGTTCGCGCGGTCACTTCGAGTTCGGGGGGCAACGCCTCCGGCGCGGCGATCAGCGAGTGATAGCGGCCCACTTCGCAGCGCCCCGGCAGCCCCGCGAACAACGTGCGCCCGTCGTGCTCGATGAGGGATGTCTTACCGTGCATGAGCCGCCCGGCACGCACGACTTTACCGCCGAACACTTCCACGATGGACTGGTGCCCCAGGCACACCCCGAGTACCGGGAGCCGTCCGGCAAATGCACGGATCATGTCCATGGATACGCCGGCATCGTAAGGAGTCCCCGGGCCGGGAGAGATGCACAGATGCGATGGCGCAAACGCGAGCGCCTCGCTCACCGTCAGCGCGTCATTGCGGTAAACGTGCACATCCGCGCCCAGGATCAGGAAGGCCTGCACCAGGTTGTAGGTGAACGAGTCGTAGTTGTCGATCAGCAGCAACCGCGCCTTCACAACCCCTCCTCCGCTAGCTCCAACGCACTTACCATCGCCGCGCTCTTGGCAAGAACTTCTTCGTGCTCGGTTTGCGGCACGCTGTCGGCAACGATTCCGGCACCCGCCTGATAGCTGTATTCGTCACCCCGGAATACCAGGGTTCGGATGGTGATGGCATGATCCATGTCGCCCCGCGCTCCGAAGTAACCGACTGTGCCGCCGTACAGTCCCCGGCTCACCGGTTCCAACTCGTCGATGATCTGCATCGCGCGAACTTTGGGTGCACCGACGAGTGTCCCCGCGGGAAATGCAGCCGCGAACAGGTCGAAGGCGTCGCATTCCGGGGCGAGCTCGCCGTTGACACCGCTCACGATGTGCATGACGTGGCTGTAGCGCTCGATCGAGCGGTAGGGATCAACCTTCACACTGCCTGCGCGAGCCACGCGACCGAGATCGTTGCGAGCCAGGTCGACGAGCATGATGTGCTCCGCGTTTTCCTTGGGATCCGCGCGCAGCTCTGCCTCGCGCGCGACATCTACGCCGGGATCATCTGAGCGGGGCCGCGTCCCCGCGATCGGCCGCAATTGCGCCTGGCCGCCTTTCAATTTCACCAGAGCCTCGGGCGATGAACCTACGACCGTTACATCACCCAGGGCGCAGTAATACATGTAGGGTGACGGATTGATGAGCCGCAGCGCTCGATAGGCCTGGAACGGATCGAGCTCGTGCCGGCCGGAAAATCGCGTGGACAGGACGAGCTGGTAAACATCCCCCGCGGCGATGTGCTCCTGAGTGCGCTTGACGCCACTCATGTAGTCGGCGCGGCTGTAGGCCGGAGTCGGTGGCGAATATCGCCCGGCGCGCACGCCGTTCGGCAGTGCCCCGCGCAGGGCGCGTATCACTTCTTTACGTAATGAGCGCCGCTCCTCGTCGGAGCCGGCATGAACCAGCGCTATGCCACGTGTCAGGTGATCGAACACCAGCAAGGAGCGCGGTGCCACATAGTGCAGAGCGGGCACGCCGCTTTCGAGCCCGGTTCGGGCGGAGAGGCGTTCGAAGAACCGCACGACATCATAAGAGGCATAGCCGACGAGACCGCCCGCGAGCGGCACACCGGGTATGTCCGGCCGCGGTTGTGGTGCGCGCCCGAGCGCGTAGCGCAATCCGGAAAGAAGCTCGGCGCTCGTGCCGGGGATCGGCCGTCTCTGGCCGTCGATCAGGAATCCGTCTCGATCGAGGCGCACTTCGAGGCCGTTACCGAAGCCGATGAACGAGTAACGCGCGAGACGCTCACCGCCTTCCACGCTCTCCAGAAGGAAGCGCGGCTCGAATGCGGCGAGCTTCATGAACGCCGAGACGGGCGTATCGAGATCGCCCGATATATCGAATGGCGGTTTCAACGCCTTCTCCCTCTTGCAGACAATAAAAAACCCATCCCCGGGGTGATCCGGAGATGGGTTTTCGGAGCCGTGAGATTCTTAAAGTCGCGAGAAACTAGCGGGCCGCCCACTCCGTTACGAAGTGCGCCACCACCAGAAGCTGAAGCTGTTCACAGACTGCTGCGACATTTGCGGCCGAGTATCGCCGGGGCCCGGCTTGGCCGTCAAGAAATTGCAGCGGTCCGCGTGAACCCCCCCGGGAGAGCGCGCCCGCGCCACTAGCTCACGGTGCTCGGGCGGAGGCTTCGGCTAAAATGGCGGCCCCTATCGGCCGGACGCGAACGTGAACCCAATGAGTTTCAAAGAACTGCTCGAGAGCTGGCGCGAGAACGCGGCCCAACCGCACACCGCGACGCAATATGCCGTCCGCCTGCCCGTCGATGCCGCCGCACGGCTCGCGGCGCTGGCCGAAATGTTCCCCGGCCGTTCGGCCGAGCAGCTCATCACCGATCTCCTCGGCGCCGCGCTGCAGGAAGTGGAGACCTCGATGCCCTACGTCGCGGGCAGGAAAGTCATTTCCAACGATGAGCAGGGCGATCCCATCTACGAGGACGTCGGGCTCACGCCGCGCTTCATCGAGCTCACGCGCAAGAACCGCAAAAGGCTCGAGGCCGAGCTTCCGAAAGCCAAGTGAGATCCGCGTTCCACACCGGACTGTGGCGGGTATCGAGCGGAACTTGGATATGGGAACGACGTTCCAAACCAGGAGCGTTCGGCGTTCGCTTCGAACGTAGGAGTGTCCCTCTTCAATGAAGCTTCACAGTGGAATGCAACGAGACGAGATCAGTGACCTGTTCAAGGGAATCGTAGCCGGGGGAGTGGCCACAGGCGTGCTCTCCCTCGTGATGCTGATGATCGGAGCCACCGGCTTCGAGCCGCAGCTGGAACTGCCACGCCTGCTGCTGATCGTCGTAGACGAACCGGCCGACCGCGCGTTGGGCTGGATTCTCCACATTGCGATCGGATCGGTGCTGCTGGGCGGCCTGTTTGCCTACATCCAGCCGCGTCTGCACGCGAATAGCCACACCAAGAAGGGCATTTTGTACGCGCTGATTGCGTGGCTCATCATGATGCTGGTGTTCCTCCCGGCGGCCGGCGCTGGATACTTCGGTTTTCAGCTCTCATTGCTCGCGCCCCTCGTGATGCTCGGGTTGCACGTCGTCTATGGCACCGTTCTGGGCTGGACGTACGGCAAGCTCTCGCCCACTCACAGTCCGTTCACGCACCATCATCCGGCCTGAGCGTACTCTGGCTCCCGGGGCGGGAGCGCGGCACAATCCCGGTTCACTGGGAGTCTCAAGGCCATCACCATGCCGTCCTTCGATACCGTTTCCGAGGTCAACGCCCACGAAGTGGCGAATGCGATCGACCAGGCGAATCGCGAGCTGGGACAGCGCTTCGATTTCAAGGACAGCGGCGCACGTTACGAGCTCGAGGAGCTCACCGTCACGCTGCACGCGCAGGTGGATTTTCAGCTCAAGCAGATGTTGGATATTTTGAAGGGACGTCTGGGCAAGCGGGGGATCGACATTGCCTGCCTGGACGTGAAAGAGCCGCGCACGACCCTGGCGACCGCGCAGCAGGAAGTGCTGCTCAAACAGGGCATTGATCAGGAAACGGGCAAGAAGCTGGCGAAGCTCGTCAAGGACTCCAAGCTCAAGGTGCAGGCGAGCCTGCAGGGCGACAAATTGCGGGTCACGGGCAAGAGCCGCGACGACCTCCAGGCGGCGATGCAAATGCTGCGCACCTCCAAGGTCGAGGTGCCATTGCAGTTCAATAATTTTCGCGACTGACGCGCGCCAGGTCCCTACACAATCCTTCCGTGGCATCGATGACGCTGGGCCCGAGTCGGCTCAGCCTCTGATCCTCGAACGCGATGAGCCGCCCGGTCCGGACCGCTTTCAGGCTGCCGAGCCGCCTCCAGTCCGCGAGCCAGCTCGCGCCTTCGCCCGGCGGGGCGGCGGCGACGATAATGTCGGGATTGCGCGCGATCGCCGCTTCTGTATCGATCACCGGTCCCAGATCTTTCAGGTCGCCGAATACATTCCGTGCGCCGCAAAGGGTCAGCGCATCGCTCATCAGGTGCGTGCCACCGACCGTGTAGATCGGACGATTCCAGACTTCCAGCAGTACGGTCGGGTGTTTGTTCCTGCCGTACTCACGGGTGAGCCGCGCCAGGTGGCTCTCCACGTCCCGTGCAGCTCGTTCCGCGACGACGTTTTCGCCGGTCAGCTCGCCAAGCCGCCGCAAGGAAGCCGGCAGATCAGTGAGCCTGTTGACCTGCTGGCGATAGATCGGAATGCCCAGCAAGGCAATTTTTTCGATCTGCGCCGGATTGCCGCCGCCGGGCCAGACGACCACGACGTCCGGATGCAATGCGACCAGACGCTCCATATCGACCGACGTAACGTCGCCAATACGGGGAACGTCTTTTGCCGCCGCCGGCTCGTCGGCAAACTCGACAGTGGCAATGACATGCGCGCCAGCTCCCGCTGCAAAAAGCATTTCGGTCGCGCTGGGCGCCAGACTGACGATGCGCTGGGGCGGCTTGGGAATAGTGACGCGCTGGCCGGTATCGTCGTGGACGATCAGTGGCGCAGCTTGTGCCACCGTCCAAGCCCCGAGAGCGATCCAAAGAGCCAGGGCAGCAGGATGTCTGAACATGGATCCAATCCAATCATTCGCGCGGCGCGTCGGGGATGCCGATGGTCTGGGCTGCCCAGCGAACGATGGGCTCGACGCGAGGTGAGGATAGCGCGAGGGCGGTGGGGAAATTGACCCAGCGCGCCTCGTTGTGCTCCGGTCGCCCGAGCTCAGCGCTCACCGGTAGAGTGATCCCATCGGTGTGTGTCTCAGCGATGTAGTAGCGCGCGACTTTATTGTTGCTGTAAGGGGCGGTCTCGCAACACTCGGGTCCCCAATTGAATTCCAGGTCATCGATCAGGGTTTCCTCGCGAACTTCGCGCTGGGCAGCCGCCAGAGGCGCCTCGCCGGGCTCGACGATGCCCTTGGGAAAATCCCAGTTGCGATAGGCGCGCAACATCAGGAACAGCCACCCGGCGGGCGTGCGCCTGACGACGACCACTCCGGCAGAAAGGCGCGGCGCGCGGGCGGTTCGCACAGGCATTGTTTACCCTCTACCCGCTCGCACCCGGCGCCATCGCGCGAGCGGGCAATCATGTGCTACGCGGCTTTGACTTCCTCCACGGCGCCCTGTGCTTTGGCGCTTTCCAGCACCCCTGCGACCGCATGCACCGCAGCGGCGATGCGCACTGCGCTCTGCACCGCTTCCCGGGTGAAGTCATGCTTTCGCAGCTGGCGCTCGTGCGAAGCCGCGCACGTGCCACATCCATTGATAGCAGAAACCGCAAGCGAGAGCAGCTCGAAATCGACCTTGTCGATGCCCGGGTTGCCGATGACGTTCATCCGAAGACGGGCCGGCAGTTGCGCGTATTCCGGATCGTCCACCAGATGCAGGAACCGGTAGTAGATGTTGTTCATGCCCATGATAGCGGCGGCCGCGCGCGCGCCGTTTACATAGGCGGCATCGAGATGAGCTGTGGCGAGCGCTTCGATGTCGCGGGTCAGTTCCGGGTTGCGCGAGGCGATGGCCGAGGCCAGCGCCACGGCCCAGATCTGCTTTTCGGACAGGCCGGGAGCACCCGAGGGCGTGAGCACGGAGCCGAGGTTCAGCTTCAGATCGCGCGCGTAATCCGGAATGGCGGCGCGCAGGGCATCGAGAGTAGTCATTGCGGGGTCCTCCCGTCCCCCGGTCATGCTGCCATGACCGGAAGGACAGTATTTCATTGAAGGATCAGGCGTGAGCCGGTGTGCTGCTTCTCATGCGGCTTTCAGAGTCTCCTCGCCTTGTTTCCAGTTGCAGGGGCAAAGCTCGTCGGTCTGCAGCGCGTCCAACACGCGAAGCACTTCATCCGGGTTACGGCCGACGTTGAGATCGGTTACGTAAACGAAGCGGATGACACCCTGCGGGTCGACGATGAAGGTCGCACGCTGCGCCACACCGGCCTCCGGATCGAGAATCCCGAGGCTCGTGGCCAGCTCGCGCTTGATGTCCGAGAGCATGGGGAAAGGCAGGTTCTTCAACTCATCCTTGGCATTGCGCCAGGCGAGGTGCACGAACTCGCTGTCGATGCTGACACCGAGCACCTGCGCGTCGCGCGCCTTGAACTCCTTGTCGAGCTTGCCGAACGCGGCAATCTCGGTGGGACAGACGAAGGTGAAGTCCTTGGGCCAGAAGAACACGATCTTCCACTTGCCCGGGAAGCTGTCGTGGGTGAACGGCTCGAACGCCTTGTTCAGGTCGCCCGAGACGACGCCCGTAAGGGAGAATTGCGGAAAACGTTGACCAATGCCGGACATGCTGTGAGCTCCTTGGAAAGAAGGGTCGATGGCCACCCTTGCGGGACTGACCAGATGATGCGGGCACCCCCTCTATCATTCCAATCGATTGACTTTATAATCTCGATAGACGCCATATATCGAGAGACCCATGGTGGACATCAAGCTCAAAGACCTGCGCTATCTGGTTGCGGTAGCCGACTGCCGTCATTTCGGCCGCGCGGCTGAGCACTGCTTCGTGAGTCAGCCGACGCTGTCGGCGCAGCTGAAGAAGCTCGAGGAATATCTCGGAGTGCAGCTAATAGAAAGGCAGCCGAATAATGTGACGCTCACCGAACCGGGCGAGCAGATCGCCGCTCGCGCACGGCGCATCCTGGAGGCGAGCGAGGAAGTGGTGACGCTCGCCCGTTCCCACCGTGACCCGCTCGCGGGTAGGCTTCGCATCGCGCTGCTTCCAACTATCGGGCCGTACCTGCTGCCAAGCATTTCCCAGGCCCTGCGTAAGTCGTTTCCGCGGCTGGAACTACGCCTCTACGAGTACCAGACCGCGCAGATGCTCGAGAAGCTGCAGGCCGGACAGATCGACGTCGGGATCCTTGCGCTGCCGGTCGACTTGGAAGGTCTCGAAGCACGCGAGCTCTTTTCCGAGGCGTTCGTGGTCGCCATGCCCGACACGCACCGGCTCGCGAAGCGGGAGACGGTGCGAGCGGACGACCTGAAAGATGAGACTCTGCTGCTCCTCGAGGACGGCCACTGTCTGCGGGACCAGGCACTGGAAGTCTGTAGCCGCGTCGGAGTACAGGAAAAGCACGACTTCCGTGCGACGAGCCTGGAAACCCTGCGCCAGATGGTGGCGACGGGCGCCGGGCTCACCCTGCTGCCGGAGCTCGCGAGCCGTGGCGCCTACGGCAACGCCAAAGGTGTCGCGATCCGCTCGTTCGCGAAGCCCGCGCCCGTCCGGCATGTCGGCGCCATATGGCGGAAGACGACGGTGCGGCAGGCGGCCATCGATGGCGTCTGCAAGCTGATCGCCGAGCATGCTAAGTGAGTTGGCGGCAGCCGTCCGCGGCTGCGACCTCAGCGGGCTTACGAACCGAACGCGCCAATACGATCGCGCCCATGATCACGCATCCGCCGATCATCTGAACGGCGGACAGCCGTTCGCCCAGCACCAGCCACGCGCATGCCGCCGCGCCAAGGGTTTGCACGAGCAATCCAAGTGAGCTGAACGTCGCTGGCAGATGCGCCAGCGCATACGCGATGAGCCCTTGTCCAAAAACCTGTGAGGCGGCTGCACCGCCGGCCAGGATCGCCCAACCCGTCAACGTGTCTGGCAAGAACTTCTGCGCAAGGGCGAGAGGCAGTAACAGGAGTGTGAACACCAGTGTCGAGTTGAACATGACAATGCCCGTATCGTAGCGCGCACGCAGACGCGCTACGGCGAGGAGGTAGGAAGCATAGAATATTGCGGTCCCGAGTCCGAGCGCGTCGCCGAGAAATGCCGTGCCGCCGGACCCGAACTTAGGGCTCACGATCAACAGCATGCCCGCCAGCGCAAGCCCGATCGCAGCCACGAAGCCCCTCGTCGGACGCTCGCGCCAGCGCAGCCACGCAATGAGCGCAACAAAGATGGGGGCGAGATTTGCTTCGAGGGTGGACGCGGCGACCGAAGTCAGCAGCAACGACGAGTTCCATTGCGCCAGATCACCGGCGAAGAACGCACCGGCCCACCAGAATCCGGGCTCGCGAAAACTCGACAGCCAGCCGGAGAAAGATCGCAGTGGCGCGGGTTGGGCACCGCGCCGTTCTATGAGCGCCCAGGCTGCAAGCCAGGGCAGAGCGAGGCAGCCGCGCCAGAAGGCGGTCGCCGCAGGTCCGGTTTCGGAGAGGCGCACGAGAATGCCTGCCCCGCCGGTCACCAGGGCACCGGCGAAGAGCGCGATCAAAGCCAGGAATTCCGTTCGATCGCGCCGTCTTTGCATGCTTTCCTCGGCCGGTATGATAGTCGGTCCCGCCGGGACCCGTCTGGCATACTTGGAAGCCTGCCCGAACCCGGATCGCCTGCTGTCGCCGCCCTCGTCAGGGCGAGCATGCGTCAGTCAGGCTCCAGGCCGTTTCTTGAGAAAGGCACCGACTTGAAGTATCGCGCCGCATTCCTGTATGCCTGCCTGGCGACCGTGGTCGCCTCCTCGGTCGTGGCGCAAGCGCCGGCCCTCGTCGCCCAGGATGCCTGGGCCCGTCAGGCACCCGGGTCGGATGTTGCCGCCGTCTATCTGACGCTGCGCAATCCGAGCACGAAACCCATTGTCATCGTCGGAGTGGAATCTTCCGTAGCCATGCACGCGATGATTCACGAGACGAAAACGGAAAGCGGGCAGTCGCGAATGCGCCCGCACGAGCAGCTCGTCGTCGCACCCGGACAGACCGTGAAGCTCGAGCCCGGTGGATTGCATGTCATGTTGCACGGACTGACACAACCGGTCGCTGTCGGTCAGAGCGTGCCGCTCGTGCTGCTGCTCGACGGCGGCAGCAAGGTGCAGGTCACGGCGATCGTGCGAGCCCTGAACGCTCAATGACACGGGATTCGGTCCGCTCTGCCTATGTGAGCCGTCCCGACTTGCCGCTGGACCATGTGACTCCATACGATCGCTTCGCATTGAGCGATATCGCCATGGAGCGGCTGTTGGTCACGGGCGAACATCGCAACGAGCTGATGGCCTACTTTGGAGCAAACGAATATCGCGATCTCGCCAGACTCGCGCGAGTCGCGGCGGGCACGCCCGTCGCAGCCGCAACGGCGCGGGTCATCATCGTTCCGGGAATCATGGGTTCCCAGCTCGGGCATGTCCGCAAGCCGCCTCTGCCGAACGACATTCTCTGGGTCGATCCGATCGACATCGGCATCGGGCGCCTCACCGCGCTCGGCCTGCCCGGACGGGCAAACATCGTGTCGCTCGGGGTCGTCCTCTACTCGTATCTGAAATTGAAATTGCACCTGCGTGCCGCCGGCTTCGCCGTCTGCTTCCATGACTATGATTGGAGGCTGGGAGTCGACGAGCTCGGCCGTGCTTTTGCGGAGCGCCTGCGCGCGGAACCGGCGGACCGACTCGCGATCGTGGCTCACAGCATGGGCGGCCTCGTCAGTCGTGCGGCTCTCGCCGTTCCCGGTGCGGATAAGGTCGAACGCGTCCTGCTCCTCGGCAGTCCCAACTTCGGTTCGTTCGCACCCGTTCAGGCGGTGCGCGGCACCTATGCAGTGGTACGCAAAATTGCCCGCCTCGTCGGCAACGCCTCGGCCGAGTCTCTCGCCAGCGCCGTTTTCAACACTTTTCCCAGTCTTTATCACATGCTGCCTGCCGCAAGCTGCAGCGGTGGAACCGACCTGTTCGATGCCGACGAATGGCCTCGTTCCGGACCACAGCCGAATCCCGAGCTACTGGAAGCCGCGCGCACGCTACAAAGCAAGCTTGCCCCGCCGGACGAGCGGTTCGCCGCAATAGTCGGTGTCGGTCAGGAGACCGTGACGTCGGTCCGTCGGCGCACCGATGACTTTGTCTACACGGTCACTCGCCATGGGGACGGCACCGTGCCCGCGATCAGCGCTGCGCTCCCGGGAGCGCAGACGCATTACGTACCGGTCGCGCACAGTGATCTGACTCGAGATCGGCTCGTCGCCGCAGCTGTCGTGGATCTGCTGCGCAAGGGATCGACGAGGCGGCTGGCGACGAAGTGGTCGTCTGCCAGCGTTGCGGAAGCGCGCATCACTGACAAGCAATTGCGCCGTACCCATGTCCAGAAAGTGGACTGGGCCGCCCTCGAGCCCGAGGAGCGCCGCATTTTCCTCCAGAGTCTCAACGAGCCGCCCAAACTGCAGCTGCGTGTCCCGACCCGGTTACGGGCGCGCCAGGCCAGCCGATCTCACTCACGCCACCGGTAACTCATGCAGCGGGACAACGGGGAAGAACGCCTTTGAGCAGTGCTTTCAGCGAACTGACACAGACTCTCCCGGATGCGCAGCACATCGTGCGTATCGGCATGCGATTGCTCGTCGCGCTCGTCATCGGCACTCTGGTGGGCATCCAACGCGAGCTGACACACAAGCCTGCAGGCCTGCGAACTCACATGTTGTTGGCGCTCGGGACCGCGCTCATAGTCATCGCGGCCCGGGAGTCCGGCATGAGCCTGAGTGACCTGTCCCGCGTCATTCAAGGGCTGGTCACGGGAATCGGTTTCCTGGGAGGCGGTGCTATCCTGAAGCTGACGGCCGAACACGAGATTCACGGCCTGACGACCGCGGCGGGCATCTGGATGACGGCTGCCGCCAGTGCCGCGGCGGGGTTGGGCCAGATCGCAGTCGCATTGCTGGGCGTGTGCCTTGGATTGCTGGTCCTTGCAGCCTGCGCGAAGCTTGAAAAGCGCCTCGGCGCCCGCGCGTCCAAAGATGCCGCGAATCCCAAGCCGCCGCCCGGCTGACCTGTCAGCCCAACATCCTGGCGATGTCCTCTCTCTGTTTCGCGTCGGGTAACCGACCACGCGCGCCGCCGAGATTATCCTGCAGATGTGCGACCTTCCCCGTTGCGGGAATGATGCAGGTTACCGCCGGATGTGCGGCGATGAATTTCAAGAACACCTGTCCCCAACTCGTGGCGTCAATGTCCGCCGCCCACGGGGGCAGCGGCTTGCCCTTCACTCGCTCGAACAGCGCTCCATCCTCGAACGGCCGGTTGACGAGCACGGCAACGCCGCGTTCTGCAGCGAGGGGCAGCAGACGCTTCTCCGCGTCGCGCGTGAGCGGTGAATAATTCAACTGTACGAAATCCAATTTCTCGCGGCTGAGAACGCGCGCGAGATCACCATGCGCCGACACTGTGTAGTGCGTAATGCCGATATAACGCACGCGGCCTTCTTCCTTCCACTGCCGCAGCGTCTTCAAATGCGTGTCGAGATCCAGAAGGTTATGAACCTGGATGAGATCCAGCCGCGGAGTTTTCAGCAACTGCGCGGAACGCGTCATTTGCTCGATGCCCGACCGCTCTCCCCGCGTCCAGACCTTGGTCGCCAGAAACGCGCGCTCATGCATGGCGGGAGTCAGGAGGTCTCCCAGCACGCGCTCCGCCGTCGAATACATGGGCGAGGTGTCAATGAGCCGCCCACCAGCCGCAAAGAAAACATCCAGTACTTCTTTGAGCGGCGCTCGCTCTGCCGGAGACTCACCGACCTCGAACGGCCCTGACGTGCCGAGACCCAGGACGGGTATCTCCTCACCGGTCGACGGAATTTTGCGCGTAATCAAGGCCTCGCTCCCGCCTGCGCCGGAGGCACGTCCCGATATTGCAGCGGCTACCATCACGTTCCCTCCTCCGAGCAGCAATTCACGTCTGTTCATGATGCCTCCGGCACGGCAGGAGTGTTAACGCTTTGGCTGGCGCAGTGATCCCAAAGCACGGTGACGTTCGCGTTCTGGCGTCACACGAGGGCTGCGTCGGTTTCCACTACGCTGCTAGAGCCGCTCTCGACCACACGGGCAAGAGCCAGGGCGCTCGGCAGCACCTGCTCGGCGTAGAACAGCGCTGTGCGAATCTTCCCTTCATAGAACTCGCGGTCGGGGCCGCCGCTGCGCGCCACGGCTATGGCGGACGACTTCGCCATCAACCATCCGCCGATCACGAATCCACACAGCTTCAAGTAAGGCACCGACACCGCCATGCCGAGATCCGGCCGCGACGCCAACATCCCGAGCAGCGATTGGGTCGCTCGCTCGAGAAGGGTCACCGCCTCCAAGGCAGCCTTGCGTGTCGCGCTCGCCGCCACGTTGTCGGTCTTCAACGCTTGCAGCTCCCGCGCCATATCCGCTAGCAGCGCCTGCATGGCCGCTCCGCGATCGCGCCCGAGCTTGCGGCCGATGAGGTCGTTGGATTGGATTCCGGTGGTGCCCTCGTAGATGGTCGTGATGCGCACGTCGCGCACGTACTGCGCGGCTCCGGTTTCCTCGATGAAGCCCATCCCGCCGTGCACTTGGACACCAAGTCCGGCAATCTCATTGCCCATCTCCGTGCACCAGCCTTTGACGATGGGAATCAGAAGGTCGGCGCGTATCTGCGCCGCCGTGCGCTGACTCTCTTCCGCGGCGTACGCACCGAGGTCGAGCTGGAAAGCGGCATACAATGCGAGCGCGCGAGCGGCTTCGGTCGACGATTTCATCGTCAACAGCATGCGCTTCACATCGGGATGATGAATGATGGGTGCCGGCCCGCTCGGCTGCGCCACCGGGGGTTTGCCTTGTATTCGGGTGCGGGCCCATTCCGCCGCATGCTGGAACGCGCGTTCGCCAACCGCATAACCTTCGAGCCCTACCGACAGGCGTGCGGCGTTCATCATGATGAACATGTATGCGAGTCCGTGATTCGCCTCGCCAACGAGATGCGCCACCGCGCCGTCCTGGTCGCCGAAGGCAAGGACGCATGTCGGGCTAGCGTGGATCCCCAGCTTGTGCTCGATCGATACGCAACGGACCTCGTTGCGGGCGCCGAGGGAGCCATCGTCGTTGACAAGCACCTTCGGCACGATGAAGAGCGAGATCCCCTTCACGCCAGGCGGCGACCCGTCGATGCGCGCGAGCACCATGTGGATGGTGTTGCTCGTGAGGTCGTGATCGCCCCAAGTGATGAAGATCTTCTGTCCGAAAACCCGGAAGCGTTTGCCGTCAGGCACCGCGCGCGTGCGCACCTGCGCGAGATCGGATCCGGCCTGCGGCTCGGTGAGGTCCATGGTACCGGTCCACTCGCCGCTCACCATTTTATGCAGGAAGAGTTGCTTTTGCATCTTCGAGCCGCACAGCTCGAGCGCATGCACGGCCCCGTGCGTCAACATGGGACAGAGCTTGAACGCCAGATTCGCGGACGCCCACAGCTCCTGCACGGCGGTGGCCAGCACCTGCGGTACGCGTTGGCCGCCGAACTCCGGATCCGCCCCGAGCTGCGGCCAGCCGCCGGCGACGAACTGTTGGTACGCATCGCGAAAGCCGCGCGCGGTGACGACGCCGTCGGAGGTCCAGCGTGCGCCCTCGCTGTCGCCGGGCTTGTTGAGCGGATCGAGCACGGTTTGCGCGAATCGCGCCGCCTCGTCGAGGACCGACGCGGCAAGCTCGTCCGAATAGTCGCCAAGGTCCGGACAGGCGGCGAGACTTGCCGCTCCCAGCAGCTCATCGAGCACGAAACGCAGTTCCCGCAGTGGCGCGCGATACATGTGGAATCCCCCAAAAGCAGCGGCGTGGAGCCGCAGTGAACGCAGGTCGCCGCAGCGCGGACGCGGTAGGCGAACCCTCAGTCAGCCAGGCCGCTAGTGTAGCCGGTTTTTCCGGTTATCCTACTCGCCGGTAACATAGCGTCCGAATGGCGCTCGCGATTCGTTTTATCGGCAAGGACTGGCCACTGGCGTAGGCGTCACGCGCCCGAGAAGTTGGCGGGGGCGAGAGCGGGCACGATGTTCGCCGCCAGAAAATCCACAAAGCGCTGCACGCGCGAATCCGCCTCGAGCGACACCGGATACAGGGCGTACAACGCCGCGGCCGGCGGCAAAATCCATTCGGGGAGAACCCATTTCAGGCGCCCCGTCGCAAGCCCCTGGCGGCACAGAAATTCCGGCAACAGTCCGATGCCCAGCCCGGCGGCCGTTGCAGCGTGCAGCACCGCCGGATCGTTGATGGCGAGTTTCGGCGCCAGCGGAACCTCGGCCCGTTGCGAGCCGCGCTCCAGCCTCAGCCGGAACTCCGCGGAGTCAGTCGCCTCCGGCGTGAGCAGGTCATGTCCACGAAGGTCCTCGGGGCGAGTAGGCAGCCCGCGCTGCTGCAGATACGTGGGCGTCGCACAGAGCAGAGCAGGAGGCGCGCCAAGAAGGCGACGCGCGAGGGCCGAGTCAGGCTGCGCTTGAGGTCGGATCGCAACATCCCAGCCTTCCATAGCGCTCTCATCCAGCGCCACTTCCAATGGCACATCCGGAAACGCTTCGAGAAACCGTGGCACGAGCGGCGTCAGCAACACGCGGCCGTACGTTGGATCCGCGACCACGCGCAGTGGCCCGGCAGTCGGCGCATGCAGCTTCGCAATCGCCGCTCGGGCCGCATCCGACTCTTCGACGACCCGCTTTGCATGCGGATACAGCAAGCGGCCGGGCGGTGTCAGCGAGATCCGCCGTGTGGTCCGCTCGAGCACACGCACGCCGAGCCCTTTCTCGAGATCCGCGATCGCGCGGCTCACCGCGGCCTTCGGGACTCCCAGCGCGCGGGCGGCCGCGGAGAAGCCATTCAAGTCCACAACCTTGGCCAGCACGGCCAGCTGCGCGGGGATCCAGATAAGATTCAAGATGGCACCAATCTCCGCCGGATGGGGCCACTATTGTTTCACCTAAGAGGCACGCAGGCCAAGCTGCAGCCGGGTAGAATTCGCGCCCACCGCAGTCCACCCCCAGGGGAATCCATGAAAATCACGGTCCAGGCTCTTTCCGTCGATGTGTTCACGAACACTCTCGGCAATCTCTCCGCCATTCTCGAAAAAGGCCTCGCGCATGCGACCGCCCGCAAGTTCGACCCCAGCGTCCTCGTGAGCTCGCGGCTCGCCCCGGACATGCTGCCGCTGTCGCGCCAGGTACAGATTGCCTGCGACCTCGCGAAGAATTCCGTAGCCCGCCTCGCGGCCCTCGAGCCACCCCGCTTCGAGGATAATGAAAAGACGATCGAGGAGCTGCGGGCGCGGATCGCCAGGACCATCGATTATCTCAAGGGCGTGCCCGCTAGCGCTTTCGAGGGAGCAGAAGATCGCGACCTGAAAGTGCCGGCCGGCCCCGAGAAGTTCCTGGAGTTCAAGGGACTGGATTTTCTGCAGCGCTGGGCGATTCCGAATGTGTTCTTTCACGTCACGACGGCTTACGCGATTCTGCGGCACAACGGTGTCGAGATCGGCAAGCGTGACTTCATCGGCGGTGCGTGATCCCGCCTGAAGTCCCTTTCTGAGTGACTTTGCGGCAGAGGCTCGCGGATGCACTTCGGTGTGTCCGCGAGCATTGTCAAATAGTCCAAGTTGAATATGACAAACGGCCAGTCGAAGAACCGTTTGCATCTGCCGACGGAACGCGAAGGCAATCACGGCAGCGCAGCCTAGGTCCTGCCACTCTATCCACCGTCGGGCAACATCAGTTGTCCGCTTCGTGCGCAGTCCTGGATGGGGAAGTCCTTGCAGCCACTGAACGCTATGGCCGTTCGTCCGCCCGCCAACACGCCCGCCGCGGTCGCTCCCGCGGCAACTGAGCCGGTCACAGCGGAGTCGCTGGGATGGCAGCTGCGCGCAGCACTGCCGCCGCTGCGTCTTCACTCCGTATCGCTCTACGATGATCAGGCCAACGTGCTGTGGTTGAGCGAAGGCGCTCTCGGGCCGGATGAGCACAACGTCGTGCTCGATGCCCTCGAAACTCTCGCGCGCGATACGTCATTGCCGTCTTATGAGAACGGGCTGGAGGACGGCCGCGTTGCCATCTTCCTTCCGGTGCGTGCGCCACAAGGCGATCTCGTCGGCATCGCCATGATTCTGGCCGACCTCAAGTCGGTCAGTGACGGTGTTCTGGAACGTATGGTCGGTCCGCAAGTACGGACGATCATGCAGAAGATTGCGGTCCTTCTACGTCCGATCGCGCCGCGTGTGGGAAGCGCAGAGGCCACTGCGCCTGTACTCGAGCTAGCTACAGAGCGTGAAGCAACGCAGTCGCGCCCGGTAGCTGCGGCTGCGCAATCTGCCGTCGCCCCCCCGGCATCCACTGCATCGATCCCGGCACAGGCCGCACCGGTCAAACCTGCTTCTGCTGCCGGAAAATCAGGCACCGGGCAATCGACCGGCAACGCTGCGACACCTTCATCGGACGCACTGTCACCGCAAGCGATCGATGACATCCTCGAATTCGAGCTCTTTCCGCAGGCGCGGGCAGTAGAGAACGAGCCAGCCAGCCCACCTGCAACGATTCTTCCGCCGACGCTGCCGGTGTTGGCGGAGTCTCTCGTCGCGCTCGAGCTCCTGGAAGATCTGTCGCCCGCTGCGCCGGCACCCGCGACAGTCAGGCCGTCCCCGACTGCAAATTCGCCAGCGCCAGGAACTGCCGCGGCAAAGCCAACTGAACCAGCCCTGCAGTTCTCCGCGCCGGCAGCGGTGACAAACGTAGCGGCCCCGAGCGAGATAAACGGATCTGCCGCGCACGCGCCCATTGGAATGGTCACTTCCGTAACCTCTGCCAGTGCAACCGACGGAGTGTCCGCCCCGATCGTCACCGCAGCTGCTGTTGCCAACCCGGCTCTTGCAACACAGACCACAGCGGGCGCGCCCAAGGCATCCGGGGCGACCACGACTTCCAGGGCCCTCGCTACGCCAGCCACAACCGGCATATCGAGATCGCTCGGCGGGCCAGGCAGCACGGGCACCGTCCAGACATTGGCTAACCTGAGCGCCACCGGCACGGCACGGACGCTGGCTCTTGACCCCACGAGCCTGATTCTTGAAGTGCAACCGTTCGCGAAACTTCGCGCGGGCGGCCGGACGCGGCGTTATGAAGTGCTGGCGCGTGTTCCCCACCGCGACACCCAGCGCGCCTCGGCCGCGATTGACGGGTTCGCCCTGCAACGCCTGCTCGGCTGGCTCGGCGCGAATCGTCCGGCCTGGAGCCTGGAGCCGACGAGCTTCAGCCTGAATCTCTCGATCTCGACACTCGAGGACGA
Source organism: Gammaproteobacteria bacterium (assembly GCA_028293805.1). Taxonomy (GTDB): domain Bacteria; phylum Pseudomonadota; class Gammaproteobacteria; order Steroidobacterales; family Steroidobacteraceae; genus 13-2-20CM-66-19. The sequence continues at coordinate 38,115 of JAQGOC010000334.1, forward strand.
CCGCTTCCCCCAGCACGTGGCCTCCTGCCTCAGGGCCAACGGGATCGCGGCCGACAATCTGGGCTTCGAGATCGCCGAATCGCTGTGCACACAACGGCGCGCGCAGGTGGAACGGTTCATCACCCTCTGCGACAAGCTTGGCTGCTTCGTCGTGATCGATGACTTCTCGTTCGACTCCTCCGTGCTGCCGCTGCTGCGCTCGAAAGCGCTACGGCTCGTGAAAATCGACCCGAAGCTCACATCGGCCGCCTTGCGCGACAAGCTTTCGCAGGCCATGGTGGTTGCGATAGTGCAGGCGGTGAAGGTTCTCGGGATCCACTGTGCGGCCAAGCGGGTGGACTCTCAGGCCTCCCTGCAGTGGCTCACGGCCATCGGCTGCGATTTCGCGCAGGGGCCGGCGCTTTCGCAGGTACAGCCGCTCGAGGCCCTCGCCCTGGCCCAAAATCCCGCCAACGAGCCCGGAAAGGCCGGCTAGGCTCTGATTCTGCTCTGCAATTCAGGGACTTGAGCCCCGTCGCGCCCACCCGGACAGGCGTTTTCGGTCCCAACGACCTCTTCGGCGATACCTGCGACGAGCCGAGCGTGGAGCGCGCTCATTCGGCCGCGTGCCGCAAGCGAGATAGCCTAAGCTTCCCCTACGCGCATTCCCCGGCCCGCGTACCGAAGCATGCTGACGCTCGAACAATTCCGTTCCAACCGCAACGTTCTGTTCTGGAGCCTGCACGCGGCCGGCTGGGGCGCGTACGCGATCACACAGTACTTTGGCGCGCTGCTGTACGAAAAACCCAACAGCTACGCGCAGGTGATCGTGGTGGCGGCGCTGTCGGGCTTCGTCTTGTCGATGCCCATGCGATTCATCTACCGGCGCCTGTGGGGACGTGCGCCGCGCTCGATCTTCCTGGGAGTGCTCGCCACCTGTTACATCACCGCGCTCGCCCTGCGCACGGTCATCAATCTCGCCTATAAGCAATTCGTCGAGCCGGACTGGCAGTTCAAGACCCTGTTCGAGCTGTTCGGGGGCGCCATTTCCACGACCTATCTGCTGATGTGCTGGAGCGCCTTCTATTTCGGCATCAAGTATTACGAATCCCAGCAGCAGCAGCAGGAAGCGGTGCTGAAAGCCGTTGCCCTGGCGCAGGAATCGCAGCTGAAGATGCTGCGTTACCAGCTGAACCCGCACTTTCTATTCAACACGCTGAACGCCATCTCGACTCTCATTCTCGACAACCAGAATCGCACGGCCAATCACGCCATCACGCGTCTGTCGGAATTCCTGCGCTACACGCTCGATCAGGATCCGATGAAGAAAGTCACGCTGCGCCAGGAGATCGAGGCGCTCGATCTGTATCTCGGTACGGAACGGCTGCGCTTCGGAGAGCGGCTGCGCCTCGAGTACGCCATCGAGGGGCCGGCGCTCGAGGCGCTCGTGCCGAGTCTGCTGCTGCAGCCGCTCCTGGAGAATTCGCTCAAGTACGCTGTTTCCCCGCGTGAACAGGGCGGCTGCGTACGCATTGAGGGCCGCGCGCGTGGCTCGATGCTCGAAGTGAGCGTGACCGATGACGGCCCGGGCATGCAGGACCGCTTCTCCCCGAACGAGCGCCGGGGCGTCGGACTTCGCAACACACGCGAGCGGCTCGCGGTGCTGTACGGCGAGAATCACCGTTTCGCCGTGTTGAACAGCCGCCCGGGCCTGCGCATCGACATGGCTCTGCCGCTGGAAACGGCCGGCGCGGACGAGCCCGGCACGGAGCAGCCGTATCCCGAATCGACGAGGGCGCGCGCATGAAGATCACCACGATCATCGTCGACGACGAGGCACTCTCGCGGCGTGGAATCGAGATCCGGCTCAATGAAGCAGGCGACTTCGACGTCGTAGCTCAATGCACGAATGGCCGCGAAGCCCTCGCTGCCATCCAGGCACACAAGCCGGACCTCGTGTTTCTGGACATCCAGATGCCCGGATTGTCGGGATTCGAAGTGCTGGCGCAGCTTCCCCATGAATCGCTTCCCGTCCTCGTGTTCATCACGGCGTACGATCAGTACGCGATCAAGGCGTTCGAGGCGCGAGCGGTTGACTATCTGCTGAAGCCGATCGATGCCGTGCGTTTCCAGGCCGCGCTCGATCGCGTGCGTGAGCATGTGCGAGCCAAAAGCGCGGTGAACCAGCGCGACCGGCTCGTGGAAATCATCGCTGAGATTACCGGCTCGGGTGAGCTCGCTCTGGATGAGCTGCTGGCGCGCGGGCGCGCCGCTGTCGAGATGCGGCACCCTGAAGTTTTACCGATCCGACAGGGCCGCGAGACAGTGCGCGTGCCCGTTGCCTCCATACGATGGATCGATGCTGCCGGGGATTACATGTGCATCCATGCCGGAGGCGACACTCATATCCTGCGCGGCACAATGAAAGAGCTCGAGGAGCTCCTGGACCCGAAGTTATTCCAGCGCGTGCACCGCTCGACGATCGTAAACCTGCGGCTCGTCAAAAGTCTGCGTGCGCACATGAACGGCGAGTACTTCCTTACCCTCGACGGCGGACACGAGCTCAAGCTCTCGCGCACCTACCGGGACAAGGTGGAGTATTTCCTCAGCGCGTCCGGCCTCAACTGAGCTCGGGAAGCCTGCCGCGGCTCAGGCGCGGCGCCGGAAGGTGCCGGTCGTGGACAACGCGCAGTCGCAGTCGACCAGCTTCACGCAGTTGCGGCCGCCCCGCTTGGCACTGTAAAGCGATTCGTCGGCGAGCTGCACCGCCCCTTCCGGGCTTCTGCCGAGTTTCGGCCGAACGACCGAGATCCCTATGCTCGCGGTCACGAATGGGGCCGTAGGCGAGTCCTCGTGCACAATCTCGAGGGACTGGATCGAGCTGCGGAGCTGCTCCGCGATCTCCTGCACGTATTCGACGCTCAGGTCGAACAATGCCAATACGAACTCTTCACCCCCATAGCGGGCGGCCATGTCGAGCGGGCGGCGTGCAAAGCCTTGGACGACCTGCGCCACGCGCCGCAGAGCGTGATCGCCCGCCTGATGTCCATACCGGTCGTTGTATGCCTTGAAGTGGTCAACATCGATCAGCAGCAGCGCGAGCAAACGACGGTCACGTAGTCCCTGCTGCCATAGCCGGGGGAAGTGATCATCGAACGCGCCTCGATTCTTCAGGCCTGTCAGCCCGTCGCGAGCCGCCATCTCTCCCATGAGTCCACGCTCGAGAAACGAGGTGCGCAGTTGCCGCTCAACGCCGCGATATGCGAATGCTCCTACGGCAGCCGTGACCGTCAGCACGCTCACGTAATACACAACGGACACGACGGGTGCCCCCGCATAGGCCAGCGCCGTGCCGTGCGCGACGATCATCAGCGCGTTCGCGATGACGGACTCGCGAAAAAGCTGCCCTCCGAGAAAGAAGAGCGCGATGCTGTAGGAAGTCAGGAAGTAAAAAGGATCGGGATGTCCGTTGAGCATCCGGCTCGCGACGCCTACGGCAGAGACGACGCCGAGCAGCGGCAGCGCGATCCTCGCGGCCGGCAGATACAACTGCTCGTAGAAGCTGCTCCACGAGGCCCACGCGAGAAACAGGCAGGCGGGAATCGCCAGCCCCGGCCAGCCCACCAACACCCGGCGAGCGGGGATGCCATCGATGATCATGAAGTGCAGCGCCACGGCCGCACACAGCAGGCAGATCGCGAGTTGAAAGAAGCGCACGCGCGAGCGCGTGCGCCCCAGGTGGAATGCCTGAAAGTCCTTCTCGAGCGCGGGCGAAAAACGTAAATCCGGAAAGTCCCGGCGCAGCTCGCTCGCGTAGGGTGAGTCGGGGTAATGCGTCGGATCGAGGAGGGGGGGTATCTGCATTGAGAGCTGAATTTATCTCACCGCAGCCGCCGAAAGTGTGACGCACTTCCGCTGCTGAGCCCATCTTGCAACGCCGTTGATTGGCGCTCACCACGTGTAACGCACGCGCTGCCTCACAGTGACTTCGCCGTCCTTCGGTACGTCGATTGGGAACGCGATTGTGTGCGCATCTTCCCTAGAAAATTCATGCGTCTTGGACTGAATCTTCCAGTTGCTCCAGCGATACAGGTCTCCTTGACGATCACGCGCATCGGCTGGTCCTTATGGTTGCGGACCTTCGTTTCGATCTCAGGTCACGCCACCCGTTTGATTCCACACCCGCGTCCGCTGTTCGCCCCCGCTTGGCGACAGGACGTTCCAAACGAGAGTCGGCCGCGTATTCAAACCTCCGGCAGTGCGGAAGCGCACGGACGAGTAGTTGCGCAATGTCTGGAGCGTGCCATCGTGCAACTTCAACACGAGTCCGTCGACCGACGATAGTAACGTCCCGCTAACCGTCTCGCGTGATTTCCTGCGGCGCGTTCCACCACGATGGGCTGATCGATGTACTTGAGCAGGAGTTTGTCCGTGCTCACCAGATCGAATTGGAAATTTTGCTCCAGGACACGGGAGCGCGACTCGCTGAGCGACGTGAAGCTGACAGTGGTGGGATCGATGAGACCGGCGACATTGGCGAACTTCACCGTCGAGCGGCCGGTTTCGATTTTGATGTCCCGATCCTGCCGGACGAGCGCGTACCCAGGCACCCGCATGTCATTAGGGATCGCTGCGCCCAGGGTGGGGCGATAGAGGTCGGACGAGATCGCGCCAGCCTCCTCCGAGCTATAAGTAGTGATCTCGGCACCCTCGGCGGCACCGGCTTGGCGGGCGATGAATGCACGTGCGCGTGCAGCGCGGCACGGCGAAGGGCGGGAATGACGGGGGACATCGGTAACCTTTAATGTAGATGTGTCCGGCACAGTCAAACGCCGCTCGTATCCCGATCGGGTCAGGCAAGGCTGCGCACAGCAGTTTTGGAGAGGTCCGGCGGTCGAGAAGCCCCCTCGCAAGTGTGACGTGCGTCACGAACCGGGACGGCCAGAGGGTGATCTGTGAGCCATCGCGAGGCCACTGCGCGCGAGCATTGCTTAGATACGCCCAATGCGTTGATCGCAATCGGACCGGCCCTTAGGGACCGCCGTCGCCCCTGGATGGCGCCGGCCGATTCGCATTCGACGAAGCTATGAGGCTCGAAACTATGGAAGCTGCGTCCCGCCCGGTCTTTGAGCCCCTCACCGACCTGCCGGTGGAAGCGCCTATCGACGGCCGGGTAGCCGGCGGAGCGACACAGTCGTCCTCCGCCTCTGCCGCCACCCCCGTATCCCGGAAATCCAGGCCGCTGGACCCGGCAGCGGAGTTGCTCGACCCGGAGAGCCTGCTCACCGGGAGCGATCCGGATTCGTCGCTCACCTTGTTGGACGAGGGTGCCGCTGCCGGGTCGTCTCGGGCGGTTACTTCGAACATGGCTGGTGCGGCGCCCGCGGCCAACCCGTTCACGCCGGACTCGGAAGACCTTCTTGGGCTTGAACAGTTGTTGACTCTAGAGAGCGGGGCAGATGCGGCACAAGGTTCCGATGCGTCCGCAATACGTGCGGGATCGGGATCAGTGTCCGCGCCTACAGCATCAGGATCGGGCTCGGCAACTTCGGCCCCAACACCCTCGGCCGCGCCAGCCGCGGCTCCCACGACACCGGCTGCGGCCTCATCTCCGGCACTGGCGCCGGCGCCTCAGGCATCGACAACGCTCGCTTCATCCATGCCTGCGGCGGCACCCTCCGCGAATGCGCTAGCACCATCGACGCCTTCGCTGCCACCGGGCGCACCCGGTGCGCGGTCGGCGTCGGCAGCCGTGACCTCATCGGCTGCGCCGGTCGGGAAGCGTCAGTCCGTATCGTCGATGACGTCTGCCCGAAGCTCCGGGCCCGGCAAGCCGCCGCTTAAATCAGCAGCCCCCGCGGTACCGCCCGCGCGCCCGGCGCCACTTGCGGCTGTTCCGCCGGCGGCAAAAGCGGCTCCGCGGCTGGGGACGTCGGCGGGTTCGGTAACAAGCGCCCCCGCAGTACCGGCGCCGGTCGCACAGCCACCCTTGGCTGCAGCCGCTCCTGCGATGGGTGGGATACCGGCTGGTCCCTCGATTTCTGGTTCTATGAGCGCTTTGGCTGCGTTAGCAGCACGCATCGCAGCGGCCCCGGCCTCTTCGGAAGCTACGTTCCCTGAAGCGCCGTTGGCCCTTCCGGAATGGGACGTCAATCCGCCGACGTTGGCGGCACCGGCCGTGCCGTCTTCCGCGCCCTCCTTTGCCTCTACTTCAGCCGCCTCAACTTCGTCTGCGGTCTCTGCCTACTCCGCCGGTGTGTTCTCCGCCGCAGTCGCAGCTGCTTCTGACATCCCGGCCACTCCGGACTCTGCGGCGTCTTTTGCGACTGCAGTGGCCTCTCTCGCGCAGGCCGGTCCTACGGGACCCATCACGAAACCAACACTGTCGCTGGAGGATCCCGTAGAGCCGCCAGTGGTGGCACCCGGCGCCGCGGTGGGATCGCCTGTGACTGGCACGGTGATCGAGTCAGCCACGCGGGCGCCCTCCAGCGCCACAGCGGTCGCGACACCAACTCCGGCCGTGCCTATTCCTACGCCGCCGATGGATCGGGATTTCATTGCCCGAAACCAGATTGTCGAACGTTATCTGTCCGGTCGCCTGCCGCTCAAGGGAGCCACCGACTTCGAACGTTTCTGCCGGGACAACCCCCAGGTGCTCGACGATCTGGGCCTGCCCGAACGGGTGAACGCCGGCCTGCGTCTGCTCGAGGCGAGCGGCAAGCCGGAGCCATGGCAGGAATCGGGAAAACCGTTTTGGCAGAAGCCGCAGATCACGGTGGGCCTGGCGATTGCCGCACTCGTGCTTGGGGCAACGCTCTCGGTAGTGGCCAGCGAAAACGCGGCCAGGGGGCAGAAGATTACGCGGCTGCAGAATCAGGCGACCGAACGGGCACTGGATCCAGCCACGAGCACACGCGAGATCCGCCTCCTCCCGAGCCGCGAGGGCGGTTCTAACACTCCGGCGATCACCATCGGTGGCGGCCCCGCGCAGCTCGCGGATTTCAAGATCGACGAATCGCGCTCGCCCTACAAGGTGTTCCGCGTGACCATCGATCGCATCGAGCAGGGTCGTGTCGCCGTGATCAGCAATCTCGCGAAGGACTCGAACGGTCATCTGCGCATTGCACTGAACAGCTCGGCCCTCGGTCCCGGCAACTACCAGTTGACGATCGAGGGACTGACGTGGCGCGGCGACGCCGAGCCCGACTCGTGGATCACCATCGGGGTCCAACGATAGAACGATCGCAGAGTCGAGCTTGCGCGATCATCACGTGCAAACTCGTGGGGCGGAACATCTGACGGTCGACGTCAAATTGCCCGGGAGCACTGTTTTGAGGGTCCCGGCGCGCAGGGGCATTTTTTCCGCCAGCCGATGGAATAAATGTGATCGGCATCCCGAATCGGCCACCCATGCGGCAGACGCTCTCATGACCTGAGGCCGACAGCCGATGCAGCTAACGGCCGGGCACCGACGGCTCAGCGCACTTTTGCCTCCATCTCCGCGCCACGATTTCGCTTCGCTCATGGGCCATCAGAACGTACAACAGAACCCGGATCTGCTCGCCACCGCGCAATCCCAGATCGAGGTGTTCGTCGCGCGGCAGCCGATCTACGACGCGGCTATGGCCGTGGTCGCCTATGAGCTGCTGTACAGGCGCTCCCCCGGGGATGCGAAAGCCCAGGTGACCGATCCGGGGCAGGCGACCTTGCAGGTCGTCACGAACGCCGCTCTGGAAATCGGTCTCGAGCGCCTCGCGGGCGGGCTGCCCATCCACGTGAATTTTCCGAGGGAGTTGCTGGTCGCGGTGCCGAATCTCCCGCTGCGGCCGGAGCTCGTGGTCATCGAGGTGCTGGAGGATGTGCGCGCCGAGCCCAAAGTCATCGAGGGCATCAAGGTGCTGCGCGCCCGCGGTCATCGCATCGCGCTCGATGATTACTCGCGGCAGGTCAGCGATCCCAGACTGCTCGACTTCGCGGACATCGCGAAGCTCGAGATCACACACCTGGAGCCGCAGGAGCTGGAGCAGCTCGTCAAGGAGCTCAAGGCCCGCGGGCTCGAGCTGATCGCCGAGCAGGTCGAGACCGTGGAGCAGTTCGAGCATTGCGTCGAGCTGGGCTTCAACGGGTTCCAGGGCAACTTTCTGCAGCATCCGCAGACCTTCCGTGCGAAGCGTGTCCCGTCGAGCCGCCTGAGCACGCTGCGCCTGGTTGCCTCACTGCAGAACGCCGACTATTCGCTGGACGAAGTGGAGCTGCTGCTCAGCCAGAACGTGTCGATGTCCTACCACGTGCTCCGCTGCATCAACTCCAGTTACTACAACCTGCCGCGCAAGGTCGACTCCATCCGGCAGGCTATCGTGATCCTGGGCATCGACAGCCTCCGCCAGTTGTGCGGGCTGCTGTGCCTGCAAGGCTTCGATGATCGTCCGCCCAGTCTCTACGTCCATGCCATGACGCGCGCGCGGATGTGCGAGCAACTTGGGCGGCTCGGCGGGGCGAAGGACTGTGGCCCCTTTTTTATCACGGGCCTGTTCTCACTGCTCGGGGTGCTAGTGGGGCTGCCGACTCAGAAGATAGTCGAAGAGCTGCCGCTATCTGCCGCCATCGCGCGAGCACTGCTCGCGGGTGAAGGCGCTCTGGGTGAAGCCCTGCAGTGCACCCGGGCTTACGAGCGCGCCGCGTGGAGCCATGTCGTATATGGCGCTGTCCCTGCCCACCTCATCCGCGCTGCCTATGTCGACGCTCTGTTCTGGGCCGAGCAGGCCCGGACGCTGATTACGAAATAACGGCCCTTGGCGCGTTTCGGGCGCGCCGCCGTCCTGAATCGAGTCTTATCCGGCGCGCAGGGTGATCAACGGCGGCTGATTGACGACCGAGCGCGTCGCGAGCCAGCCGCTGCCCGCCACGAGCAGGGTGCCTCCGGCGAGGCCGACTCCCCACACCCATAACTCGAACGTGTAATGCAGCTCCAACACTCGAGTTGTCATGAAGTAGGCGGCGATCGAAGCGCCTGCCGCCGCCAATAGGCCGGACAGCAAGCCGAGGGTCGTGAATTCCGCGAGTACGCCTTGCAGAACGGTATTGCGACTTGCGCCCAGCGTGCGGAGCATCGCGCTTTCGTAGCGGCGCTCATCCCGGCTCGATTGCACGGCGGCGAGCAGGACCGTGAGGCCCGCGAACAGGGTGAAAACAAACACGCTCTGCACGGCCAGCACCGCTTTGTCGAGCACCGAACGCACCTGCGCGAGCAGGTCATCGATGTCGAAGATGGAGACGCTCGGAAAGGTCCGCGCGAGCTGCGCAAGAGCGTGCGCATCAGTGGCATTGAAATAGGCGCTCGTCATGTACGAGCCCGCGGTGTCCTCGAGCACGCCCGGCGCGAACACGATGAAGAAATTCGGCTGGAAGCTGTCCCATTTGACCTTGCGGATGCTGGCGACCCTGACGTCGAAAGTCTCGCCCGCGATATCGAAGCTGAGCCGGTCCCCGAGCTTCACGCCGAGCGATTCCTGAAACTCGGTCGCAAGCGAGGCGAGCGGCTTGCCGAAGTCGGCCCGGGTCCACCAGCTCCCCGCCACGATGCGATTGTCGGCGCCCAGCTCGGACGTCCACGTGAGGTTCTGCTCCCGCGTGGCGAAGTTGTCGCCGCGATCGCCTCCGAAGCGCAAGTCGTCGACGGACCGGCCGTTGATGCCCGTGAGGCGGCCACGGATCATGGGCAGAACACGCGTGGTGCGCGCACCGTGCTCGTTCAGAAAGCCCACGAAATGATCCCGCTCGCCGGGGGGGATGTTGATGAAGAAGTAATTGGGCAGATTCGCCGGCAGGGTGTGGCGCCAGTCGCTGTTCAGGTCGCCGCGAATGATGCTGAGCAGGAGCAGAACCATGATGCCGGTGCCGAACGCTACGATCTGCACGACGCTTTCGGTGCGCCGACGGCTCAGATTTGCCACTCCATAGCGCCAGGCGACACCCACGCTGCCGCGCAACTTGCCCGCGAGAGCCACGAGCAAGAACCCCGCAAGGGTCAACGCCGCTATGAATCCTGCCAGGCCTACCGTGAAACCGAAGAACAGCTTCCAATCGAGTACGACCCAATAGATCAGAATGACGACTACCGCCACTGCGGGCCCGAAGGCCAGCAGCATGAGCAGCGGCGGCGGCCCGACGTCGCGGCGCAGGACACGGATGGCCGGCACGCGGGAAAGCTGCAGCAGTGGAGGCAATGCAAAACCTCCCAGCACGGCGATCGCCGTCATGAAGCCGATTCCAACAGGCATCAGGCTCGCGGGGGGCAACTCCGCGCTCGTCAGCAGTCCGCGAAGGGTGCGGACGAGCCACTCCTGGGCCAGGTAGCCAATCGCGGAACCTGTGATCGCGGCGAGCAGCGCGATAACCAGAAGCTGCAGAAGAGTGACGCTGAGGGTGAATGCCCGCGTGGCTCCCAGAGTTTTCAGGAGAGCGACGGAGTCAAGGTGGCGAAACACGTACCGACGCGCGGACATTGCCACGGCGATGGCGCACAACAGCACGCTGACGAGGCTCGCGAGGCTCAGAAAACGACCGGCTCGATCCACTGCGTTCTTGATCTGTGGGCTGGCTTCCGCAATATCCCGCAGGCGCTCTCCACGTTTCTTGTGGGAGCGCAGCCATGTCTCGAACGGCTCGATGCGGTCGCGACGGCCGGCAAACAACGCGCCGTAACTCACCCGGCTGCCCGGTTGAATCAACTGGGTCGCGGGCAGATCGGCTGCGTTCATGAGGAGTGTCGGGGTGAGGTCGGCGAACGTGCCACCTTGATCCGGCCGGGAAATCAGCACGTGGCTGACACGAAAAGTCGCGGCGCCGATCGAGAGAGTGGTACCGAGCCGCCCGCCCAGCGCTGCGAGCAGCTTCGAATCCGGCCAAACCTCGCCGCGAGCTGGAATTCCCCGCGCCAGGCTGCCTTTGGCGAAGGGCTCATCCGCGACGAGCAGTTGCCCACGAAGAGGGTAGCCGTCGGACACCGCGTGAAGATTCGTAAGCTGGCTCGTATCGCCGTTAAATACCACGCTCAGGAGTGCCGTATTGCGTGCGGTTCGCAGGCCATGGCGCGCGGCTTCGACGAAGTACTGTTCGGCGATAGGTTGCGGAGAGCCGAGACGAATGTCCGCCGCCAGCACTTCGCTGGCCTGCATGGCCACGGCGGTGCTGATGCGGCTGACGAGAAAGCCCACGCCCGTCAGAGCGGACACTGCTACGGTCAACGCTAGCATCAGCACACCGAGCTCGCCGGAGCGCCACTCCCGGGCCAGCATGCGCAAAGCCAATGTCACGGCGCGCAGCACGCTCACACCACCCGTCCCGCTTCCATGGTCACGATACGAGCACAGCGCGCGGCGAGCTCCCTGTCGTGGGTTACCAGAACGAGTGTCGTATGGGAATTCGCATTCAGCTCGAATAGCAGCTCACCTACCCGCCTGCCCGTGGCGGTATCGAGATTTCCGGTGGGCTCGTCCGCGAACAGCACGGCCGGCCGCGTCACAAAGCCTCGTGCAAGCGCTACGCGCTGCTGCTCGCCTCCGGAGAGTTGACGCGGGTAATGGCCGGTACGGTCCTTCAGACCGACGCGCTGCAGAGTCTCGAAGGCGGCGCTGCGCGCGTCGCGCCTTCCGGCAAGCTCGAGGGGCAGCATTACGTTCTCGAGCGCGGTAAGGGCCGGGAGCAGGTGAAAGGCCTGGAAGACAAAGCCGACGCGCTGCGCCCGCAGGCGCGCTCGGCCGTCCTCGTCGAGCTGCGTGAGATCCGTGCCTTCCAGCAGCACACGGCCCGTGGTGGGCAGATCGAGACCTGCGAGCAAGGCAAGCAGGGTAGATTTACCCGCACCCGACGCTCCGACCACTGCAACAGATTCGCCGGCAGCGATGTCGAGCGAGACACCGTGCACGATAGTCAGCGAACCTTCGGGACTGCTAACCTGCTTGGAGAGGTTTTCGGCCTTGAGAACACTGTCACGAACGATTTGCGCCTGGGCGCTCGGCATCGGCTTGGTATTCATCGCGCTCCAGAACGCGGTGGCCTCCGACCGTACGATCCTCGTGCTAGGCGACAGCCTGAGTGCCGGCTACGGGATTCGGCCAGAGCAGGGTTGGGTTGTGCTGCTTACGCAGCGACAGCGATCCCAAGGTTACGGATACGAGGTCGTCAACGCCAGCGTGAGCGGAGAAACCAGCAGCGGTGGCCTGCAGCGCCTGCCGCGGGCGCTGCAACTCCACCAGCCTGGGCTGGTGATCATCGAGCTGGGTGCGAATGACGGCCTGCGCGGCCTGCCGGTCGCCACGACCAAGGACAATATTGCGAAAATGGTGCAACTTTCCCAGGCGGCCGGCGCGCGCGTGCTGCTCGTCGGCATTCGTATACCGCCGAACTACGGCGCGCGGTACACGAACGAATTCGCCGCCATTTTTCCCGGAATCGCGCAGCAGCAGCACGTGCCGCTGGTGTCGTTCCTGCTCGAGAAGGTCGCTCTCGACCCGGCGCTCATGCAGGAGGACGGCCTCCATCCCAATGCGCGCGGACAACCGCTGGTGCTGGACACCCTCTGGCAGGGGCTCGAGCCGCTACTTAAGAAAAATCGTTGAGGGGGGATAGATGAACAAGGTCTGGCTAAAGTCGTACCCGCCAGGGGTACCCGCGGAAATCGATCCGACCCGGCTGCGGTCGCTGAAGGAGCTCCTGGAGCGCACTTGCGCGGCACACGCCGACGCGGCCGCCTATGTGCAGATGGGCAAGACCATCACTTACCGGGAGCTCGACGAGCTGTCGCGTAGCTTTGCCGCCTGGTTACAGAAGACGGGGTTCAAGAAGGGCGACCGCATCGCCATCATGCTGCCGAACACCCTCCAGTATCCGATAGCGATGTTCGGGGCGCTGCGCGCGGGGCTCGCGGTCGTGAACACCAATCCGCTGTACACGGCGCCGGAGCTGGAGCATCAGCTCGCGGACTCGGGCGCGACGGCCATTCTGGTGCTCGAGAACTTCGCGCACGTCGTCGAGGCGGTAATCGCCCGCACGAAGGTGAAGCATGTGCTCGTCACCGCGGTGGGAGATTTTCTGCCCTTCCCGAAGTCCTGGATCGTCAACTACGTCATTCGCCACCGGCGCAAACAGGTGCCGCCCTGGAATATTGGAGGATCGGTGGACTTCAAGGCGGCGGTAGTCGCGGGACAGGGGTCGACGCTTACGCCAGTGGAGGTTGGGCCCGACGATCTCGCGTACCTGCAATACACGGGAGGGACGACTGGTGTTGCCAAAGGCGCGATGCTCACGCACGGCAACGTATGCGCGAACGTGCAGCAGGCAGAAGCGTGGATTGGCCAGTTTTTTCGCGAGAAGCCTGGCGTGTTGATTACGCCGATTCCGCTGTACCACATCTTCGCCTTGACGGCCAACTGCCTGTTGTTCGCGCGTCTCGGGTGGAAAAACGTGCTCATCATCAATCCGCGCGATTTCGCCGCGGTCATCAAGGAGATGAAGAAGTATCCCTTCGCCTTCATAAGTGGAGTGAACACGCTGTTCAACGCGCTGTTGCATGCGCCGGGATTCGACAAGCTCGATTTCAGTCAGTTGAAGATCACCCTTGGCGGCGGCATGGCTGTGCAGGCCACGGTCGCACAGCGCTGGAAAGAGGTGACGGGGCATATCCTGACGCAAGCCTGGGGGCTCACTGAAACCTCGCCCGCAGCCTGCATCAACCCCCCGACAGCGGAGTACAACGGGTCGATCGGGTTGCCGATCTCCTCCACCGAAATCTCGATCAAGGATGATGCGGGGAAGGATCTGGAACTCGGCCAAGTCGGCGAGATCTGCGTCCGCGGCCCGCAAGTGATGCGGGGTTACTGGAACCGCCCCGACGAAACCGCGCAGGTGATGTTGCCGGGCGGGTGGCTACGCACCGGCGATATCGGACGGATGGACGAGCGCGGCTTCGTGTATATCGAAGACCGCAAGAAGGACATGATCCTCGTCTCCGGCTTCAACGTATATCCGAACGAAGTCGAAGCCGTGGCGGTCATGCACCCCGGTATCCTCGAAGCTGCCGCTGTCGCGCAATCGGACGAGCACTCGGGGGAGGTCGTTGCGCTGTACGTGGTACGCAAAGATCCGGCTCTTACCGAGCGCGAGATCATCGAGTTCTGCCGCAAGTCCCTTGCCGCCTACAAAACACCCAAACACGTCTATTTCAAGGCCGACTTACCGAAGTCGAATGTGGGCAAGATTCTGCGCAAGGTGTTGCGGGAGGAATTCACTCGGGCCTCGGACAAACAGGGCTAATTTGAACTACGACGCTGTCGTCGATTTGACAGCGGCTCCGCCGAGAAAAGCGGCCGTGGGGCAGTGTTATTCACCAGGTACACGCCGAGTCCCACGCGGGTCATTTTGTCTGCGGCCTCGCGAGTCTCTCCACGGCTGGCCAGCCATTGATCGAAGCTCTCTAGTAGAGCCGCAGCACGTTTCGAAAACGTTCTGTGAAATCGGGCCCGATCGTCCGAAGACATAGTGGCACAGTCCCTGAAGCCGAAAAAAGCAGGTGGCTCCTTGTCGAGATGCGGTTGAGTAATGGTGCGTGCGAAATCCCCAAAGAGACGAGCGAGTTCCAGCATGTGCTGAGTTGTTTGAGCTTGGAAGGGCGCGGCCAAAGGACGCATGCGCAATGCTCCAGATCGCGTGATCACAACGGCTTTCATGCGTTCCAACTCTCGCAGCACTGATGTTGGGGTGACATCTCCCCCATACAATTTCACCAGGGACGCGAACGCAATCCGATCTCCTCGTAGTGGCAACTGAGCGGGCTGGCCATTTTGCTTGTGGAAACGCGGATCGATTCGCCAGCCCCGCAGCACTCGCATTGCGCGCTGCTCCTTAGTTCGACCGGCTAAACGAGTCTGGTTGCCGTTGAGTTTACTGACAAGCGAGGAGACCACTTTCCGGGTCAAACCTGTAGCAACCGAAAGGCGTGAAATGTTTACTCGCGCTCCTGACGGGAACACTTCCGCGATAGCAGCTTGTACATACGCTTGTCTTGCGGCATGGATCAACTCGTCAATGCCTATCCCAGCTGTCAGCATCAGGCGGCTGATCGGAAGGAGCAAGGCAGCCAGAACGTCGTCCGCCGCGGGCTTGCTATTGCGATTAGGGAGTTTTCTGCGCAATCAAAGGCCTATGGCTGCAAATATCCACCGAATCGGACTAGCTCTTTGGCGTTGCGGCTTCGGGGCTGGAGTAAATTGAAAAAAGTCCTAACCCAACGCGACGTCGATTGGTCGTACCATTCACAGCAGTGCGCCGGTGCGCTTCTAACCAATCATCGAGCTCTTCGAGGAAGAGAAGACTTCGCTCGCGGGCAAATGCGGCAAACTTCCGCGCGATTGCCTCTGAAACGTAAACACTTTCCACTTTGCGCCAAAACTGCTCGGGGTAACGCGCCTGCCGCTGTTTCAAAATTTGGGACAGTGTGGCAGTGGCATCGTTCAAGAAGTACGCAATCGGCTCAAAGGCTGTGGTCTTGTGGCTATTGGCATAAAAAAATGGCCTGAGAAGTTCATACCTCCCATCTTTAGTCCGGCGTACGTTGCGATAGCGCATCAGCACGGACAGCACCGTTCGTACCTTTGTGCCGGGGCTGACCTTTTGGACGAGTGTCGCGAAGCCGGTGGGACCTGACAGCGGCAGGATGCGAGGAAGCCCTGACGAATCCACAAACTGCTTGCGCCTCATCCAGGCGGCCACAACATCGGCATATGGCGTCGGGTGTCCAATGTGCTCCATGTGTCGCGCTCTCTCACCTTTCACAATTTCGTCAATGACTGAAGAAAGGACGGCCAGTGAATCTTTCTTGGTCAAGCCGCCAGCATGCAGAAACGCTGCTGTGGGGTAGAGAAGGGATTCGGCGCGTTTTCGATCTATTATTGTTTTTCGAAGGCGCTCGCTACCTGCCATGAACCACCTTTGCGTGGACGTGTACCAAAGAGGCGGGTGCTAATAGAACCCGGCAAGGGGAATATTGAAGGGATCCGTTGAACGTATGCACGCAAATATGCACGCAGTTGCCCGGCAGTAATGCTGGGCTGCAGCAGCCGATATGCATGTGCCGCGTAGGCGCGAGAGACTTATAAGCAGACGCTCGCTGTGAGAGTCTGTGAACGGGGCCTGCAGCGAGTTGAATTAGTTAGCGCCCGTTCCGCCGACGCCCTGCGGGTTGGCTCCCGTGCCACCGACGCCAAGGGCCACGACTAACTTGCCGGTGCCGCCGACGCCCTGCGTGTTGGCTCCCGTGCCACCGACGCCAAGGGCCACGACTGACTTGCCGGTGCCGCCGACGCCCTGCGTGTTGGCTCCCGTGCCACCAACGCCAAGGGCCACGGCTGATTTGCCGGTGCCGCCGACGCCCTGCGTGCTGGCTCCGGTGCCACCGACGCCAAGGGCCACGACTGACTTGCCGGTGCCGCCGACGCCCTGCGTGTTGGCTCCCGTGCCACCGACGCCCA
>JAQGOC010000386.1 GCA_028293805.1 Gammaproteobacteria bacterium
ACAGCGAACGCCGTGTCCTCGGGTCGCTGCAGCGAGCGCCAGATCGCGTGTTCGATTTCGTTCTGCCGGTCGTCATCCGTGATCGGCGCGCCATCGTCTTCGAGCACGTGATAAAGATCGAGGCTGAAGCCATCGCCGGTTGGCGTGATGCGCGCGTCCACGATGTTCAGTCCGAGCTGGTCGAGCACTGCAGTGGTACGTGCGAATCCGTGACGGCGCGGGCGGGTAAAAATCAGTACTGCCGTCGTGCCGCGCACGCTGCGCGGATCAAGAGCGACGAGGGGTTCGTCGGAACCGGGATCGCGCTCCGCCAGCAGGCGTGCATGCCACGCCACTTCTTCCGGCGAATGTTGGAGAAAGTAAGCGGCGGAAAATCTCGTCCAGGTCCGTTCGACATCGGTCTCGGCAACCCCGCGCTCGACCAACAGGCGCCGCGCGGCGTCCTGCGTCTCCCGCACCAGCTGCTCCTGGTCGATCGGGCTCTCCAGGCCCCGGCGCAGCGCGCGCTTCACCCGGGCGTAGAAGTCGTGGAAGAGGGAGGCTTTCCAGGAGTTCCACAGCTTCGGATTCGTGCCGCGCACGTCGGCGCAGGTCAGAGCGTAGAGATAGTCGAGGTGCGCCTCGTCTCCAACTCTGCGCGCAAATGCGCTGATGACCTGCGGGTCACTGATGTCCTGCTTCTGGGCGGTGATCGAGAGCTCCAGATGACTGCGTACGAGCCAAGCCACCATCCGTGCGTCGTAAGGCGAGAGGCCCTGCTCGAGGCAGAACGCTTCCGCATCGACACCCCCGAGCTCGGAATGGTCGCCGCCGCGGCCTTTGGCGATGTCGTGGAACAACGCGGCAAGGTAGGCAACCTCCGGCTTTGGCAGCTGCTGCATGACACGCGAGGCTTCGGGCAATTCGTGGTCGTATCGCGGGATCGCGAAACGCCGCAGGTTGCTCACCACGAACAGGGTGTGCGCATCGACCGTGTAGGCATGAAAGAGGTCGTACTGCATGCGCCCGACAATCCGTCCGAACGCCGGAATGTAGCGCCCCAGCACGCCGTAGGTATTCATGCGCCGCAGTTCGTGCGTCACGCCGACGGGCGAACGCAGAATTTCGAGGAACAACCGGTGGTGGCGCGGGTTCTGCCGGAACTCCTCATCGATCAGCCACAGGCTGCGCGCGACAGCCCGCATCGTCGAGGCGCGTACGCCGTTGATCTCCGGATTCTGTTGCAGCAGCACGAACAACTCGAGCAATGTCGAGGGCGTGCGCACGAACACGTCATCGCTCACCGCTTCCAACGACCCGTTGCGCACCTGGAAGCGGGGATTCAGGGGCCGCGGCGGTTCGCTCTCGTTGAGGATCGCCTCGCGGAAGAGCTGCAGCAGCAGCTCGTTCAAAAGACTTACGTCCATGACAGTGCGGTAGTAGCGGTGCATGAACTGCTCGACCGCCAGGGTATACGAGGCATCCTCGTAGCCGAAGGTCTGCGCCAACCGGATCTGGTGGTCGAACAGCAGCCGATCCTCGCGTCTGCCCGTCAGCACGTGCAGGCCGAACCGCACCTTCCACAGAACCGCCTGCGCCTGTTTCAGGCGGCGCAGCTCCGCCCCGCTCAAAAAGCCACGCGTGGCCAAACCATCGAGCGTGTCGGAGCCGAAATGCCGCTTGGCGACCCAGGCGATCGTCTGGATGTCGCGCAGGCCCCCCGGGCCGGTCTTGACGTTCGGCTCGAGGTTGTACGCTGTGTCATGGGCTTTCAGGTGGCGATCCGCCTGCTCCCGAACCTTCGCTTCGAAGAAATCCTTTACGGGCCAGACGCGATCCGGGCCGAGGGCTGTGCGCATCTGCGCGACCAACGCCTCGTTGCCGGCGAGCAGTCGCGCTTCGATGAGCGTGGTCATTACGCTGACATTGGCCGCGCTCTCCTGCGCACACTCCTCGACGGTGCGTACGCTATGACCGACCTCAAGTCCGATGTCCCACAAGAAGGTGACCAACCGCTCGACCACCCCGCGCCCCTGCGGGTCTGGCGGCTGCGGCACGAGGAGCAGGATGTCAATGTCAGAGCAGGGGTGCAGCTCACCACGGCCATACCCGCCAACAGCGACCAATGCCCAGGAAGCGGTATCCGCAACGGACTGCGCGCGCCACACTTCCCGGAGCACGACATCGACCAGCGCCGCGCGGGCGTGTACGAGACCTTCGACGGGTTCTTCCGCAAGGAAGCGGCCTTTCAACTCCTCATGAGCGTGCCGCAGCAGCTCGCGGTAGGCGGCCGGCGAGCCTTGCGCTTCGGCAAGCAGAACGGGTAAGCGGCCAAGGAGCGGCCAAGGAGCGCTCCACGATGTTGCAGGGAGTACCTCTTCAGATAGGTCGACGTCGTCGGTAGCGACCATTCGTTTATTGGCTGAAAGCGCCTGCGGCCCGGGATGAGCCAGCGCCATCAGCGGCCCACCCAGAGCCGTTGCGACCGGGGCGGGGGTGTTCGGGTGGCGAAAGTTCGTTCATTCAGTGTTTACGGCCCTGTGCGCCGAGCGTGAGCACTTCGAAACCTGTCTCGGTGACGAGCACAGTGTGCTCCCACTGCGCCGACAGCGAGTGGTCCTTGGTAATGACCGTCCAGCCGTCCGGGAGCAGGCGGACGTGCCGCTTGCCGGCATTCACCATGGGTTCGATGGTGAACGTCATTCCCTGCCGCAATTCGAGACCGGTACCGGGCTCGCCGTAGTGCAGAACCTGCGGGTCTTCGTGATAGATCCGGCCAATGCCATGGCCGCAGTATTCGCGCACGACGGAATAATCACGCTCCTCGACGAAGGCCTGAATCGCATGGCCGATATCGCCCAGGTGAGTGCCGGGGCGCACGGTTTCGATACCGCGCCACATGGCATCGAAGCAGGTCTCGGCGAGCCGTTGGGCGTGCGCCGGCGGCTTGCCTACGAAGTACATGCGGCTCGTGTCGCCGTGGAATCCTTCCCTGATGACGGTGACATCGATGTTGACGAAGTCCCCCGCCTTAAGGCGCTTGTCATTCGGAATACCGTGGCAGACGACGTGGTTCACGGACGTGCAGATCGTCTTGGGGAACCCGCGATAATTGAGGTTCGCCGGGATCGAGCGCTGTACCTCCACGATGTAGTCGTGACAGATACGGTCCAGCTCTTCCGTCGTCACTCCGGGTACGACGTGTTCCCCGATCATGTCCAGCACCTCGGCGGCCAGCCGGCCGGCGGTGCGCATCTTTTCCTGTTCCTCGGGAGTCTTGATCGTGACGTGCATAGTGGCTCGAAATCTCATCCCTCGACCGCTGCCGGGACAGCGTCGGTCAAGGGCGCGTAAGGCGTTGTTCGGACGAGGTCTTCATGGTATAAAGCGCGGCCTTTTTTGGCAACGCACTGTAACTTACTAACCCCACACGCGTATCGACACCTCTGTGGCTGGGTGTCCCTAGAGCTCAAGCGCTTGCGCTTTGCCGGGGATGGCCACGAGGGATACGCGGAGGCTCAACCCAAGCAGGAGATTTTCATGCCCAGCGTGTCCATGCGACAGATGCTGGAAGCGGGTGTCCATTTTGGACATCAGACCCGTTTCTGGAACCCGAAGATGGCTCCTTTCATCTTCGGCGAACGCAACCGAATTCACATCATCAATCTCGAGAAGACGCAGCCCATGTATGTGGAGGCTGCCGGCTTCGTTAAAAGTGTCATCGCCGACGGCGGTACCGTGCTGTTCGTCGGCACGAAGCGCTCGGCACGCGAGGCCGTCCAGACGGAAGCCGCGCGGGCGGGCCAGCCTTTCGTGAACCAGCGCTGGCTCGGCGGCATGCTCACGAACTTCAAGACGATCCGCCAGTCGATCAAGCGGCTGGCCGAGATCACCGATTTGGCCGTCTCCGGCGCGCTCGACAAGCGCGGCAAGAAGGAAGCGACCCAGCTGCGCCGCGAGATGGACAAGCTCGAAAGGAGCCTGGGGGGCATCAAGAACATGGAGTCGCTGCCGGACGCGCTGTTCGTCGTCGACGTCGGCCACGAGAAGATTGCGATCCACGAAGCCGCGAAGCTCGGTATTCCGGTGGTCGCCATCGTGGACACGAATTGCTCGCCCGACGGCATCGATTACGTAATTCCCGGCAATGACGACGCAATGCGGGCGATACGGCTCTATGCCGGCGGCATCGCCGACGCCGTGCTCGAGGGCCGCGAATCGGTCCCCAGCGCGCCTGTTGGTGAGGACGAGTTCGTCGAGCTCGACGAAGCCGGCAATCCCCGCAAGAAGTCCGCCCGTGGACGCCCGCGGCCACAGGCGAACGTACGTAAGAAGACGGCAGCTCGCCGCAAGCTCCCCGCTGCCGCGGTACCAGCTGGTGTTCCGGGCGCGGAAGCAACGGCTCTCCCGGAGGAAGAGGATCTGGAGGCTGAGGAGGTCGCGGCCGTCGCGGCAGCGGTCGTCGGACCCGCTCCCACGCAGGTCGTCCCGCCCCGCCGCCCGACGGCCGGCGCCGGTCGCCGCAAGGGTCGCGGCGAGTAATTCCCGGATGCGTTAACTCATGAACATCACAGCAGACGCAGTCAAACAGCTCCGCGAGCGCACCGGCGCGGGCATGATGGAGTGCAAGAAGGCACTCGTCGAAACGAAGGGCGACCTGGATGCCGCGGCCGATCTCATGCGCAAGCAGGGGCTCGCGAAGGCCGACAAGAAGGCCTCCCGGGTCGCGGCCGAGGGTGTGGTCGTCATCGAGAAATCGAGCGACGCGCACACGGCCGCCATGGTCGAGATCAACTGCGAGACCGACTTTGTGGCCCGGGAACAGGACTTCCGTGGCTTTGCGCAGGCGGTTGCCGCGCGTGCCCTGGCGGTCCGTCCGGCCTCGCTCGAGGCTTTGCTCGCCACGAAGCTGGAGAGCGGCGAAAGCATCGAGGAGCGACGGCGCACGCTGATCGCGAAAATCGGTGAGAACATCAGCGTTCGGCGTTTCGTCGTGCTTACCTCGCCAGATCATCTTGGTGCGTATGTGCATGGCACGCGCATCGGTGCGCTGGTTGCGGTAAAGGGTGGCGAAGTGCAGCTCGCGCACGATCTCGCGATGCATGTGGCGGCGAGCAACCCGAAATACCTCAGCCAGGCGCAGGTGCCGGCGGACGTGGTCGCCAAGGAGCGGGAGATCCTGACGGAGCAGGCACAGGCCGAAGGCAAGCCGCCGGAGATCGTCGCGAAGATGGTCGAAGGACGGTTACGCAAGTCCCTGGGGGAGATCACCCTCGCCGGGCAGCCGTTCGTGAAGGATCCGGATGTCACGATCGAGAAGCTTCTGAAGGGTGCGAAAGCGGAAGCCACCGCCTACGAGCGCTTCGAGGTCGGCGCCGGCATCGAGAAGAAGCAGGAAGATTTCGTCGCGGAGGTCATGGCTCAGGTATCGGGAGCAGGTCCCAAGGCTTCGGCTCCGACCACGGTCAAGCACTGACGGGTGCGCAGGTAACACAGAAGACCCCGCCACGCGCGGGGTTTTTTTAAACCCCACGAAACGGTGCCGCGCACGCGCAGGTAAGCTCCAGCCCAATGCCGGAAGCCCTTTTTCGCGGCAGATCCCGAAAAGCGGCGTGTAAAGCGAGGTTAAAGGCGATGAACGAGACGAGACAGTCCCGCTACACCAGGATCCTCGTGAAGCTGTCGGGCGAGGCATTGCTGGGCAGCAGCGATTACGGCATCGACCCCGCGGTGTTGAAGCGCATCGCCGGAGAGCTCCAGGACATCATCGAGATGGGTGTGCAGGTCGCCGTCGTCGTGGGCGGCGGTAACATCTTTCGCGGAGCGGGCCTCGCGCGCGCCGGTATGGACCGCGTCGCCGCCGATCATATGGGCATGCTGGCGACGGTGATGAACTCGCTCGCCATGCAGGACGCGCTCGAGAGCCTCGGCATGCACGCGCGTGTCATGTCAGCGATCCGGATCAACGAGGTGTGTGAGGACTACATCCGTCGCCGCGCCGTGCGACATCTTGAGAAGGGTAGGGTCGTGATATTCGCGGCCGGGACCGGCAACCCATTCTTCACCACCGATACGGCCGCATCGCTGCGGGCGATCGAGATCAATGCCGATATTCTGCTGAAGGCGACCAAGGTGAACGGCGTCTATTCGGACGATCCGGTGCGGAATCCGGCTGCCGTGCGTTATACCCGTCTGACCTTCGACAAGGTGCTGACGGACAAGCTGAACGTGATGGACGCCACCGCGATCGTCATGTGCCGCGACAACCGCTTGCCTTTGCGGGTCTTCAATCTCAACAATTCCGGGGATCTGACACGCATCGTCCGTGGCGAGGACGTTGGCACGACGGTCACGTTCGAGTAGCGTTTGATCATGAGGGCGCCCAACCGGGAGTTTGGCAATGCTGGATGACATCAAGAAAGACGCGCGCGAGCGCATGACGAAATGTGTGCAGACTTTCCAGGCGGACCTGAAGAAGCTGCGCACCGGCCGGGCTCACCCGAGCCTCATCGAGCACCTCAAGGTGGACTACTACGGCACCGACACCCCCCTCAACCAGGTGGCGAACATCGCGGTCGAGGACGGGCGCACGCTCGTGGTCTCCCCGTGGGAAAAGACCATGGTGCAGCCGATCGAGAAGGCCATCCACAAATCGGATCTCGGGCTCAACCCGATGACCGCGGGCACCATTATTCGCATTCCGATGCCCGCACTCACCGAGGACCGCCGCCGCGACATCACGAAAGTCTTGCGGCAGGACGCCGAGGGCGCCCGGGTCGCCGTGCGCAACGTGCGTCGCGATGTCATGACCGCCATCAAGGACCTGCTGAAGGAAAAGCTCGTGTCCCAGGACGACGAGAAGCGCGCCGAAGTGGAAGTGCAGAAGCTGACCGACAAGCACATCGCCGACATCGAGCAGCTGCTCGCGGCGAAGGAGAAGGAGGTCATGCAGGTTTGATGACTCGCGCCGTGCCCAACATCGGGCCCCGGCATGTCGCGATCACCATGGATGGCAACGGCCGCTGGGCCGCCTCCCGCGGACTGGCGCGTTCGGCGGGCCACAAGGCCGGGCTCGACCCGGTGCGCATGTGTATTCAGGAATGCACGCGCCGCGAAGTCACGGCCCTCACGCTGTTTGCGTTTTCCAGCGAGAACTGGCGCAGGCCCGTGGAGGAAGTCGCGAGTCTCATGGGCCTGTTCGTGGAGGCGCTGGATCGGGAGATTGCCGAGCTGCACGCGAAGCGTGTGCGGGTGCGTTTCATCGGTGACCGCCGCACGTTGTCGGTGCGCCTGCAATCGCGCATCGCCGCGGCCGAGGAGCGCACGGGCGGGAACGGGGGATTGCGGCTGCAGATTGCGATGAGCTACGGCGGACGCTGGGATATTCTTCAGGCTGCCCAAAAGCTTGCAAAAGAATGTTCGAGTGGTGCATTAAGACCGGACGACATCGATGAGCAGCGCTTTGCAGACAGCCTGCAACTCGCGGGACTGCCCGACGCCGAGCTCCTGATCCGCACCGGCGGCGAGCAGCGGATCAGTAATTTCCTTCTGTGGAATGCCGCCTACGCCGAGCTCTATTTCAGCGACCGCCTGTGGCCCGACTTCGACGTGGCCGAGCTCGAGGCGGCCTTCGCGTTTTTCGGCAGCCGGCAGCGACGCTTCGGTTTGACGGGCGAACAGGTTGCGCCCGGAGCTTCCGGCGGCCGCGCGCCGTGAACGAAGCTTTGCGTAAGCGGATCATTACCGCCGTCATTCTTGCTGCGTCACTCCTTGGGATCCTGTTGTGGCTGCCGCCCGTGGCGACGGTCATTGTCATGACGGCGCTCGTGCTGGCAGGAGCGTGGGAGTGGTCCGCATTTCTGCGTCCGTCCGCCAGCCCGGCACGGGCGGCCTATGTCGCCGTGGTGGCCTTGCTGCTGCCCGTTGTGTGGTATGTAACCGCCATGCCTGAGGGCCGGAACGTAGTTCTTGTCACTGCCGTGCTGTGGTGGCTCGTGGCGCTCGGATGGATCATCTTCGCGCCGCGCAGCGTGGCGCCCTGGTCAGCCGGACTTGCGGGCGTTTTGGCGCTCGTACCGGCATGGCTCGCCCTGGTGCGATTGCGGCTCGATTTGCCGCAGGGCGCACAATGGGTGCTCTTCACCTTGCTGCTGGTGTGGGGCGCGGACATAGGCGCCTACTTCGCCGGTCGCCGCTATGGCCACATCCGGCTCGCACCGGATGTTTCCCCCGGCAAGACATGGGAAGGCGTGCTCGGTGGCTTTGCATTGAGCGCTGTCGTGGCCGTCGCCGGGAGTGAGTGGTTCGGACTGTCGCTGTATGCATTTCTGCCGCTGTGTCTGGCCGTCGTGGGTTTTTCCATCGTCGGCGATCTCACCGAAAGCCTCCTGAAACGCTTCGCGGGAGTGAAAGACAGCGGTACCCTGTTTCCAGGGCATGGGGGCGTGATGGATCGTATCGATAGCATAACGGGCGCCGCCCCGGTGTTGTTCTTCGGCCTGACCATTCTCGGAGTGGTGGCGTGATCGGCGTCGTCGTGCTTGGTTCCACCGGCTCCGTCGGCGAGAGCACCCTCGACGTACTGGCGCGGCACCCGGATCGTTTCCGTCTCGTAGCGATCGGAGCGAACCGCAACGCGGCGAAGCTGGCGGAACAAATTGCTCGCTGGCGTCCCGCGTACGCAGCATTAGCAGATGAGGCGGCTGCACGGGAGCTCACCGGCCTACTGGGCGATTCCGCTCCGCAGACACGCGTCCTTGCTGGCGAGAGCGGCCTGGTCGAGATTGCCGCGCTGCCTGAGGCCGACTGCGTCATGGCTGCAATCGTCGGTGGCGCGGGATTGAGGTCGACGCTGGCCGCCGCGCGCGCGGGCAAGCGACTCTTGCTCGCCAACAAGGAATCGCTCGTGATGGCCGGGCCGCTTCTGATGGAGGCCGTGCGCTCCGCGGGTGCCGTGCTGCTGCCGATCGACAGCGAGCACAATGCCATCTTCCAATGCCTGCCGTATAACTCGCGCGTCGGAGCAGCGCCCCCCGGGGTGCGGCGGATCTTATTGACGGCCTCCGGCGGGCCGTTTCGCGACTGGACTCGCGAAGCGCTCGAGACCGCCACTCCCGAGGCGGCCTGCGCGCATCCCAACTGGGTCATGGGACGCAAGATCTCGGTGGACTCCGCCACCCTGATGAACAAGGGTCTCGAGCTCATCGAGGCCTGCCTGCTGTTTGGGCTGCCGCCCGAGAAGATCGAGGTCGTCGTCCACCCGCAGAGCATCGTTCACTCGGCCGTGGAGTATCTCGACGGCTCGGTGCTCGCGCAGCTCGGCTCGCCCGACATGCGCACCCCGATCGCCCATGCGCTGGCATGGCCCGAGAGAATCGCCTCCGGTGTAGACTTCCTCGATCTCATCAGGACGGCCCGGCTCGACTTCCGGGCTCCTGATCACGACAAGTTCCGCTGCCTCGCCCTGGCGCAGGCGGCGGCCCGGGCGGGTGGGTTGGCCCCGGCCGTACTCAATGCCGCCAACGAGGTTGCCGTGCAGGCGTTCCTGGACCGCCGATTGAACTTTCTCGAGATCGCAGCAGTCATTGAAGCCGTGGTCACACGGTGTACGGGCGGGGTCGTGGGTTCCCTGGAGGACGTGCTGGCCGCCGATATCGAAAGCAGACAACTGGCTCGTGAGCAGATTTATGGCTCACGCGCCGCTCTAGACACCATAAAGGGTGAGTCGGCAAGGGGCGCTCACGCATGAGTGTGATCTGGTACGCGTTGTGGTTCATCGTGGCCGTGAGCCTGCTGGTCACGGTGCATGAGTTCGGCCACTACTGGGTTGCGCGGCGCCTCGGGTTCAAGGTGCTGAGATTCTCCGTCGGCTTCGGTAAGCCGCTGCTGAGCCGCGTCGCGGGCGCCGATCGCACGGAGTATGTGGTGGCGGCCATTCCGCTGGGCGGCTACGTGAAGCTGCTCGATGAGCGCGAAGGACCGGTGGCGCCCGAGGATCTGGCGCGCTCCTTCACGCGCAAACCTCCCTGGCAGCGAATCGTCGTGCTGCTGGCCGGACCCGCATTCAACATCCTGTTCGCGATCCTCGTGCTTTGGGGGATGTTCTGGACGAGCGGGGTGAACGAAGCCAAGCCGATCGTCGGCGATCTGATGCAGGGCTCCGTCGCGGCGCGGGCGGGCCTGCGCTCGGGCGATGAGATCAAGGCGATCAACGGCGCTCCCGTCAGCGGCCAGAAAGATGTCGTGTTCGGTTTGCTGGAAGCGATGAGCTCGCAGGGCAATGCGGCCTTGGCCGTGCGCGGCAAGGATGGCGCCACGCGGGTGGCGACGTTGAGCGTGCCGGACAGTGCGCAAAGAGTCCGGCTGACCGAGCCCTCGGAGCTCTTCAAGGGTCTCGGGTTTGAGTTCTGGTACCCGCCGGTGCCGGCCGTGCTCGGCACAGTCGTGGCCGACGGACCCGCGGCCCGCGCCGGTCTCAAGGCGGGCGATCGGATCGTTGCGATCCAGGGTGCCCCGGTGAACGACTTCCGCGACATCGTCGCCCGCATCGGCGCCCAGCCGGGAAAAAGCGTCGACATCACTTACCGGCGCGGTGGGGTGGAACGCACGGTGCGCGTGCAGGTGGCGAACGAGGACGCTGGCGGCAAGCGCGTCGGTCGCATACGGGTCATGCAGCCGGCGGTTACATTTCCTGACAGTTTCGTGGTGCATACCGACTTTACGCCCGCGGCGGCGTTTGCGCGTGCAACTCAGGAAGCCTGGAGCATGACGGTGCTGCAAGCCCGCCTGTTCGGGCGCATGCTGACCGGGCATGTGTCGATGAAGAATTTGAGCGGTCCGCTTTCCATTGCCGAATTCGCGGGCGATTCGGCCGAGGCCGGGGTGGCATCCTTCATGGGTTTCCTCGTTCTCATCTCCCTGTCGTTGGGGTTTCTGAACCTGCTGCCCATTCCGATTCTCGACGGCGGGCAGATCGTCTTTCAGCTCGTC
>JAQGOC010000049.1 GCA_028293805.1 Gammaproteobacteria bacterium
ACCAGTACGCGATGTTGCCGGAGTTTCTCGCGCGGCATCCGCTTGGTCCGGAGTCCCACGGCCAGGGCTTCCTCGCCTGCATGCACGAGTTGCAGGAGATGCTAAAGGAAGTGACCGGCATGCAGGCCGTGGCATTGAGTCCGATGGCTGGCGCTCACGGAGAATTCGCCGGTGTGGCGATGATTCGCGCTTACCACCGCTCGCGTGGTGACCTCGCTCGAAATGAGATCATCGTTCCGGAAGCCGCGCACGGCACGAATCCGGCGACGGCGACCATGTGTGGGTGTGTGGTGCGGGAGATTCCGGTGGATGCGGCCGGTGACGTTGACCTCGCCGCCCTCGAGGCTGCGGTGGGTCCGAACACCGCGGGCATCATGCTCACCAACCCTTCGACGCTCGGCGTCTTCGAACGGCGGATAGAGCAGGTTGCTCGTATCGTGCACGCGGCGGGGGGCCTACTCTATTACGACGGAGCGAACCTGAACGCCATCCTGGGCAAGGTGCGTCCGGGCGACATGGGGTTCGACGTCATTCACATGAACCTGCACAAAACCTTCTCGACGCCGCACGGCGGTGGAGGGCCGGGGGCGGGTGCGGTGGGCGTGAGTGCGCGGCTGGAGCCATTTCTGCCGATCCCCATCGTGGGCAGGGAAGGTGAGCGGTACCGCTGGCTTGCCGAGAAGGATCGCCCGCAGTCCATCGGCCGCCTGTCTGCTTTCATGGGCAACGCCGGGGTCCTGCTACGTGCTTATATCTATATGCGCATGCTGGGACGCGAGGGGATGAGCCGGGTTGGCGAGTACGCCACGCTCAATGCAAACTACCTGCTGGCGCTGCTCAAGGAGCGGGGATTCGATGCGGCCTACCCGACCCGGCGCGCCAGTCACGAGTTCATCATTACTCTGAAACGTCAGGCGCGTGACCTCGAGGTGACCGCCATGGACTTCGCGAAACGGCTGCTCGACCATGGTTTTCATGCTCCGACGACGTATTTCCCCCTCCTGGTGCCTGAATGTCTCCTGATCGAGCCGACGGAGACGGAGGGGAAGGACACGCTGGACGCCTTCGTCGCGGCCATGTCACAGATTCAGATGGAGGCCGAACAAGAACCCGAGCGCGTGACGAGCGCACCGCATACCATGCCGGTGCGTCGCCTGGACGACGTTCGGGCGGCCAAACAACTGGATCTCACATGGAAGCCGACAGCGCAGTCATAGCTCGTTATAAACCTCGGGGCGCCCTGCGGGTGGTGCGCGCCCTGGGCGCCAGCTTCCGCGGCCTCGCCGGGGCATTCCGTGAAGAAGCGGCCTTCAGGCAGGAACTCGCCTGCGCCTTCCTCGTCATACCTCTGGGTCTGTGGCTCGGGCGTAACGGGATCGAGCGCGCCCTCCTCATCGGGCCCGTACTGCTCATCCTCGTGGTGGAGCTCATCAACAGCGCGATCGAGGCAACCGTGGACCGCATCGGGTTCGAACGGCACGCGCTCGCGGGGCTTGCCAAGGACATCGGATCGGCCGCCGTGTTCATGTCTTTCATACTGCTAGGGGCCGTCTGGCTGCTCGTTCTGCTCGGCCGATAGCTGCTAAAAAGAGGATTCTGATGCGACCTGCAAGACTGCTCGGGTTTTGTCTGCTCGGCATTGTCGCGTCCGTCTGTGTGGGGCGCGACCCCCCGGCCGCGGCGACCACAGCCGTGCAGCAACCCCCTCCCGCCCAACAGGGCCCCTCGCAGCCCCTGCCGGCGCAGGCGCCCCCGGCGCCCGTGCCCGGCGGCAACCAGCAGGCCGCACAGGTGGCGCAGCAGGCCGCCGCAGTCGAGGGCAATCCGGACTGGGCCGTGACACTCGAGCGGATCGCCAGCAGTGTTGTGTCGATCGATGTCGATGAGACCCGGGCTTTCGACACGGAGTGGAATGCCACGGCGCAGGCAACGGGTTTCGTGGTCGACGCCGAGCGGGGCCTGATCCTGACCAATCGTCATGTCGTGACACCCGGACCGGTGACCGCGGAGGCCACGTTCCTCAATCGCGAGGAAGTGCAGCTCTATCCGGTCTACCGCGATCCCGTGCACGACTTCGGCTTCTACCGTTACGACCCGAGCAAGCTGCACTTCATCAAACCGAAGGCGCTGCCGCTGTACCCCGAGGGTGCGCAGGTCGGACGGGAGATTCGCGTCGTCGGCAACAACGCGGGCGAGCAACTCTCCATCCTGGCCGGGACGCTGGCACGACTGGATCGTGACGCGCCGGAGTATGGGGTCGGGAAGTACAACGACTTCAACACGTTCTACCTGCAGGCTGCCTCGGGGACCTCGGGCGGATCCTCCGGCTCGCCGGTCATCGACATCCGCGGTCGCGTCATCGCTCTGAATGCCGGCGGGGCCAATGGCTCGGCCTCGAGCTTCTACCTGCCCCTGGCCCGGGTGCGGCGCGCCCTGGAGCTCATTCAGCAGGGCAAGCCGGTCGCGCGCGGAACTCTCTATGCCGTTTTCAACTACACCCCCTTCGATGAGCTCAAACGCCTCGGACTCACGAGTGTCACGGAAACGGCCGTGCGCAAGGTGTTTCCGCAGTACACGGGCATGCTGGTCGTGACGGGAGTGTTGCCGGGCTCAGCCAGCGAGAGCGTGCTGCAGCCGGGCGACATCCTGGTGCGCGTCAATGGGAAGTACGTGACGCAGTTCGAGCCGCTCTCGGAAATAATCGATGCCGCGGTCGGACAGCAGCTGTCGGTCGAGCTCGAGCGCGGTGGCAAGCCGGTCTCCGCAAAGCTTCCGGTCGGGGATCTGCACGCAATCACTCCGAGCTCCTATGCGGAGTTCGGCGATACCGTGGTCCACACTCTGTCATATCAGCAGGCGCGGCATTTCAACGTGCCGACGCACGGGGTCTATGTAGCCAATCCCGGCTATGTGTTCGGTGCTGCCGGTATTCCACGCGGTGCCGTGATCACGATGATGGACTCCAAGAAGGTCGACAGCCTTCGCGACTTCGAAGCCGGAATCGCGCAACTCGGCGATGGCGACCACGCCACCGTCCGCTACATCACGATCGACGATCCAAACGGCAGCCAACTGCGCTCCATTCGCATGGACCGGCTGTGGTTCCCCGCGCGGCATTGCGAGCGGGACGACAACCAGGGGCTGTGGCCGTGCAAGGATCTACCGGCGGGGCCGGTTTCCAAGCCGCATTCGGTCAGCTCGACCGAATTCCCGAAATTCAAGGATCCGCGGCTCACGGCTCTCGCTCCGTCGCTCGCTACAGTGACCTTCGACATGCCGTACTCGGTGTCTGGTATTACCGAGCGTAACTACCATGGCACCGGCGTCGTGGTAGATGCGGAGCGCGGCCTCGTCGTCGTCGACCGCAACACCGTGCCCGTGTCGGTCGGAAACGTAACCATCACGTTCGCCGGCACCGTGGAGGTGCCTGGTCGCGTCGTCTACATCCACCCGGTCCACAATCTCGCGGTCGTCGCCTACGACCCGAAATTGCTCGGCACGACACCCGTCAAGTCCGCGAAGCTGACGCCGCGAGAGCTGATCGCCGGGGAGCCGGTGTGGGTCGTCGGTCTGGGTACCGACAGCCAGATGCACTCGCGCAGCACCGAGATCGCCGGCATCGATCCGCTCGAGCTTCCCTTGTCCCGCACGATGCGTTTCCGCGATAGCAACATCGAGGTCGCACAGCTCGTCAACCCGCCACTCGAGTTCGACGGAGTGCTGTCCGACAAGTCGGGCAACGTGCTGGGTCTCTGGTCGAGCTTTGCTTACGAGAATGGGCGGGAGATCGCACAGGACAACCGCGGCGTGCCGATCGAGCTCGTCGCCGCCATGCTCGACCATGTGCGGACGGATCGGCCACTGCATTCGCTCGAGACGGAGCTCGCGGTGCAGCCGCTCTCCACCGCGCGCGAGATCGGCCTGTCGGAGGAGTGGAGTAAGAAGCTATCCCAACAGAATCCGGCGCGGCGGCAGGCCCTGACGGTCGTTCGCCTCGTTGGGGGCTCACCGGCGGCAAAGCTCCTTCAGCAGGGGGATCTGGTGCTCGCTATCGATGGCAAGGTCGTCACGCGTTTCAAGGACGTTGAGAGCGCAGCCGCCGACAAGGCTGAAGTGCAGGTCACCGTGTGGCGTGGCAAGAGTGAGCAGACCTTTCAGGTGCCCACCGTGGAGCTGCCGGGAACTGATATCAATCGCCTCGTTGAATGGGGCGGCGCCACATTGCAGGCGCCGCACCGCGCCATGAGCGCACAACGTGGAATTCCGCCTCTTGGCGTGTATGTCGGCTACTTCGCGTATGGATCGCCCGCGACCCGCTATGGCCTTTATCCCGGCCGGCGCATCGTCGAAGTTGACGGTATCCCGACGCCGGACCTCGATGCGTTCCTCGGTGTCGTGACCGGGCGGCCGGATCGCGCCTCGGTACGGTTAAAAACAATCACTTGGAATAACGCACCCGAAGTGATTACTCTGAAGCTCGACAAACATTACTGGCCGGCGTACGAGTTGACGCACACGTCGACCGGGTGGGACCGACGCGCGTTGGAGTAATCGGCCAGTGAGAATCCTTGCGTGAGCGACCGGCCAGCGCAACAGGACATGTTCGGCGCTCCGTCTGCCCAAGGCGAGATCGTGAGGCCGGCGATGCCCGACGAGCAGGTTCGGCAGGTCGCGCACCGGCTGCCGGAGAACCTGTACCTGGGCACCTCGAGCTGGTCGTTTCCGGGCTGGGTCGGCATCGTGTATGGACAGCTTTATGGCGTGTCCCTGCTGGCCCGTCACGGTCTCGCCGCCTACGCGCAGCATCCGCTTTTCAATGCTGTGAATCTCGACAGCACGTTCTACCGAACGCTCACGACCGAGCAGCTCGCGGGGTACGCCGCGAATGTCCCCGGAACCTTCCGATTCATGGTGAAGGCGTACTCGGGACTGACCGCGGCTCCCGATACTGCGATGGCCGTTCGCCGGCGCGTCGAGCCGGTGTTTCTGGATGCCGCCTTCGCGACCCGGGCGGTGGTGGAGCCCCTCATGGAGGGGTTTGGCCCGAAATTGGGGGTCATCCTCTTCCAGTTCTCACCCTTGGGATTGCACTACACCCGCAGTCCGGGCGCGTTCATAGAGCGCCTCGGCGAATTCCTCCGGGCCCTGCCGCCCGGACCGGCCTATGCGGTCGAGTTGCGGGATGCGGAGATTCTCGGTCCCGAATACGAGGCGGCATTGAGCTCGGCCGGAGCCGTTCATTGCTCGAGCGTTCACTCACGGATGCCGCCCGTCGATCGCCAGGTGGCGCCTGCGGGCCGGGGACCGCTGGTGATCCGCTGGATGCTGCACCCCGGCGAAGACTATGAGAGTGCGGGGGCCCGCTATGCCCCCTTCGACCGCCTGATGGAGCCCGACGAGCTCAACCGTGGCCGAATCGCGGGCCTGATTGGCGCCGGATTGTCGGCGGGACGCGACGTTCACGTGGTCGCGGCCAATAATGCCGAAGGCTCTGCGCCATTGACGCTTTACGAATTGGCCCGGACGATCGTGACGAATTAGATGCTTTGCTACAACGTCGCGGTGGCGGCCGCCGCAGCTTGCTAGAATTCGCCACTATGGTTCGCGTCGTCAGAGCTACCCAAATGGAGATCGAGACCGCCGTGCAGGCCCTGCGCGACGGCGAGCTCGTGGCTTTTCCCACGGAAACGGTCTATGGGCTCGGCGCGAACGCGCAGAACCCGGCCGCCGTTCGTAAGATCTTCGAGGCCAAGGGCCGCCCGACCAGCCACCCGGTCATCGTTCATCTCGATAGCCCGCGTTTCCTGCATCGGTGGGTGAGGGAGGTTCCGGAGACGGCCACACGCCTCGCGGAGCGCTTCTGGCCTGGGCCTTTGACGATGGTGATGCCGCGAGCACCGAACGTGCACGACGTAGTGACGGGTGGCCAGGACACGGTCGCGATACGTGTGCCGTCGCATCCAATGGCGCAACAGCTACTGACCGCTTTCGGCGGCGGTATCGCCGCGCCGTCTGCGAACCGTTACGGAAAGCTCTCGCCGACTCGCGCCGAGCATGTACGCGAGGAGCTCGGGGACTCCGTGAAGGTCATACTCGATGGTGGCGAGTGCCAGATCGGACTCGAGTCGACGATCGTTTCGTTCGAGGGCCAGAATGTGCGGCTCCTGCGTCCGGGCGGTGTCACGGCTGCGCAGATTCGGCAGGTCGTGGGCGAGTTGCTGGTCGGCGCGAACCTCGAGTCGCCGCGTGTTCCGGGCGGCACGCCGTCGCACTACGCGCCGACGACTCCGATGGCTATCGTCCCGGCGGGCGAGATCGACGCGCACGCTGCGGCTCTATCCGAAGGCGGACGTCGAGTCGCAGCACTGGCGCAGCGATTGCCCCTGAAGGCGCACAAGTACGTAACATGGATCAATGCGGGGCGTCGCCCGGAGCAGTACGGACACGACCTGTACGCAAACCTGCGGACGCTCGACAAAGCGGGTTGCCAGCAGATCCTCGTGCAGGACGTGCCGGAAGGCGAGCCCTGGGATGCCATCCGCGACCGATTGCTGCGCGCAGCATCGAGCGTCAGCGAGAGCGATGACAGCGGCGCCATGGCGGTTCTACCGTAGCGATGGCGTATCTCCCGTGACGATTCCATCAACGCGATGGTATCGACCGTCAACCAAAAGTCATAACATCCGCGCCCATTAGCCGCGACAGGCTCCCAGCCATACGAGCTTCCCCGGGTCAGGTCTGCTGCGCGCCGTGCCCGCAGCACCTGAGCCGCTGTCTTTTTTGGGGTCTCACCTACACACACGCACATGACGAAAAGCCCGGCTCGACGCACACGATTCATCGATCCTTTCCAGCCCGCCGAGATCCGCCGGCTCGTCAAGGAGTTCGGTTCGCCTCTGCTCATCCTCGACTGCGAGCGTGTGCGCGTGCAGTTCCGGAAGCTCCGCAAGGCGTTGCCGGGCGTCGATCTGCACTATGCGTTGAAACCCATGCCGCACCCGTCGGTGGTGCATACGGTCATCGCAGAGGGCGGCTTTCTCGACCTCGCCACGACGGGCGAAGTGCAGCTCGTGCAACGGTTGGCCATCGCTCCGGAGCGCTGCATTCACACGCATCCGATCAAGCGCGAGCAGGATATTCTCAACGCGCTCGAGTTTGGCGTTCGCACCTTTGTCGCCGACAATCCGGACGAGGTCCGCAAATTCGCGCGGCACGGCGCCAAAGCAGATCTTCTGCTGCGTGTGTCATTCCGTTCCCCGGGAGCGGTGTGCGATCTGTCCCGCAAGTTCGGGTGCGATCCGGAGGACCTTCTGGCACTCGCGCGGCTCGCCGCGGATCTCGGCATCGGAGTGCGTGGCTTGTCGTTCCACGTGGGCTCGCAGGCGATGGACTCCGCCAAACACGTCGAGGCTCTGCATGCCTGCGCAAAACTCATGGCCGCGGCCCGCAAGGAAAAACTCGGCGCATTCGACACTCTGGACATCGGTGGCGGCTTCCCCATCGACTATGCCCAGCCGGTCCAGGATATCAGCCGCTTCTGCGCACCTCTGCGCACTGCGCTCGCCAAGCTGCCGAAGCGCGTGCGCGTCATCGCCGAGCCGGGCCGCTTCATTGTCGGCCCGTCGGCGATCGGAGTGGCCTCAGTAATGGGCCGCGCGCGGCGCGAGGGACACTGGTGGTATTACCTCGACGACGGTCTTTACGGGTCTTACAGCGGCCAGCTTTACGATCACGCGCGCTATCCGGTCGAGCCGCTGCGCGACAGCGCCGAGCGGCTGCCCTCGGTGTTGGCGGGGCCCACGTGCGACAGCATTGACGTGATCGCTGAAAATCTCATGCTTCCGGAGCTCAAGGCAGGGGATCTCATCGTCGGTCGCGCGATGGGTGCCTACACCTGGGCGAGCGCCTCCGAGTTCAACTTCTTCCCCAAGGCCACCGTGGTGACGGTCAATGGAAAACCCGGCGATACGGGCAGCGTGACGGCGTTCCCGTTGTGACGGTTTGCTGAAGATGGCCGGCGTCGGAAGGCAGAGCGGTATCGGCCGGGAAGGTGCTCGCGAAACCGGAGGGGCCCGCGGAAGGCCTTGTCTGGCCGCGGCCGGTCTGGAAGCATTCAGCCATGGCTGACACATCATGGACTCGCCGCCGCTTCGCGTTGACCTCGGGTCTGGCGACGCTCGCACTGCCGCTCTCGCGCGCCTCACGGGCCGTTGCGCTCGATACCGAAGCGACAGCCGGGGCGAAGGAACAGACCGGGTCGCAGGAGCGTTGGATCGAGCTCGCGAGTATTCATACCGGCGAGGTGGTCAAGGCTACGTTCGGCAAACAGTCGGGCCCCGATTCCGCGACGCTCGCGAAGCTGCAGCACCTGTTGCGCGACTATCGCGTGAACGAGGAGCACACAATGGATTCCGGCCTTTACGAGCAGCTGAGCGATCTCGCGCAGGCTGCCGGGCACGAGCCCCGTTTCGAGGTGATCTCCGGCTACCGCTCGCCCCGGACCAATGCGCAGCTGCGCTCCAGCGGTCATGGCGTTGCGGAGCGTAGTCTCCACATGGAAGGCCGCGCGATCGACGTGCGCTTGAAAGGCTGCGACTGCGCGCTGCTGCGCGACCTGGCATTACGGGCGAAGCGCGGCGGGGTTGGCTACTACGCCCGCTCGAATTTCGTACACCTCGACACCGGCCGCGTGCGGACCTGGAATGGTTGAGTCTGCCGCAGCACCCAAACTGGCCGTCCTGCAGGAGTCGCGCTTGATCCGCAACGTCGTATTCGATATCGGCTGGGTGTTCCTGCATCTGAACTATCGCCCGATTCTCGAGCTCCTGGGTGCCCATGGAGCCGAAGCCGCCGACATGGAGTCGCTCCTCGCCCGCATCTCCTTCGACGATCATGAGACCGGCCGGCTGCATGGTCACGGGCTGCTCGAGCGGCTCGCCGGGCTCGCCACGCAACCCGTCGCGCACGCGGACATTCACGCCAAATGGGTGGACATGTTCGAGCTGCAGCCCGAAATGGTCGCCCTCGCCCACCGGCTGACCGATCGTTACCGGGTGTACCTTCTGTCGAACATCGGCGATTTGCATTGGGCGCATATCTCGCGGGAATTCCGGTTGCACCACATAGGCCATGGGGCGCTGCCGTCGTATCTCGCTGGCGTCATGAAACCGCACGAGGGTATTTACATCGAGGCAGAGCGGCGCTTTGCGCTCGAGCCGGCCGAGACGGTATTCATCGATGACCGGGCCGAAAACATCGCTGCCGCCCGTGCGCGCGGCTGGCACGGAATCGTGCACAGCGGCCATGACACGACGGTCACGGCTCTGCGGGCGTTACAAGTGGAATGCTGAGACGCAGTGCCACCCATACTGTCCGCCGCCCTGCTGCTCGCCGCCTCTAATGTGTTCATGACGTTCGCCTGGTACGCGCACCTGAAGAATCTCGCGGACCGGCCGTGGTACGTGGCGGCGCTGGTGAGCTGGGGGATCGCCTTTTTCGAGTACATCCTGCAGGTGCCGGCGAATCGCATCGGGTACACGCAGCTGTCGCTGCCGCAGTTGAAGATCCTCCAGGAGGTCATCACTCTGACGATCTTCGTGCCCTTCGCCGTGCTGTACATGCACAAACCGCTCAAGCTCGACTATCTGTGGGCGGCGTTGTGTATTCTCGCCGCTGTCTATTTCGTCTTCCGCACCCCCACTACGTCATGAAGAGCGAAAACAGGGTCGAGCCGGAAACGGCGATTCACGTCCAGGTCGCCGCAGCCCGGGAGGGGCGCGACCCTTGCGTGATCGCCCGGTTGTTTTCGGGCTGGGCCGTCTTCGGCGAGCGGCAGTTTCTGCGCGGCTACGCCTTACTGCTGCCCGATCCGGTGGTGCCTTCGCTGAATGCGCTCGGTGCGCAGGAGCGCACGGTGTTTCTTCTGGATATGGCGCGCCTCGGGGATGCCTTGCTGAAAGTGACCGGGGCAGTTCGAGTTAACTATGCCATCTTCGGCAACGTCGAGCCCGCATTGCATGCGCACGTGATTCCCCGCTATCTGGATGAGCCCGACAAGCTGCGGCTTGCACAGCCGTGGGCGTACGACTGGGAAGCGGCGCCCGCGTTCGAGCGGACGACACATCAGGAGCTTGCGGAAAACCTGCGCCGGGAGCTGACACGGATGGGGGTCACGAAGCCGATGCGCTTCGATCCGGGGGCGAACGCCAACGCCGTGAGCTGAACGCGCCCGGGCGGCCAGGCGCGCGAGGATGCCTTATTTCGGCGGCGGCGGCGGCGGCGGCGGCTGAGGATGCACATCCGGGTGCGGTGCTGTCTGCGCCTGCGGCGGCTTGACGCTCAGCAGTTCGACGTCGAACTTCAGCATCGAGCCCGGCGGGATCGAAGGCGGCGACTCGATGTCGTAGGCGAGCTTCGGCGGAATGAACAGCTCGTACTTGGCGCCGGGCTTCATGAGAACCAGCGCTTCCTGCCAACCCGGAATCACACCGTTCACGGGAAAGGTCGCGGGCTGTCCGCGCTTGTAAGAGCTATCGAACTCCGTGCCGTCCAGCAGCGTGCCGCGATAATTCACGCTCACCTGGTCCGTCGGTTTCGGCGCCTCGCCGCTTCCCGGGCTGATAACCCGGTACTGCAGGCCGCTCGCCGTGGTGACGATGTCCTTTTTCTTGCCGTTCTCGGCTAGGAACGCCGCCGCGGCGGCGTGATTGGCCTCACCCGCGCCGGCGCGAGCCCCACGCACGAGACTGGCGATGCTCTCCTGATCGGCTTCGCTCATTTTCGCCTTGCCGCTGAGCGCATCACGCAGCCCTTGAGCGATCCGCTCGACGGCCACGGAGTCGTTGGTGAGGCCGGCGCGGTGCAGTTGCTCGCCCATCGAGACGCCGAGAGCGTAGCTACCCTGTATTTTGGGGTTGGCGGGTGTCTTCGCGGCGGCCGCACCTTCTTTGGCGGGGGTCTTGGCGGCGGGCTTCTTTCCCGCTGCAGGGGCCGGGGTCGAAGGAGCGGGCGCGGCGGGAGGCGGCGTATTTTGCGCCTGCGCCAGGGTCGCGCCGGTCAAGAGCACGGCAACGGCCACGCTGTTGACGGCCAGGAATTTGCGGCAGCGTCGTTGCATCAGCGATGTCTCCTCGCGCGAACCAACAGCAGAGTTCATTGGGCACCTTAGAGCTTGCGGGCCGTGTACGGGCACGGCTTGCGGAACCGCAGCGGGGCGACAGTTTCGCCTATCAGAAGCGGTCGTGCTGCTCTTTTTTGCCCCGTTATGTGCTGTCGGCAGCCCCGGGCCGGTCGCGAAGCAGCGACTTAGGGGGCGCCGTGCAACGGGCACCCTACAACGACCGGCGCATAGCCGCGGACGCGGCGGGCGGGCGGCGGCGGTTTCTCGTAGAGTAGTGACCGGTGCTTATTCTCCGGCAACTCTGTCGTAGCTTTCGCGAGGGCGAGCGAGTTCATCGCGTGCTCGATCACGCGGATGCACGCATCCGAAATGGCGAGGCGGTGGCAGTCATCGGCCGTAGCGGCTCCGGCAAGTCAACCCTGCTCAATCTCATCAGCGGCATCGATCAAGCCGACAGCGGCGTCGTGGAGTTCGATGGCCGGGACATCACGGCGCTGGCCGAGCCCGCCCGGACGTTGTTCCGGCGCGCGCACGTCGGATTCGTCTATCAGTTCTTCAACCTTATCCCAACGCTGGATGTGGAGGAGAACGTGCGTCTCGTGCTCGAGCTGAACGGAGTCCGAGGCCTCGAGGCGCGGCGCCGCAGTGCTGCCACGCTTGCTGAGGTGGGCCTTGGTGACCGCCTTCACAGCTGCGTGGATCAGTTGTCGGGCGGTGAGCAGCAGCGGGTGGCGATCGCGCGTGCCCTGGTGCATGAACCGGCACTTTTACTCGCGGACGAGCCGACAGGGAACCTCGACGAAGAAACCGCCAGACAAGTGTTGCCGGTATTGTTGTCGCTCACACGGGCACGGGGCGCGACTTTGCTGATGGTGACGCACGACACCGCCCTGGCGCGCAGCGCGGATCGTGTGTTGGAGTTGAGAGAAGGGCGGCTCAACGAGCTGAGCGCGCGCGCAACGGCTGTCTCGAGGCCCTGATGCCTACGCTGTGGGCGGCGAGCTTTCGGCATCTGCTGCGCCATCCGGCGCAACTGGCTCTGGCACTGATCGGGCTCTCGCTCGGTGTCGGGACCATCATCGCTGTCGACATTGCAACGGCCAGCTCGCGCCGGGCGTTCGAGCTGTCGATGGAAGCGGTCAACGGAGCGGCTACTCATCAGATCGTCGGGGGACCGCAGGGAATCGACGAGCGGGTGTACGTGGCGCTGAGGACGCACGGCTTTCGGCCCGGGGGGCCGGAACCCGCATTCGCGCCCATCATCGAAGGTTATGTCACGATCGGCGATCGGACGATGCAACTCATCGGGATCGATCCGCTCGCGAGCCCAGAGCTGGGCGGCGGCGGTCGGCGAGCCGCGTTGCCCGTAGAGATGCCGCAGGAGACGGATCGCGCAAAAGCGAATAGCGCCCAGGCTGGCGGGGCCGCGGCAGATGGCGCCGGACGGCAGGAGGGTGGCGAAGGCCGTCTCGAGGCGCTGCGAAAGTGGCTCACAGAACCCGGTGCGGTCGTCATGGCGGCACGCACGGCGCAGCAGCTGGGAATTACGCCGGAACGGAAGTTCGACGTGGACGTCGGAGGGGTTCGACACCCTGCGGTGCTGATCACTGCAATCCAGAACGCGGGCGCAGCGTACGACGCGCTGGTTTTAACCGACATCGCGCAGGCGCAGGAGTGGCTGGGATCCGTCGGGCGACTTTCGCGGATCGATGTGCGGGTACCCGCTGGGCGGGATGGGGAAGCGGCACTGGCCCAGCTGCGTGCGAGGCTCCCGCCGGATGTGCAACTCCATGAGGCACAAGGCAGGACCCGCGAGAGTCTGGACATGACGGGAGCGTTCACCACCAACCTCAAGGCGATGAGTCTGCTCGCGCTTCTCGTCAGCACGCTGCTGATCTACGGCGCCATCAGTTTCGCGGTAGTGCAGCGGCGCAGGATCATAGGCATCCTGCGCGCCCTGGGCGCGACCCGTTCGGAGGTACTGCTCATCGTGCTCTCCGAGGCCGCGGTGCTTGGTGTTATCGGCGCGGCGCTCGGGCTGCTGTTGGGATGGGCGATCGGACGCGAGCTCCTCGCTCTCGTGTCGCAAACGATCAATGATCTTTATTTTGTCGTCGCCGTCAGCGAGACGACTCTGCCCGTCAGTTCGGTGGTCAAGGCGCTGGTGGGCGGGTTCGGCACGGCTTTGGCCGCCGCACTGCTGCCCGCTCTGGAGGTCGCCGGCAGCGCCCCCCAGCTCGGCCTCAGGCGTTCGGTGCTGGAAGCGCGCGCGATCCACATCGCACGCAGACTGATCATTGTCAGCGCCGTGCTGGCGGCCTCAGCTGGCATTGTGGTGCTGGTTTCGGGTCGCAGCCTGCTGGCGGGGTTCATTGCGCTGTTCATGTTGCTTCTGAGCGTGGCGGCGATTACTCCGGCCGTGTTGCGCGGCCTGGCGCGGGCCGCCGCGAGCGCTGCCGGTCGAGTAAGTCCTGTGGCCCGACTCGCATTCGGGGACATTGCCGCCTCCTTGAGCCGCACCGGTGTTGCCGTTGCCGCGCTGGGCATGGCGGTCGCCGCCATGATTGGCGTGTCGATCATGGTGGAGAGCTTTCGTGAGTCGCTGCGTGACTGGCTCGGCCAGACCATGCGCGCCGACATTTATGTCACGGCGCCCGGACCCGGTGCGGACCGGCCGGAGCGCCGGATCGACCCCGACCTCATCCGCTCTTTGCTCGCGACGCCTGGAGTGGCCGATCACAGCGAGAGCCGGCAGGTCATTGTGGAATCACCCAGCGGACCGGTGCCTCTGTCGGCCCTCAAGCTCACGTCTGCCGGCTACTCGGCTCTGAAGTGGGTCGCGGGTGACGCCGCACACGCCTGGCCCGAGTTCCAGCGGGGCGCGGTCGTGATCTCGGAGCCGCTCGCGTGGCGGCTGCAGCTCAAGAACGGCGGACAGCTGCAGCTATCGACCGCCTCTGGCGTGCGGGATTTTCGGATCGCCGGCATTTACCGGGAGTACGGCAACGACCGCGGTAACGTGCTCATGAGCCTCGCCCAGTATCGGCGACTGTGGCACGACCCGGAAATAACGGCCTTGGGCGTGTATCTCGCACCCGGCGCGCGGCCTGCACCGGTCATTGCAGCTTTGCATGCCGCCGCCGCGGGCCGGCAGGCGCTTCTCATCCGCTCCAACGCCGACATCCGTGCGCTCTCCATGAGTATTTTCGAGCGGACGTTCGTCATCACTCGCGTCCTTTACTGGCTTGCGGCGGGTGTGGCGGCGGTCGGTCTCATCAGCGCACTGCTCGCCTGGGAGCTGGAGCGTTCGCATGAGCTCGCGATCGTCCGTTCGCTGGGACTCACGCCGCTCGGTGCTGCCGTGTTGATCGAGGCGCAAACGAGCTTCATGGGGCTGGTGGCCTTGCTGGCGGCGATTCCGGCCGGCCTGCTCACGGCGATCGTGCTGACCGATGTCATCAACCGCCGTGCGTTCGGTTGGCAGATCGACTTGCACCTGGCGCCCGCGCAGTTCACGAACGCCCTGGTGCTTTCGCTTACGGCGGCGCTGCTTGCAGGTCTGTATCCGGCTTGGCGCACGGCTACAGCACCTATCGCGGGTGACATCCGTGAGGAGTAGGCGCTGGAGCGTGGTAGCCTTCGCCCTGGCTCTCGCGCTGACCGGCAGCGCCGCGGAGGGCGCCGGCCCAATGCCGGATCCTGGCACGCTGGGCGGAAGTCCGGGGACGGAGGGATTCGCTCAGGTGCTTGCGCCCCGCGAGTTCGAATTCCCCCGCGATCACGGTCCGCATCCGGAGTACCGCCAGGAGTGGTGGTACGTCACCGGCAACCTCGACACGAACACGGGACAGAGGTTTGGTTTCGAGCTGACGTTCTTCCGCTTCGCCCTGGCGCCCGGGCTGGCCACAGCGCGGGATTCCGATTCCCGGTGGCGCACCCGGCAGATCTACATGGCGCATTTCGCCATCACCGATGTAAGCCGGAAGCAGTTCCGCTTCACGCAGAAGTTGTCGCGCGCAGCGGTGGGTCTCGCGGGCGCGCAGGCCCTGCCGTTGCGGGTCTGGCTAGATGACTGGTCGCTTGGAACAGTTTCCGCGGCGGACGATGCGCACTGGAGCTTGCGGGCCGCGCAGAACGGATACGAACTGATTCTCGATGCGAAAGCACTGCTGCCTCCCGTTCTCAACGGAGACAGGGGCCTCAGCCGCAAGTCGAACGAGCCGGGCTCCGCGAGTTACTACTATTCCATCCCGCGCGTGGCCGTCAGCGGCCGACTCGTCCGTGAGGGTCAGCCTCTGGACGTGCATGGGCTTGCGTGGGTCGATCGCGAATGGGGCAGCGGGACGCTGGGAAAGAGCGAGCAGGGATGGGATTGGTTTGCACTGCAGCTCGCCGACGGCAGCGCATTGATGTTTTATGCGCTTCGCAACCATGACGGGGGCCGCGACCCCAACAGCGCCGGGACATGGGTGAATGCATCCGGCCAATCACGCGCGCTCTCGAGCGACGAGGTGAAAATCGACGTGGTGCAGTATTGGACCAATCCCCGCGGCGATCGATATCCCAGTCGCTGGCACCTGCGAGTGCCCGCGCTCGGGATCGATGTGGACGTACGCCCTGTGCTGGCCAATCAGGAGCTGACGACCCTGGCCCGATATTGGGAGGGTGCCGTGGACGTGACCGGAGCGGATGGGGACCCCAGGCGGGGCGGCCGGGGCTATGTCGAGCTCGTTGGCTATGCGGCGCAATAAACCCCGCGCGAATCCGGTCTGCCTGGAGGACGGGGCGGCTTCGTCCGACGAGTGGACGCCGCCGCTGCGAGATGCATCGGGAACGTCGTCAGGACCTCTGGCAGGTAGCGGCGGTGGCTTCCTTGTCGGATGATGTCGGGCTCCCGACGGCCCCATTAATCACAAGTCCGCACATTACGCGGACAGGAGACCCTCCATGCGACGCTCATTCGTTTCCGCGCTGGCCCTGCTGGTCGCGGTACCGGCCTTTGCGGCCCTGCCAAACGGCACCCAGGCCCCGGATTTCAGCACCGACGCCTCGCTCGCCGGCAAGACGTTCAAGTTTTCCCTGGCGAACTCGCTGAAGAAGGGCCCTGTGGTGTTGTATTTCTATCCGGCTGCGTTCACGCCGGGCTGCACGGTCGAGGCGCACGAGTTCGCCGAGGCGACCGACAAGTTCAAAGCCCTCGGAGCGACCGTGATCGGCGTGTCCCACGACCCGATCGAGAAGCTCAACAAGTTTTCCGTGACCGAGTGCCGCAACAAGTTCGCGGTGGCCTCCGATGCGGACGGCAGTGTCATGAAGGCCTACGACTCC
Organism: Gammaproteobacteria bacterium; assembly: GCA_028293805.1. GTDB lineage: Bacteria > Pseudomonadota > Gammaproteobacteria > Steroidobacterales > Steroidobacteraceae > 13-2-20CM-66-19. Next base: position 16,448 of record JAQGOC010000049.1, read on the forward strand.
GTGTTGCCGGTGAAGCCGGATTATGCG
>JAQGOC010000082.1 GCA_028293805.1 Gammaproteobacteria bacterium
GAATAACAGGGGCGGCGATCGGATCCACCGGCGATGCTGCGAATGCCGAAGCACAGCATGAGCAGATCCAGGTAGCCCGTGCTCAGGATGCGCGCCAGGCAGCCGTACTGGATCAGAAGGCGTCGAACTACCGGCGGGCCATCAGCGCGTGCCTCGAAGCCCGCGGCTATATCGTGAAGTAACTGGCGTCAAGTAGTTGTGAGTAACCAGGTGAGATCCATGACCGAGGCGTTCTCATGTGGAGTCACTGGCCTAGTGCGGACTGGCCCAGTGCGGGCTCGCGCGGTGTTGGCTGTGGCGCGGGCCGGCGCATTGTTGGTCGCGGCCTGCGTCCTCTCGATCGGTGTCGCGCACGCTGACCCGCATGAACGGGATCATCGCGATCGTGGTGACTTCCGCGGCGGCCCTGGACCGCGCCGCGGCTGGGATCACATGGATGGGCGCTTTCATCACGATCACTACTATCCGTCGCGCGGGTACTACGTGCCTGATCTGCCCCGGGATCGAGTCATCGTCACCGGTCCGCGTGGACGGTTCTTCTACTCTGGCGGTGTCTGGTACTCGCCTGGCCCGAGAGGCTACGTAGTTGTCGGAGCGCCTATTGGCACCTTCGTGCCGGTTCTGCCTCCTTACTACACCACGGTCTGGATTGGTGGCGCTCCGTACTACTACGCCAATGACACGTACTACACGTGGCGGGACAGCGATCGGCAATACGAGGTCGTCGATCCTCCAGACGAGCAGGCCGCCAACACCGAACCGCCGGCGCCGCCTCCGCCCAGCGCCGCTGGCGATGTGTTCATCTATCCGAAGAACGGGCAATCGGAGGAGGACCAGGCCCGTGACAAGTACGAGTGTCACAAGTGGGCTCAGAACGAGTCAGGGTTTGACCCCACGCAAGCGAACGGGGGTGTCCCGCCCGAGCAGGCCAATAGCAAGCGGGCGGCCTACCAGCGCGCGATAGGTGCTTGCCTCGAAGGGCGCGGCTATAGTGTGAAGTAACGGGCGTGAACCCGGATGGCTGGTGGCATCACGTACTGTAGCGACGTACGATTTTCCCATGAAGATTTTATTCGTCTGCCTGGGTAACATCTGCCGTTCTCCCACTGCGGAAGCTGTGTTCCGCGAGATTGCGGCGCGTGAAGCGCCCGATCTCACACTCGAAATCGAGTCCGCCGGGACGGCCGCCTACCACGTAGGCTCACCACCCGATACGCGCACGCGCCAAGCTGCGCTTCGCCGCGGCTACGATATGTCGGCGCTTCGTGCGCGGATGGTGGCGCCGCAAGACTTCCGCCGCTTCGACCTGATACTCGCAATGGATCGGCAGAATTTCGACGCTCTCCAGCAGCGCGCCCCGGCTGCGGTGCAGGATCGTATTCGCCTGTTTCTGGAATTCGCACCCGACGCAGATGCCACCGAAGTGCCCGATCCGTATTACGGTGGTGTCAACGGGTTTGAGGAAGTGTTGGATCTGGTTGAAGCTGCAGCGCGGGGGTTGCTGCAGCATGTGAGAGTGGAATCGCGGCGGTCTACCTCGAGTCCGCCTTGAGCCGCCCCCGCCAGAGACGGCCGGCCGCTTATCAGGCCCACCGCTCGCCGATGAGCCGCTACGGCCGCACTGCGCACATGTGAGCCCAGTTGGCCTGCCGGGTCGGAATCGATGCGTGGCGATTCCGACCCGTACTGGTCTAGTCCTTGTTTCCTCCATCGCGCGATCCCGGCGATGGCGCCGACGACCACACGACAAACGGCTTCGCTCCGCTGCTTTCTGCGCTGCCTTGGCCGCTGCCGGCTCCGCTTGGTGCCGGCGGCGGTGACGGTTCGAATTGCGCGCGCGGCTTCGGCTCAACATTTTCCGCCGGTGCTCGCGGTTCCGGCGCCCGTGACGGCTCCGGAGGATTCACATGTTGTGGTGGAGGCGGCGGGTCCCGGTACGCGGGTCGCGGCTCCTGGTATTCCGATTGCGGCGGACGCTGCTCCTGTTGCACGGGCGGACGATAGTCCTGCTGCCGCTCGCGTCCCTCTTGAGGAGCTTGATGATGGCCATGGTCCTCATGGCGAGAGTCCTCATGACCAGAGTCTTCATGGCGATAGGCCCCGTTACTCTGCGATACCGACGCGGCTTGCGAGGCAAACGAGTCTTCTGACCCGGAAGTCTCCGTCCCAAAGCCCGCAGGTGCTCCGCCCTGCGATGCACTGTCGCGATTCCCGCCTTCGCCTCTGCCGCCACCGCCGCGTCGGCCGCGTCGGCGTCCTCGGCGGCTACGACGTTCGCCACCATTGCGATCTGGGCGCTCACCACCACCGGGCGCATTGCCGTTGACGTCGGGACTAGCGCCGTCGGCAACGCGGTTGCCGATATCGTCGCGTACAAAGCCTTCGTCCGGCCGATTGTCTTGATCAGAGCGCCCGACCTGTTCGGTGCGCGCGCCCGGATCAAACCGTCCGGCCTGATCGGTGCGGCCTGGGTCGCCGCGTGCGCCCGCGTCGAGCCGGCCCCCCTGGTCAACTCGACCGCTCTGGTCTGCGCGGGCACCGGAGTCGGAGCGCCCGTTCTGATCCCCGCGAACCTCAGTTCGCGCGCCTTGATCGAAGCGGCCTCCCTGGCCAGCCTGCTCAGTCCTGACATTCTGCTCGCGCGCACCCTGGTCGGAGCGAGCGCTCTGCTCGTGGCGACCCTCGCCACGCGATCCTTCACGGTCGCCGCCACGCTGGGACGTACGGTCACGCGAACGACCTCCGTCGCGGCGGCCTCCGCTGCGACCCTCTGTTCGAACCCCCTCACTGCGCTCACGGCCTTCACCGCGCTCGCCGCGATCACGATTGTCGCCACCGCGGCCGTCGCTGCGGTCCCGCTGCGTGCCTGAGTCCGCGTGACTGCGCTGGCGGGAGTGGTCTCGCCGACCGTCGCGCCGTCGCGGTCCGTGATCGCGTGATCCGCCACCGGATCCGGACGAACCTGACCGAGTAGTTGTCGAAGGTGCGGGCTGCGCCTCGACGGCTACCGGCGCTGCCGCTGCCGTCTCACCGGCCAGTAACCGCTTGAACCATCCAATAACGCCTCCAGGTCCCGGCTGTGCTGCTAGTGCGGGTGCTTCGCCCGCGGGCGCTGCAGCGGGAGTTGCCTGGTACAGATTTACGGGTGCTGGTGTCGTAGGCAGTAGCGTCGCGACAGCAGGTGCCTCCGCAGGAGGCTTCTTGTCTCGCGCGGTGCCCGGTTCGGCAACAACTGGCGCCGTCGGCATGAGATAACTGAGCTGCTTGTTCTCAGGCAGCTCCAGTTCGTCGTCACGCACACGCCGGATC
>JAQGOC010000085.1 GCA_028293805.1 Gammaproteobacteria bacterium
AATATGTCTTTAACGCGTTGATCAATAGCCTACATTCCGACAAACAAACCCTCGCGCTGGTGATGGAAGACTGGCATCGCGTAAACAACGTTGAAACCACAAACGCTCTCGCCTACCTGCTTGAGAATAGTTGCCATCACCTGCATCTCATTGTCACAAGTCGTACGCGTTCGGGGCTTCCGCTCTCTACGTTGGCGGTCCAGGGGGAGCTGGTAGAAATCGACTCGTCGCTTCTTAAATTCGATACGGCCGAATCTCAAGCGCTGCTGGTCGATCAATGCGGTCTCGCCCTCACGCCAGCCAATGTGGCCCAACTCGAGGAATCCACAGACGGATGGGCCGCTGCGTTGCAGCTGGTCTCGTTATCGCTTCGTGACACCGGCGACCCGGCCAAACTCATCGAGAATCTGTCCGGACGGGACAAAGCAATAGGCGAGTACTTGGCGTCCAACGTCCTGGACCACCTCCCACCGGACCTCCTCGATTTCCTGCTTGCGACCTGCATCCCCAAACAGATCTGCAGTGGATTGGCTACCGCGCTCACCGACAACCGGCGCAGTCGAAGCTTCCTGGAAGAGATCGAAAATCGTGATCTCTTTCTGCGCAGAACCGATGCCGAGGGATCGTGGTTCCAATACCATCACCTTTTCGCCGACTACCTGCGGCACCGCCTCGAGCGCGACGCAGAAGATCGCATACCAGAGCTACACCGCAAGGCCGCGCGGTGGTTTACCGAACACCAGATGCTCAGCCAGGCCGTTGATCACCTGATCCTCGCCGGGGACGCAGGGCGGGCGGTCGACGCGGTCGAGGAGGCGGGCCCGGATCTGAACGAGCAGAACCAGATGCATACATTGATCGGGCTTGCCGCGAAGCTGCCGGCGCGACTCGCCGATGCGCACCCGAGGCTGCAGGTCGACGTTGCGTGGGCAAACGTCGTACTTCACCGCCTGGCAGCGTGTGAGGACGCGCTGCGGTTGGCCGAGCTCGGCATCGACTCGCTTCCGGCCGACCAGGCCGCCGACCTCCGCGCCGAGATGGACCTGGTGCACCCGGTAATCGCCGCTTTTCAGGACCGCCTGGACCCCGTCGCCGCGGCCGATGCCGTGCAGGCTTGTGTCGACAGGGCGGACACGCTTCACCCCTTCATTCTCGGCCGGGCAGCCGACGTCGGCTCATTTCGTGCCATTAGGGTGTTCGACTTCGATGACGCGCTGCGTTGGCAGCGGTGGGCACGCCAATACCATCAGCGGACCTCCGGGGCGCTGAGCGCTAGCTACGGATATTGTTTCGCGGCGATCGCCGCGAACGAGCAGCTCGACGTCGCCGACGCTGAGGCGCACCTGCGACACGCGATCCGGATCGCGCGGCTGCCGTCCGGACGCCCAACCTACATCGCGAAGCTGGCCGGATCCTTGTTGGGAGAGCTTCTCTATGAACGTGGTCAACTCGAGGAAGCCGAGGCACTGCTCGACGACGCCTACGAACTCGGCGCCGAGGGCGGACTCGTCGACTTCATGCTCGCGGCATTCGGAACCGGGGCGCGGCTGAAATTAGCCCGCGGTGACAAGACCGCCGCCGACCGCCGACTGGCCGAAGGTCTGGAAATCGCGAGAGAGCTGCAACTGCCGCGACTCGAGGCTGGCCTGCTGTATGAACAGGTCCGATCAGCCACGATGTCGACTGAAGGAATCGACGAGTCGCTCGCTCACCGAGTCAGGAGCCAAGGTGCGCAAGCACTCGACGGAACCGGTGATGTCACAGCCGAACTCAGGGAGGACTCGCAAATCAGACTCCTCCTCGGCGACGGACAACCGTCCGCGCTCACTGCGGCCTGTACCCGAGCGCGCGCTCGTGTTGATCACGTTGATCAACACAAGCGCCCGCGCGCACACCTTCAGGCCACGCTGCAGTACGCGTTCTGCCTAGCGGTGGCCGGCAACACCGACCAAGCGCAGCGCGTCCTAGCGCCAGCCGTGAGAACCTGCGCCGCGCTTGGACTTAGCCACCTGCTCATCGACGAGGGTCCGCAGATCGTGCGCCTCGCACAGGACACCGCAGTCCAAACCGAAGGCGAAGTGGCCGACGCCACTACTTCCGCCAACCTCCGTGGCTTTGTTCTGAATCTGGCAGAGGCCTCAAGCCGCTAGGCCCGGTATTGCTTGGAGGACAACGCCGTGGCGGGATTCGCACGGACCTCGTCCTTGACCGGTTGATCGTGGCTGCGCCCCGCTACCGCCGCGCATTGGATGCGACCAACCGGATGCGCCCCACGGCAGAGCGGCCTGTCTATCATAAGATATTGAAAATATGACCTGCGTCAGCCAACGACTGGCCAGCGCATGCCATCTGATGCGCTCGACGCATAGTCGCGGTGACGTTGGCCAAAGAAGCGGGCCGCGCCGCGATCCGCCCGGGTCTGCGGGACACCTTCGGTAGCAAGTCGTTCGAGGATGACTTTCAGTCCGCCAGAGCGAGTCGTTAGCCACATTTCGTGCGGTCATGCGCCTCCCCTCCCGCCCGAACGTCAGGAGAACAGCGTCGTCCGTCCCCTGACCGAGTAACCTTCCTTCGGATGTGTTCCCGGCCACATGAGGAAGGGCGAACGTTGCTCGTCGCGGTAGCAGTTCTGACCATCATGAGCATCGCGGCATTAATCGCCGCGATCACTGTCGGCAGCGGCGTCATCGCCTACGCGTGTGTTGGCATGTGCGTGGCAGGTCTGCTCTTGCTGCTTATAGATGTTCTACGCTCGCAGCAGGATCCCGATCCTGCCGAACGCCGTCACACGGCAGGTGACGATTTATTCGGCGAGAAAGAAGTTAGCAGGGACCTGATACGAGAAGACTCAGTGGCGAGCCAGGATATGCTTAGA
>JAQGOC010000087.1 GCA_028293805.1 Gammaproteobacteria bacterium
CGCCGATCCGAAGCATTTGGGCGCCCGGATCGGATCGACCCTGGTGCTGCACACCTGGGGCTCGGCATTAACTCACCATCCGCATGTGCACGGCATCGTGCCCGGCGGCGGCCTCGCGCTCGATGCCAACCGGTGGATACCCTGCAAGCCGGGCTTTTTCCTCTCGGTGCGGGTGCTGTCACGCCTGTTCCGGCGCCGCTTCCTCGAAGAGCTCCAGAACGCCCATCGTGAGGGCCAACTCAAGTTCTTCGGCGAGCACGCCGATTTGTCGGACCCGACGACCTTCGCCGAGTGGCTCGCGCCGCTGCGCCAGTGCGAGTGGGTGGTCTACGCCAAGCGCCCGTTCGCTGGACCCAAAGCGGTGCTCGCCTATTTGTCGCGCTACACCCATCGGGTGGCGATCTCCAACCGCCGGCTTATCGCCTGTGATGAGCGGGGTGTCACCTTCCGGTGGAAGGACTACCGAGCTCACGGCAGGACGCGCTACACAACCATGACCTTGAGCACCGACGAGTTCATGCGCCGCTTCCTGCTGCACGTACTGCCCTCCGGCTTTCATCGCATCCGCCACTATGGACTGCTCGCCAACGCCAACCGCAAGACCCACATCGCGACGGCGCGTGAACTGCTGCATCAGCCGACGGTCGAGGTTCGCTCCGACAGCCGTGAAGCCCTCGCCGGCAATCCTTCTATCCGGCCCACGTTCGTCTGCCGGCACTGCGGCGCCCCGATGCTCATCATCGAGACCTTCGCACGCACTCAGCACATCCGAGGACCCCCGCGGCCACCCGGCTCAACATGAGCACTAACTACTCACCTCACAAGACATCCCCGTCGGCCCTTCATCGAACAGTGCTGGCGCTAGCTCCTATTGCTTTGCCTCCAGAAATGACCCGCTTTAGCACGTACCCACGGCGCCCATCCGCCCCCGCCGATCACTCCCAGAACACGGCGATGCTACGAACGGTCGATCCGTCCCCGCGGCGGTCGCCTCCAACAGCGTCGCCAGCGTTCAAATCGCCATAGCACGACGCTCCTACCGACCCCCATCAGCACGTTCCCGCGGTTTCCTCCCTTGGGCGTTGCCCAACGCCCGCCCTGTAGACGTGGTCTCAACCGGACACCGCGGCCCACGGGGCGGGCATCGGACAACGCTTAACACTTCAATCAGAATCTGCTGCCCGACGAGCTGTATGCAGGGCCCCAGGGGTGGAAAGTAAGCTTCCCTTTAGAGCCGCCGCTGAAGCCCGCCGTCTTGGTGAAAGTCGCCATAGAGATCACTCCAAACCTCCGCCCGATCCGTCTATCAGAATCCTTCGCGGCGATAAGTGCCGTGTAATGGCCCGCCACGAAATCGAACTGCAAGGGAGTACTGCCTTCGAGCAGTTCCAAGGTGTCGTCAAAGCCGATCGCCACCTTCACTACGATTGGCTCGCCATCAAGGGACCGAATCGTTTCTTGAAGGAAGGCCGAGTCTAGGCATCTGGGATGTTTGACGAACTGCGAACTCACGAGAGTGTCGGTAGCGGTTTGTCGTTGTCGTCCGCATTGAACCGCGTATTCAATCTCGCATAGTTCTCGAAATCCGGCTCAGGGCCCTGCTGATCCCCTTTCAGCCAATGAATTTTGGCGCGTACATAGCTGATCATCACTTCCAGCTCCGTCGCTTTGGCCTCTAGGCTAACAAGTTGCGCGCTCATGATCTCAACCCTGCGTTCGCTTGTGAGGTGGCCCTTACGGCGCTCCTGATTGAAGGCCGCGATTTCCTTGAGCGACATACCGAGGGATTGCGCGATCCGGATGACCTCTTCCGCTTGAATGTCCTTATCCGTGAAAACACTGTACGGGTGGCGGCCACCCTTGCCGCTCGTCTGGGGTTGTAGCAGGCCAAGGCGCGCATAGAAGCGCACCGTATCGCGGGTAAGTCCTGTTACCCGTGCAAATTCTGAGATCAGCATAGGTGCCCCTTGACTGTGGAGTGTGGTCCACAGTTACAACTGTGCCCCGGCTTCAATGCAAAGGCAAATAGTGGCTGCAAGAGAGGAGGCATCGTGGAATACGCAACGCTTGGCAATACAGGTCTTCTGGTTTCAAAACTCTGCTTCGGAACCATGACATTCGGGGACGGCAGAGGGCTCTTCAAGGCCCTCAGCGTGGTTGGCCAGGCCGGGGCCGATGAACTGGTCAAGACGGCAATTGACGGTGGCATCAATTTCTTTGATACGGCGGACAATTACACGGAGGGTGAGAGCGAAAAGATCCTCGGGCAATCACTGAAGAATCTAAACGTCGCGCGGCAGCATGTCGTGATCGCGACGAAAGTCTATAGCCGAGTCGGGCCAGGGCGGAATGACGTTGGGGCCTCTCGCGGCCACATCATGGACGGTGTGGAGGCCAGTCTTCGTCGTCTACAGACCGATCATATCGACCTGTACCAGATCCATGGCAATGATTCCATGACCCCACTGGAAGAGACGCTTCGCGCTCTCGACACGCTGGTGCAGCAGGGAAAGGTCCGCTACATCGGCTGCTCCAACTGGCAGGCATGGAAGATCGCCAAAGCCCTCGGCATCTCCGAGTTCAAGGACCTGGCCCGATTCGACACGCTGCAAGCTTACTACTCGATCGCCGGCCGCGATCTAGAACGGGAGATCGTTCCCCTGTTGGAATCCGAAAAGGTAGGCCTGCTCGTGTGGAGTCCGCTTGCCGGCGGCTTGCTCTCCGGCAAATTCAGCCGGACGAATCAGAAGCCCGCGGATTCACGCCGCACTGAGTACGACTTTCCCCTCGTGGACAAAGAGCGGGCCTGGAAGATCCTCGACGTCATGGCTCCGATTGCGAAAGCTCATGGATGCAGTTCCGCACGTCTCTCGCTCGCGTGGCTCTTGGCGAAGCCGGTGGTAACCTCGGTCATCATTGGTGCGAAACGCCTCGAGCAGCTTCAAGACAATCTCGCGGCGATCGAACTCACACTCACACAAGACGAGCTCAGTCAGTTGGATGAGGTCAGCGCTCTTGCGCCTGAGTATCCAGGGTGGGTGCTGCCGTTCCAGGGAGCCGACCGCAGGGGGCCCGCTGATCGTTGGGAGCGATTGCGCGAGGCGAGCACACCGCAATGATTCAAATCTGTTCCCGACTGCGAGCACGTCTGTTACAAGATCGTGAACTGGGCGCGAAATGTTCCGAGATCGTGTACTGAGTAACAGGCCAGTGGATGCTGCGCATGTCGTCTAAACGACAACAATGAGCCGCGCGGCGGGAAGAGACGCCCAGGCCACCGGGTTGCACGCCTGCGCATGCGGCAAGTCGGTGTTGTATATGACCGTCACGACGTGGTTGGAGAATGTCGCGCTAGCCCGATCCAGCGGCACATATCTGCGCTACCGCGACAAGATCGCCAAGCCCGACGTCCTGATCCTGGACGACATGGGCATGCGCAAGCTCTCGGCCACCGAAGCGCAGGATCTGTGCGAGATCCTGGAGGAGCGCACCATCGGCAAGTCCACCGTGTTCACCACTCAACTGCCTCTGGACCACGGGTCGGAGGTCATCGGCGATCCGGTCATCGCGGATGCCATCCGGGACCGCCTTGAGCACGCCGCCCTCGTCATCCAGATCACCGGAGAGAGCTACCGAGGCGTTAAAGCACGCAAACTTGCCAGCAAGAAAAAGGACGCGTAACAATCCCCACCTTCGGCTCCGCCAGTGACCCCGTCAGGTGGTCCTCAACTGGGGAAATCAGCCGGTCCTCAACGAGGAAATCCTGCAGCCGCCTGCTCGCGCTGCGCGATCGCCTGTTCGCGCTCCAGCGGGGTGCCCTTCAGCGCCTCGTGCGCTTCAGGCCGCGTCGGGCCGCAACACCGGAAATACGTTTTCGCGTCCTGATCTCATCATCGCCGCGACCAGCTTACACCACGGACTCACGATCCTTCGCGCGACACTGACGAGTTCTCCAAGGCGCGAGCTATCGTCTTCAATCCGTGGGTTGAACACCTAACGGGTGTCGCCGTGAAGACGAAGCAGTAGTCTGGTTGCGGGTGTGCAGTCTGGAACCGGTCCGGAGGTGCGCTGAGTCGTGCCTGTCCAATGTCCCTTGCGTATCACGTCTCCCTACGCGCGCCGGCTCGGCGCACATCTGGGTCTGTCTTCCGGCTATAACCCATACTAGGGAGGCGACTTGGCGCGGTTGAGACCCAATGGCGCGCGGAACGTCATCATGGACTCGCGACTCACAGAGGCATGCGTTCGACAGCGGCCTCCAGCACGTCGAGAAAGTCCGGCACGTAATCCTCCTCCACATGCCGCTGGTTCCACAAGCCAGAGCGCCGGACTTTATCCCGACCCGAGTTGAGGCCAAGCCAGGACGACGAAGGCGAATCAATGACCGGCTCATGCAAGCCGCTCGCGAGTGCGATCACGTTTCGCTCGATGAAACCACGCAGGGAATCGGGCCCTGGTTCGTCTTCGATCGGGAGCCACAGAAATGGCAATTGGCCCAGATAAACGGAAACGGCGGCTTCAATCGGTTCTTCGGCGGCTGCGAGCGCCTCTCTTTCCATGCAAAGCCCCGCTGCAGCCTTGCCAATATCGCCTTTCACACCCCAAGACGGGCATGGCGGGCAATCACCGCGCGCGATCAGTGCCTCGCCGACAAGAAGTCTGAAGATTGATCCGCGGTGGTTTCCGCCAGAACCGGATGCCCTTCCAGCATGCTGCCGCAGGCGCTGGTGCAGTGTCGAGCGTGCGCCGGCGCCCAAGGCATGAGTGCCTATCCGAACAAGCCGTGGGCCGTGGCCGCTACCGGTGCGCACCTCTCCAGGCTCGAAGAAGAAGTAAACACTCCTTCGCGGCCAACTGGCAGCAGGCGCAAGCTGAGCCAGAAATCTTTTGCCACGTGAGGAAGCTTCCAACCCTTCGAAGATCCAGTACAAGCGAATGAGATCATCTGCCCTGCTGCTCATGATTGCGCCACCAGCCACGCCAATTGTTCCCCGATACGGAGGTTTGCCATTGGCACCTCCACTTCATAGCCGTCGTGCAATAGCGCTGGCACGAGAAACTCGCGGTAGCGCTCTCCCGCAAATATCACGACGCGCCGCCGACCTATCAACATCGGCGCGAGCTGACGGTGGATATTCTCGGCCCAGGTACGGCGCTCAGCCACGCCGACAGTATTGAGAGTCTTCTCATAAGGGGCAATGAGGGTATCTGGCGCGACTACGCCGTACAGGGCCGACAGAATGAACCAATCGACCTTGTGAGTCTCTACGAACTTCCTTGCCTTGTTGAACCATTCCGACCGGTAAAGCAGTCGGGCTGGCGCTGGTTCGGAAAGCTTCTGGCTCACGCAGGAAACAAGAACAAGGGCATCTTTAAAATCCACTGATGCTCCATAAAGGGTAGCGTTTGAGGTTGGAACGTGCGCACCATCGGTTTTCAAGATATTGTAGGCATGCTGATAGCGAATGCCCAACCGTCGCGCGATTTCGGCGATGATGCTAAGCCCGTCGGGGCCAGCACCCGGATGGTCTCAGAAACGCTCATGCTGCCCCATCCAGCTGAGCCCGGACACGCGGAACGGACTCGAGGGCGTCGACGAAGGCTCGCGCCCTGGCCGTCAGTACGGCGTCCGGATCGATGACTGTGAACCAGCGCTGCCGCTGCACATAGGAGCCCGACCCTGTGACTCGGGGCACGGATACGTTTGTCCGCAACGTGACGACGTTTTTGGCGTCCGCATCAACCAACAACCGCTCATGCAACTGCCGTAGGAAGGCGTCGTGTTTCATGCTTCGGCCTGGAAAGGTGATAAAGACGATGGCGCGTCCGGGTTTTCGGAGCAGCCGGATTTCGGAAAAGGTCGCGTGTTTCCTTGTCTCTGCGCCGACACCGTTGTTAGGATCGAGAAACACGATGTCCGCGCCGTCGAGAGCCATTCGTTTTAGCGTTCCCCACGCGCTGCGCTCCGAGCTCGATGGCATCGGTTCGCGATGAAACAGCACTCCGTTGGGCCAGATCGCCGCCCGCTCAAGGGCAGCAATAGTCCGCTCCGGCAAGGCTGCGAGGCCCGCGTGAACTTCCGCGTCGAGCTTGCGCCATGCCGGCTCATCACGCCATTCGAGATGTCGTCCATCCGCGCGTCCGTCATCACCGGGCGCGTAGTACCAAGCGATTCCGAGCGTCCTGTCCGCACCAGCCAAGGCGCGCAGAAACGCAAACTTCAGAACATCGCTGACATCCCCCGCGTATTGATCTCGCATCCAATCTCCGCACTTGCCGCACGTAGTCCGTGCGGACATGACGGCACGTAAGCCCGCTCAAACTTTAGCCGAAGTGACGGCCGTTCTGTAGCCCACACACACACACACACACACACACATTTAGATACGGGTCGCGATGATTGCGTAGTGAGTCCCCCCGAAACGCCTGATCAGAAGGAACCTGATTACGGGCCTGCCGGCGTGCGGGGAGCCCCCACGTTGGCCCTCGAACCTGACGTTCTTTCGGCTTCCGAACCTCTAGCGTGCAAAGAGGTTGCGGCCGTGGAGCAAGTCACAATTTCTCCCAGCGACCCGATATAAGCTCCGCTAACCCGAACGACGCCCACATGAGCGGGACTACCATGCATTCGCGGCGAAGCAGTGCTTTTGAAGACGTCATGGACTTGGCATCGAAGCTGCCCTGGCCCGTATCACTCACGCTCTCAGCAGTCGCGTTCATCGCGTTAACACTTATCTCGCAGCACTACCTTGCGGCGACAACTGTCCCACCAAAACCCTCCGACTTCGCGACGCCGGTAGTCAATGCGATGTACGGACAGACTGCGAGCCTCGCTCGCTGGGTCATCACCCCAGCACTTATGGTTGGCGCATTTATATCCTGGCGGAAGGGTCGGCATCGTTTGGAACTCCTTAGCGCTGCAACTGTAGATTCCACCGCGATAGAACGCCTTTCCTGGCAGGACTTCGAGCGATTGATCGGACAGGCGTATCGCCAACAGGGGTACTCCGTAACCGAACTCGGCGGCCAAGGACCCGACGGCGGCGTCGATCTCATCCTCGTGCGCGAGGGTCGTGAGACACTCGTCCAGTGCAAACAATGGCGGGAAAGGCGCGTCGGAGTGAGAACGATCCGAGAGCTGCATGGGATCATGGCTCAGCGCCACGCCGCCGCCGGCGTCGTCGTCACGCTTGGTGGCTATACCGCAGAAGCTGAGGCATTTGCGGAGAAGTGCGGCATCCTTTTGCACGATCGGAAAGCCCTGACAGCTCTCCTACGAGACGTAGACTCAGCCAACTCGGACCTCCAGCCGACATCGCCCAGCCCCACGACGGCACGCGCCTGCCCCCGATGCGGCTCAACCCTGATTCGGCGTACAGCGCGACGAGGCCCCAACGCGGGCCGCGCATTCCTCGGTTGCTCGCGCTATCCCGCATGTCGCGAGATCCAATCGCTGGATGCTTGAGCCACCGTGACATCGCATTCGTGTCGCATGCCATTGTACTAGCCATCGAATCTGGCGATTCCGCAGCGCAATAGAGACTGCCATTTGAAGCGGCGGCCCCGCGATGGCACCGGTTCTGCTCGCCATTTGCCGTATCAATTGACCAATCCGTGAACTCCTTCCCGCCGAACGGCTCAGCTTAAGCACAATTTGGTGACGTTTCGCCACGCGAGGTTGGGTCAACGGATGAAGCCCGCACTGCTTACAAAAAGCCGCCTGATGCTGGCGACCGAGTGTCCGAGAAAGCTCGCCTATAACTGCGACCCGAAGTACGCGAACACCAAGGCTGATGACGAATTCCTAGAGGCCCTTGCGCAATCGGGCCATCAGGTCGGCGAGTTAGCCCGATCGATGCATCCGGACGGCATCGAGATCACCTCGCGTGAACTGGAGGAGCAGGTCGCGGAGACAAACCTGCACCTGCAGAAGCCCTCCGTCACCCTATTTGAACCGACGTTTCGGGTCGGGAATTTGCTCGTGCGTGTCGACGTTCTCATCAAACATGGCAACGACGTGCAATTGATCGAGGTCAAATCGAAGAGCCACGATCGAACGAATCCCGAGAAGCGGCCGCCTCCGGCAATAGCTGGAGGATGTTCTCTTTCGGCACGCTGCCGTGGGTGGCAACGCGATGAACGGATTTCGGCGCGGAGGAGGCGGCGGGCGACCTGGCTGGAGAGGGCGCCAGGTCCGGCAGGTCATCGCATACCCCTTTGAATACCGGCTCGCGGAGGAGCTTGTCGGCGGTGAGGGCTGTGGCTACAATTTATCGCCAAGACTACAAAGACAGGAGTCGAGAGGTTAGAGCTCTCCGACTTTACCGTCTCCCACGCCGAGCGCTTTTTGACTCATCTCGAGAAGGAACGTGGCAACGGGATCTCGACGAGCAATGCTCGCTTGACTGCCATGCATACGTTCGCTCGTTACCTGTCGACCCGACATCCAGAAAGGCTGGGTAAATTCCAGGAGATCCTCGCCATACGGTTCAAACGGGGCGTTCGGTTAGCACCCATCGAGTATCTGGAAAGTAAGGACGTGGAGGCGCTGCTGGGGCGGATTGATCGACGTACGATCGCGGGGCAGCGGGATTATGCGTTGTTCTCCCCAGTTCCTGACGGTCGATGAGGGTACGAAGATGCTTTGCGGTCTTTCGGCCAGAGTGGCGTTTGTATTCAAGAACCGCGCCGGCGGCCAGTTGACGCGATTCGGCGTTCGATATCTTTTGCGAAAGCACCTTCCAGACTATCTGTCGCCGTCCCGGCGCCGCAAGATTCATCCGCACTCCCTTCGCCACACCACGGCAATTCACCTACTTAAGTCTGGCGTTGACTTCGGGACCATCAGGCAGTTTCCGGGTCACTCCGGCCTTCAAACGACAATGCGCTACGCACGCGCCGATCTCGATCTTAAACGCCAAGCGTTGGCGCAGGTGTTTCCAGATGTTCTCGGCGCGCCAAAGGCCGGCGGAATGGCGCTCCACGGCACGGAACTGACACGCTGGCTTAGGCGCCTGTAATGCCGGAGCCAGTCAACTTGTGCTAGGGCACCCTGTCACGGCGCCGCCGGTCCGCGATGGGCCTGACGGCTTCGCCGATTCCGGTCGCGATCGGCCAATACCGGTTACTACCCACATTGAATTGGTCGCCTGAATGCCGACATACATAGCGGTGACGCTAGTGTTTGAATTGAACGACTGGCGCGGCGGTAACCCTTGCTGACACTAACAGCCAAGCAAGGTAAGCTGCGGCCACGAGATCGAAGGTCAAGCAGAACATCGGCCACCACAACGGGACTCCGGGATTGTGGATTAGTGCTGCATGGAATAGGTCGAACACGCCGTGCGCCGCCAGTACCAACACGATCCACCACAAGGAGTTCTTGAATCCAAGGACGGCCGTTAGCAAGAATAAGAAGATCGGGATCAACTCCCACAGCAACGTCTCTCCGGAATCGCCGACGATCGCGAATAGGCCATAGTACGATGCGCTGACCATGGCGACCACCGGATAAAACGCTCGGTCACGATCTAGACCGATCAGTGTGGCTCCCAGTAACACGACGAACGTCAATACCACGCCGATAAGATATTCCATGGCCGATGCTCTCAGTTATTGCAGTGTCGATTAGGGGACGGGGAACTAACCAAACGCGTATTCAATCCTCGGCAATCTGCGCTGAGTCCGCGCGGACTGACTTGGCTGTGACGGCGTAAAATAATCCACCCTCGAGCCTGTCCCGTGGCAGAGTCAATTGCATGCATCGCACGCCAGAGTTGCTCGGTCGGCACCCAATGCGGTGGATACTTGAATCGAGCGACATCAAGAATTAGTGCCAGATCACGCGCTGCGTGGTATCCGCCGATCGGCGAGAAATGGCCGCGGCCGGTCTGGCCCATCGCCGCTCGATCGTAAGAGGCGATGACGATTCCGTCGCCGTTTGCCGCGGTTTCAAGCGCGGCGCGCAAGGCAGCCAAGTTGGTTGAATCGGCGCGCTCCAAATCTACGGCCGCGCCGTTGCAACGCGCGAGGCAGGCGACCTGGTTGATGCTGAGTCCGTGTTCGCGGATCTCTGCCTGCGAAGCGCACCAGTCGAGTAAATCCTCGGCGAACCATCGCCACGAGCCCTTCCACAAGCGCTCGGGATCGATGGCCAGCGCGTTGAGTGCCACGACGAGCGAGCCAAGGCCGCAAAACGACGGATCTGACTGAGTGTGGAACTGCTCGGCTAACGGGAAGTACCCATCCATTCCCCCGGCAGCGAGCGCCGCGGCGAAGAGTTTCCGGCCCTCCAGCGATGAGAACGCTATCGCATCGGTCGGCAGAGCGCGCCGGTACCGTGTTTTTTCTTTGACCAAGTTAGTCATCGGCTAGCGCTGCGCCATGGTGATCAGGATCGCCAGGTCAGGCGCTACCGCCATCTTCTGGAACGGACTGCCATTGGTTCCGCCTGTATTTCCGGCTGGAACCATCCCGATCGCTGTGAGTGTGGCCGCGCCGAGTAGTCGAAATACCTGGCCTGACACCTCGCGCGCTCGCCGATGCCGCAACGCCCAGACCAGCATGCGAAAATGCACGCGCACATGCTCCCGGGTAGAGGCCTGCCCCAGAACATGCGCGCGTTGCAGATGCATGAAGCTGGCCGAATGACCATCCGCCTCAGCGGCCGCCGCAATTTCCAGACTCACGAACGGCCTTATATTTTTTGCAAATTTGTTCATGAAATGTTCGTTCGCGACAGTGAGAAGCTCAAGGCGCCTCTCCACGATCCGGGCTCACCACCGGCCCCGTTAGGCTTTCCAGGAACGCCTTAATGTCTTGGATGTCTGCCGACGAGAGTCGGACAATCTGCCGGTCGTGGCGCGTTTTGCCGACCCGCGCCAACTCGCTGTGACCCAGGGCCGCGACCGGTGATTTGGCGTAGTGCGCGATCGCCTCGTCCAAGGTGGAGAATTGCCCCGCGTGCATGTAGGGAGCACGCATGGCGACATTGCGCAGGCTGGGAGTCCGGAATGCCCCGAGTTGGTCGGCGGCGTCCGCAACGAGGCACTGCAATTCCGTACACTGCTCAGGGCGGGCGTCACTGTAGCGACCCAGGCAGTTAAACTCGTCGTTCTGCAGCTTTTGTACGCCGTCCGCTCGACCACGATCCGGCGCCTTGGGATCGACCGGTGGCACGCCCGTATTGTGGAACGCGAAGTCGGTGAGCAGCGGCCCGTTGTGGCAGGTCGAGCACTGTCCCTGGTTCAGGAAAAGCTTTAGTCCGTGCCTTTCCGCCGGATTGAGTATCGAAGGCTGATCGCTGAGTTCCGCCAGCGCGTCAGCGAATTGGTCAAAGCGGGATTCACCGTAAGACACGTTGCGGTCGAAGGCAGCGATCGCCTTGCCCACATTCGCAAACACCCGGTTGACGCGATCGCGCTGGATCTCCGTCAATCCTGCCCACGACGCTCGCTCGTCGTTGCTGCCATTCGGACTGGCTGCGGCAGGCAACGTGCCGAGTTCAGGCATCTGTCCGAAGAGCTGCTCATATGTCTTCAGGTAGTGCGCGCTGACCCTTTGGACGATCGCAACGCGATTGCTGCCGTGCTCGAGGTTGTCTTCCAGCGGCCCCAATGCCTGGGACCAGAGGCTGTCCTTGCGTCCATCCCAGAAGAGAAACGGCGAATGGGACGCTCCCATGACTGGCATGGTACGCCGCCGGCCAACGCCCACCCCTTGTCCTCTCGGGCGGTCATCCTGGAACTGCTTGCCGGACTGATGACAGGTTGCGCAAGAGACCTTGCCGTTGCTGCTGAGACCGGTATCCAGGAACAGGCTCTGCCCCAGCCGTGCGGCCTCGGGTAGTCGCTCGACTGCATTGGATGGATCCGCAGGCCGATCTCCTGTCTCCTTCAGGCGCATGGACAGGATGGTCGCCCGCTCCGATGCGGACCAATCGTCGCGATCACTGGATGCGCAGGCGCTCGGCGCGTCACAAACCGACAGCAGCGCGCCAACGGCAAGTATTGCGCTGACCAGCTTGGTTCGATTCATGGCGACTTCCTAGGACGCCGTGTGAGGAGAGGCCATCACGGTATTGAAGTTGACCGAATCGGAACCCTGTGGCCCCTGAATGGCGAGCTTGATCTCCCACCAGCCTGGCATGCTGAACTTCATGCCCTCCAGCAGGTACGTGCCGGGCTCCAACTCGCGAGTGATGCGCGGGTGCGTAGGAAAGCCGTGGCCGTGTTGAGGCATCCCGCCGCCGACTTCGAACACCGCCGCATGGACCGGACTACCCGTCCTGTCAGCCACCTTCACCGTCCAACTGTGAATCCGATTCAGCGGCGGCGGAGTCTGTGGCGGCTCCAGCGTGACACGGTACGCACCGGAGGTGGATTCCCTGGTGAGCGAGAGATCAAGATTGGCCGGTCGTGTGGCACATGCAGCCATGCTCAAAGTGGTGAGGGTCAACAGCAATGTCGTCCGAAAAATATTGCGTAACATCATTTTCTCCAGTTTAGGTTGTGATCCAGTGACGAATGCCAATAGCGGCGTCGACCTTCAAGTCGCCGAGCCAGAGCGTGCGCGCGCTCGATCGATGATCTGTTGCAGGTTAGCGGGCACGCGCATTGGCCGGACTCCCGGTGGCAGCGGAGGCGGGCACGGAGGGCGCGCACGCCGCGGAAATGGTCAGCAGGGTGATGCCCGTGAGGGCAAGGGACAGAAGTACTGAGAGGATGAATCGCATGAGAAGGACTCGGTAGCGCGGCACATATCGTCGCGGGAGTCATGATGCTGAGTATCCTGTTGGCTGAAAGGACGACGAACAGTCAATTCCTGCCAAACCTCCAGCCCCGACGCAGACCGCCGCCTGACGCCTACGCACGCCTATCGGCAACGTTTGGGCGACAAGGCCGAAGTCATGCACAGGCACTTCGCCGGTGGCGTGCCTAGCACGCGAGCGCATCTTGGGCCGTCACCACGCCGTGGTCTCCTCAGTGCAAAAGCGAAACGCCTCTGCGAGCGTGCCGCGCACGCTGCCCACGTGGGCGAATGCCATGGATCAGGACCGAACGGCGCGGAGGGGCGGGGTGGTGGATTTTGCGGCGGCACTTGATGCAGTCCCATCAGGGAACGACATCTCAATGCATCGAGAAGCGCCCTCGGTATTGCGACGGGCTGATCGAGAGCTGCCGCTGGAATACACGGCGCAGGTTCTGTTCATCGCCGTAACCCGTGTTCGCGGCAACGCTCTTGAGCGGTAACTGCGTTTCCTCAAGGGCGCGGCAGGCCGCCTCGAGCCGCATCGCCTCCACCATCCGTCCGGGCGTGCGCCCGTGCTTCGCGACGTACGCGCGTGCGAAGGTGCGGGGCGCCATACCGCAATGCTCGGCCAGCCGGTCGATCGTGAGGTCGCTGGTCAGGTTCGCTGCGACCCACGCATGCAGCTCTGCGAAATCGCCCTTCCCCTCGGCCTGAGCCCGCAGTGGCACGCTGAATTGCGACTGGCCGCCCGGGCGCTTCATGAACACCACGAGTTGCCGAGCCGTGGCGATGGCGACGGCGTGCCCAAAGTCCTCCTCAATCAACGCCAGGGTCAGGTCGATGCCGGCCGTGACCCCCGCCGATGTCCAGATTGAGCCGTCGCGTATAAAGATCTTGTCGGCATCGACGAGGATGGCCGGATTCTGCGCCTTCAGTCGCCCGATCCAGTCCCAATGCGTGGCGACTTGCCGCCCATCCAGAAGTCCGGCCGCTGCCAGCAGGAACGCGCCGGTGCAGACCGAACACAGCCGGCGCACGCGCGGCGCGCGGCGCGCGATCCACCCGACCAGCTCCGGCGGGGAATGAAAGGCATCGCCCTTGGCGCCGCCCGGCACGATCAGCGTATCGATTGCCACGCGGTCGAGCGTGGCGATCGCGACGGTCATGATTGGCAACCCGGAGCTGGTGGTGATGAGTCCACCGTGCACCGAGGCCACGCAGGTGTCGTACAACGAGCTGCCTTTCCTGGCGTGCAGCCGGCTCGCACTGGCCAGTGCCTGCAGCGGCCCGCTCAGGTCGAGCAGGTTCATCTGCTCGAAGGCCAGTAGCACCACACGGCGCGGTTTCGAAGTGTTCTTTGCTCTCACTTGTGGAACCCCGGGTATTCAAACGCTGACGCCACGTCGTCGGCCGTGGTGCGACCGTAACGTGTGGCGATGCCGGCCAGCGCCTGGTCGAGTACGTGAGCCGGCGGCGTCGCGTCGAAAGCGGGCAGCATGATATCGACACGCGGGGCAGCGCCGGCGACGCGCGCCGGCAGTATCGTCAGCCCATGCTGAGTCAACACCGGGGCGTGTGACAACGCGAACACCTGGCTGCGGCCTGTGCGTGAGTACGCGTCGCCCATCAGCGCGAGCGCGATCTCGTCGACACCCGGCGCAATCTCGATACCCACGCGCTGCGTCGAGTGGAACAGACGGTTCTTGAGCTCCAGCGCGACCAGTGCGTCGAGAATGGCACCATGACGGTTCGCGAACCGGTCGCTGTCATGCGCTGCGCTCCAATCCCCCGCTCCCAACCGGCCGGCCACCGTCGCAGCGACCTCGTGGCCCGCAATCGCCGCGACGATCGCCAATGCCATCGGCTGTGCCGCACTGATGCCGGCGCTGCTGGCGACGGGTCCGTCTACCACGTAGCGGGTGTTATTG
>JAQGOC010000100.1 GCA_028293805.1 Gammaproteobacteria bacterium
TTGCGCGCACCGGCCGCATGTTCGCGATCGAGCACTCCGGAGTCGAACCCGATCTCATGACGATCGCCAAGAGCATCGCCGGTGGCGTGCCGCTGTCTGCCGTCATCGGCAAGGCCGACATCATGGATTCGCCCGGTCCGGGCGGACTGGGCGGCACGTTTGCGGGCTCGCCGCTGGCTTGCGCGGCCGGACTTGCGGTGCTGGAGGTGATCCGCGAGGAGCAGCTGCTGAACCGCGCCCAACACATCGGCCATTTCATGACATCGCGGCTGAAGGGACTGCAGGTGCGCTTCCCAGCCGTGGGAGATGTGCGTGCCCTGGGAGCGATGGTGGCCATCGAGCTCGTCAAGAATTGCAACGCCGCCGCACCGGACCCGGAGCTCACGAAAGCGCTCGTACAGGCGGCCGGCCGCCGGGGGCTGATCCTGCTGTCCTGTGGAATCTACGGCAATGTGATCCGCTTCCTGGCGCCATTGACCATCGGCGATGCCTTGCTGAAGGAAGGTTTCAATATCTTCGAACAGGCATTGGACGAGGTGGCCAGGACTACGGCCGTGCCGGCGTAGGGTTTCATCGCCGCAGTCGCGCGGGAGCGCGCAGCCGGGAACGCACAAGCCGCGGCGCTTTCGGCAGGCCAATCGACCGGTTGTGTGTGCGGGCTAAGCCCTACCGGCGTTCGCGTCCGTCGGCGTGTGGAAGTACTCGCTCTCGGAAGCCAGCTGCTCCATGAGGCGCTTGAGCTCGGCCATTCGGCCCTCGGCCGTGCTGATGGGCATGCAGTCCTGACAGCGCGGATCGCCGCAGGGCTGCCGCGAGTACAGCCAGTACTGGAGAGCGCCGGCGAGCAGGCCGTCGGCGATATCCCAAAGGTCCGCGTCCTTGTCTTTGTCCGCGAGCCGATTTCCCAGGTCGACGGCCTTGGTGAAGGCCGAGTCGAAAGTGTCAGCGATCTCGCTCATGGGTCCCTGCTTTCGATCATGGCTCTAGTATAAGGCAAACAACGTCCCCCGTTTCGACACGCGCACATCGTCAGCGTAGCGGCGGCACAAGAAGCCGGCGCACAACGCCGTGTTCGCCATCCGACCGCATTTGGTCGACATCCCCGCGAGGATTCCGGCTCGATCCGCGCCGAGTGGCCTCGCGTGACGCTGTGCGTCTGGCCCGCACGACAGTTCGTACGTCCGAGGGTCTGCGGATACGCCCGCGCCAGACCGTGACGCCTGCCGATCTGCATTTGACCGTAGATCGGGCCGCCAGTGCGATTATCCGGCGCTTGCCTACCGCGGGTCGCCTGCCTCGTGACCTGCACATTTGACCCAAGGCGGGGGCGCCCCATCACCCGGCGAGCCTGTCTACCGCGGCGGGTCGCCTGCCTGGTGACCTACACATCTGACCCCAGGCGGGGGCGCCCGCCCGATCACCCGGCGCGCGCGCCTACCGCGGCGGGTCGCCTGCCTACAGGCCGGTCGCCTGCCCGTCGATCCCCACCTGCCCCGCCGAGGGGCACACGTGCGCAGTGCCGCCGTTCGCGCTTTCTCCGCCGCGCCTGCCCCAGCCCCGCCGATCGCATCCTACTCGCCACCCCCGAAAGGCCCAACCCAGGCTGCCGCGCCGAGCCGGTTGCACCCCGCGCCGTGCTTTATGCGATCCCTGCCACGGAACTGCGGCTACGCTCGAGCGCATGATGACCCTAGGGAAAAGGCTGAAGGAGCCGGCATGGATGTCTGCCAACCGCAGCTTATGTCGTATGCACAACAGCGCCATTGAGACAGTCCAACCCGACCCACCGGTCTCCCTGCTTCCTTCGCGTCCGGACAGCCGGCGCGAATGGCGGGGGCTGAAGCCACGTCTCGGGATCGGTAGCCGCCTCGCCCTTGGGCTGGCGGCCGTCGCGGCTGTCATCCTGGTCGGGCACGGGCTGGCGACCCGGACCACGGGGGAGGCAGTCGAGGCGGTCCGGAGCATGCAGACCAAGCATGAACCGTTAGCCCGCCGTGCGAGCGCGGTGCTGGAGCAGCTCGTCTCCTACGACCGCGCCGTAAGCGAGTTCCTGCAAGCCGGCCGCACTTCCGATTTCGGCATGATCACGAGCGCCGGCGATGCGCTCCAGGACGCCCTGACCGCGTACTACGACACGACTCCGCCGCCCCCTCTGAGCCCAACCGGCACACAGTTGCGCGGGCAGCTCTCCCATCACATCGACAGTGGCCGGCAACTGGCCAAGAGCGCATCGCAGCGAGCGCTATGGGTCGACGGACGCAATGGGGCCCTCGAACGAATACACCATCACATTGCATCGGCGGGCGGCGCCGGCTTGGCCATAAACGGCAACCAGGTGGTAGCCCAGCGTTCGCTGGCGGAGCTCCAGGTCGCCATTGACGCCATCCGCGGGAGTTTTGGCGCTCCCGCGCTCACCGGCCGGCGCGAGCACGAGTTTGCAGCCGTATTGGCGGCGCACACCGACGAGTTGCTCCGTTCGCCCGGAAAGGCGTGGCTCGAGCTCGTGCGCGAGGACTTTGCGAGCGCCGTACGCCTCCGGCTCGCCATAGAACGCTTCGATGCCGCGAACGGACCGGCACGGCGTGAGCTTCTAGAAGAGAGTGCGGCTTTGACCGCCGGGGTGGAGGAACAGCTCCAGGAGCCTGCGCGGCGCGGACTTCTACAAGCCGCACAGCATGCGGCCACGTCGGCGGAGATCGCGGAACACACTCTCACCATGACCGGCGCCGCGGTACTGGGCGTGGTGCTCCTCGTGTGGGTGGTGCTCGCCTTAGGGATAAGCTTGCCGGTACGCCGCCTGACGGCAGCCACCAGACTCCTCGCCAGCGGCAACCGCGATGCTCGCGCGCCACGTGGCGGGTCCGCCGAGATTGCCGAGTTGGCGGAATCTTTCAATGCCATGGCGGACCACATCTCGAGAGCTGAGGCAGACCTCCGCGCGCACCAGGCCGAGCTCGAGCGCCACGTCGCCGAGCGCACGCGCCAGCTTCATCACCTCGCGCATCACGATCCGCTCACCCAGTTGCCTAACCGCCGACAGCTGGCGGCGCGCCTCGGCAGCGCTCTCGCGCGGGCGGACAACACCGGGCAACGGCTCGCGTTGCTGTTCGTCGATGTGGACAACTTCAAATCGATCAACGACACGCTCGGCCATAATTTTGGCGACCGCGTCCTGCAGGGCATTGCGAAGCGCCTGCAATCCGCAGCCGGCAGCAACGGGCTGCTCGCCCGGCTGGGAGGCGATGAATTCACCGTTTTGGTCGAGGATGTGAAGTCCGTCGAAGAGGTCGAGATTCGCGCGGCGCAGATCGTCACGACGCTGCAGCAACCCCTGACGATCGACGGCCGCGCGCTGGCGACGAGCGCCAGTGTTGGCGCGAGCCTTTATCCGGATCACGCCGATGACGCGGAGGAACTCCTCCGAGCGGCCGACGTCGCTCTCTTCCGTGCGAAAGAGTTGGGCCGCAATCGCTTCGCACTGTATCGGCCGGCGCTTTACGATGCGGCGGCACAGCGCTTCCGCCTCGAGCAATCGCTGCGCAAAGCCGTTGAAGCCGGCGACCTGATGCTCATGTACCAGCCGCAGGTCGCGCTGCATACATTCGAGGTGACGGGCCTCGAGGCGCTGCTGCGCTGGCGCAAACCCGATGGCCGTATCGCTACCGCTACCGAGTTCATTCACATCGCGGAGAAGACCGGCCTCATTCACGAGCTCACGGACTGGGTGTTACGTTCGGCAACCTCTACAGTGGCGGCGTGGCGCGCGCAAGGCTGGCACCACGCGTGTGTTGCTATCAATGTCTCGCCGCCGCAGTTTTTCGAGAGCGACTTCGTATCCCACGTGGCGAAGGCGCTGGAAGTGACCGGTCTGCCTGCAAGCGCTCTGGAGCTGGAGCTGACGGAGACCGTCTTCCAGACCGGTCCGACCACCATCGACTCCCTGCGTCGCTTACGGGAGATGGGCGTATCGATTGCGCTCGATGATTTCGGCATCGGTTATTCCTCGCTGACATCGCTCGAGCAGTTGCCGATCACGCGCGTGAAACTCGACCGTATGCTCGTCGAGGGGGTGGATACGAATCCGCGCTCGGCCGCGATCGTGCGCTCAATTGTCGCGCTCTGCCACGGGCTCGGCCTGCAGGTCGTCGCCGAAGGCGTAGAGCGGCCGACACAACTCGAGTTCCTGTCGCATTGCGGCCCGCTGGGGGTGCAGGGCTATCTGCTGGCCTATCCGGTGGAAGCCCACAAAGCGGAGGACGAGGCACGCGCCGCCGCCTCGCGTGCCCGCAGCGTGCTGGAGGCCGCCGCCAAGGCGCAAAATTCGAATGCGGCGGATAACTCGCTCGTGTTCGTGGGGCCCACAGGGCGAAAAAGAACGCTCTGACCCGCTCCGGCCGAATCAGCCGCCGAGGCGAGCTCGCAAGTCATTGAGCTCGGCGCGTAATGCCCGGACCTCTTCTTCCAGGCGTGTCAGGCGCTGGTCCTGCCGTAACGCCGGAAACACCGTCTCCGGCGTGGAAACAGGCGCGGGCGGCTCCGCACTTGTTCTTTCAACACCGGCGTGAGCGGCGAACTCGGCATCGGAGCTCTGCCCCTCTGCGCCGCCGGCCACCGCGCCGCTGAATAGATGCGCGTAGCGGGACTCGCGCCGCCCCGGCTCGCGCGCCAGGCGCAGCACGAAGGGCCCGTCCTCGCGCTCGCTGAGTCGCGTCAGCGCCGCTTCGACCTCCGAAACATCCGAGAACATGGACATCCGTGCCGCGCGGCTGCGCAGCTCACCGGGCGTTTGCGCGCCACGCAACAGCAACTCGCACACGATGGCAAGCTCCTGCGGATCCAGCTTCAGCGTGCCGTACTCGGTGTTGCAGAACCGATGCTGGTACTTGGGCACGCGGCTGCCGAAGCCGGATTTCTCGACTACGAAATGCTTCCGCGCGAGATCGTCGACCGTATGCTGCACGGTCCGCTCGTCCAGCTCCAGCACCGGATCGCGGTTGCTTTTCTGATTGCAGGCATTGACCAGAGCGTTGAGCGACAGCGGATATTGATCGGGCGTCGTGACCTGCTTTTCGATGAGGCAGCCGATGACTCGCGCCTCGACGGGGGTGAGCTCGATTTTCATGTGCCCAATGATAAGCGGCGCGTTTGCCCGATGACCAATGTTTCCATCCCGTCAATGCCGCTGGACGAAAGCGGCGCGGGCGCGTGCTCCCAGGTCCGCCTGGTCGGTGAAGAAGCCATCCATCCCGGTCCGCAGATAGGCGAGCACTTCCGTCTCGAGGTCGCCGCACGCTGTCGGTGCGAAACCTTTGTGGAGGTTCACGGGCAGAAAGGCGTTTTCGGCGCGGAACGTCCACGCGTGTACGAGCAAGCCGTGCGCGTGTGCATTCGCCACCAGCGCTGTCGGCTCGCCGAGCGTCAAATCCAGCGTGCGCGGAATGATGAGCAACTTGTCTGGACCGATGGCCTGGGCATAGGTAGCAACTTCCGCAAGTCCCGCCGGCGTGATCATGTCCGCATAGGTGCGCGGATCGTGCTTCGCGACGAAGTCGTAGGGCGCGCCACTCCCGTCTATCAGCTGCACCAACGGGAGTTGAGTCATCGTGTGCAGGGCCCTCAGGTTCGCGACCTCGAACGACTGGATGTACGCCAATCCCTGCCGACCCGTATAACCATGGCGCTCGAGCGTACGTACGAGAAGCTCCTCCATCGCAAGTCCAAGGCCTGCGAAGTAAGTTGGGTGTTTCGTTTCGGGATAAACACCGATCCGCTGTGGCGCCGGCCTCCCGAGTTGCCGCGCGGCAGCCTCACGCTGTGCTTCGACGCCGTGTACGAGCGCGAGTATTTCTTCGAATGTCGGAATCTCGAACTGCCCGTCGAACCGGGTGTTGCCCGGCCTGATGTCAGGAATGCGTTCACGCGCGCGTAGCGTCTTGAGCTCGGCGAGCGTGAAATCCTCGGTGAACCAGCCTGTCACGGACGTGCCGTCGATGATCTTGGTCGCCCGCCGGGCAGCGAATTCCGGATGCTCGGCAATATTGGTAGTGCCGCCGATCTCGTTCTCGTGGCGTGCGACCAGAACGCCGTCCTTCGTCATCACGAGATCGGGCTCGACGAAATCGGCCCCGTCCTGGATGGCAATGAAGTAGGACGTCAGGGTGTGCTCGGGCACATAACCGCTCGCACCGCGGTGCCCGATGACTATCGGGACGTGCCGCGGCGCTCCAGATTGATTCCGGGGGGACGTCTGCTCGTGTTGAGCGTCATTTGCGCGCAATGTTCCTGTCATAACCGTGCTCAGAATGACGACCGCCGCGACCGGTCGGAAAAACCGCGTGCCGCTTAACATTACTTTATCTCCGCCCACATATAGGCATGGGACTTGCTAGACTCATCCGATGCTGCTCACCGACCAGGACATCTACCTCTTCCGCGAGGGCACTCATGTCCGCGCCTACGAGAAGCTGGGAGCCCATCCGGTCGCGTCCCGGGAGCGGACCGAGGAGCAGGGCACTCACTTCGCCGTGTGGGCGCCGAATGCAGCTTCCGTCTCGGTAGTCGGCGACTTCAACGGCTGGAATCCTGTTTCTCATGTTCTGGAGGCGCGTGCCGACTCGTCCGGGATCTGGGAAGGTTTCGTGGCGGGTGTGCGCCCTGGAGCGCTCTACAAGTATCATATCGTCTCGCGACACGCGGGTTATACCGTTGATAAGAGCGATCCCTACGCCTTCTACTGTGAGGTGCCCCCCCGCACCGCCTCGGTAGTGTGGGATCTTTCTTACGAGTGGGGCGATGAGGAGTGGATGAAGACGCGGGCGCGGGCGAATGCTCTCGATGCACCGATGTCCATCTACGAAATCCATCTCGGCTCCTGGCGGCGGGTTCCGGAAGAGCACAACCGTTCGCTGACCTATCGCGAGCTCGCGCACGCGGTGGGCGACTATGTGACCGAGATGGGCTTCACGCATGTGGAGCTCCTGCCGATCATGGAGCATCCCTTCTACGGCTCATGGGGCTACCAGGTCACCGGGTACTTCGCCCCGACCTCGCGCTACGGGACACCGCAGGACTTCATGTATTTTGTCGATCACCTGCATCGGCGGGGAATCGGCGTGATCATGGACTGGGTGCCCTCGCATTTCCCGTCCGACGAGCACGGGCTCGCCTACTTCGACGGCACGCATCTGTACGAGCATGCGGACCCGCGTCAGGGCTTCCACCCCGAGTGGAACAGCTCCATTTTCAACTACGGCCGCGCCGAGGTCCGCAACTTCCTCGCGAGCAATGCTCTGTTCTGGCTGGACACCTACCACATCGATGCGCTGCGCGTAGATGCCGTCGCCTCGATGCTCTATCTCGACTACGGCCGGCGCCCCGGCGAGTGGATCCCGAACCGCTTCGGAGGTCACGAGAATCTCGACGCCGTAGCGTTTTTGAAGCAGCTGAATCTGGCCGTGTACCGCGATCATCCGGATACGCAGACGATAGCGGAGGAATCGACGGCGTGGCCGATGGTGTCGCGCCCGACATACCTGGGCGGTCTCGGATTCGGCATGAAGTGGAACATGGGCTGGATGCACGACACGCTCGGCTACTTCCAGACGGAACCCATCCACCGCAAATACCAACATAACAAGCTCACGTTCAGCATCTGGTACGCGTTCACCGAGAACTTCGTCCTGCCGATTTCCCACGACGAGGTGGTTCACGGCAAGGGCGCGCTGATCGGCAAGATGCCGGGCGACGAATGGCAGCGGTTTGCCAACCTGCGCCTGTTGCTGGGTTATATGTGGACCCATCCGGGCAAGCAGCTGCTCTTCATGGGCTGCGAATTCGGCCAGCGGCGCGAGTGGCAGCACGATGAGAGCCTCGAGTGGCACGTACTCCAATTTGCCCAGCACGCCGGCGTGCAGCGCTGGGTGCAGGACCTGAACCGCCTCTATCGCAAGACCCCGGCGCTGTTTGAGATCGACTTCTCGGGCGACGGCTTCCAGTGGATCGATGCCAACAACGCCGACATGAGCGTCATCGTCTTCCTGCGCAAGGGGCGCTCAGGAGCGCTTGCGCTCGTTGCCTGCAACTTCACGCCCGTGCCGCGCGACAACTACCAGATAGGCGTGCCACTCGGGGGCCGCTGGCTCGAGCGGCTCAACAGCGACGCGCGCGAGTACGGGGGCAGCGGCATCGGCAATTTCGGCGCCATCGAGGCGGCACCCCTGCCCTCGCATGGTCAATTCCACTCCCTGAGCCTGCGCCTCCCGCCACTGTCTGTCGTGATCCTCACCACGGAGTGAAGCCGCTGCTGCCCGAGAGCCGCTGCGGCTCGCGGCGCGGAAGTTGCTGACAGGCGTGGGACTGCATGGATCAGGAGCACGCGGGCGGTGAGTAAAATCCGTGTCGTCATCGAGAACATCACACCGCAGGTGGACTGTGGCCGCTTTCCGGCCAAACGCGCGCTCGGCGAGAGCGTAGCGGTAGAGGCCGACGTTTTCACCGATGGACATGATTCCGTCGCCGCAACCCTCTTCTACCGTCACGAAAGCACATCCGAATGGCACTCGGTGCCGCTGAGCCCCCTGGTCAATGACCGCTGGCAGGCGCGCTTCACCGTGCAGGCGCTCGGCCGGTATTTCTTCACGGTCGCAGGCTGGGTGGACCACCTCGAGACGTGGCGACGGGGCCTGGCAAAGAAGTACGAAGCGGGCCAGGACATTGAGCTCGATCTTCGTCACGGTGCAGCACTTGCCCGCACCGTTGCGGAGCACGTGCGCGACAGTGAGGCAAGAACCCTGCAGGAATGGGCCAACGCCATCGCGGACCCGGCGCGAGGTCGTGAAGAGCGCGTCGTCCTCGCGCAAAGCGACACGGTGCATGAGCTCACACGGCGACACCCGGACCCTGAAATCGTGGCTCGCCACGAGCCTCCGATCGCAATCGAGGTGGACCGCGAACGGGCACGTTTCTCGACCTGGTACGAATTGTTTCCCCGTTCGGCAGCGCCCCGCCCCGGCGAACACGGCACCTTCGCCGATGTCGAGGCACTGCTGCCCGAGATCGCGGCCATGGGCTTCGACGTGCTGTATCTGCCGCCCATCCATCCGATCGGCGTCACGGAGCGCAAGGGCCCGAACAACCGCGCAAGCGCAGCGGCAGGCGATCCCGGCAGCCCGTGGGCTATCGGCAGTACGGAAGGGGGACACAAGTCCATCCATCCCCAGCTCGGAACTCTCGAGGATTTCCGCCGTCTCATCTCGGCGGCCGGCGGGCTGGGCCTGGAGATCGCGCTGGATGTAGCGTTCCAGAGCACGCCGGACCATCCCTACGTGCGCGAGCATCCGGAATGGTTCCTGAAGCGTCCCGACGGCACGATCCAATATGCCGAGAATCCACCCAAGAAATACCAGGACATCTATCCGTTCTGGTTCGAGACGCCGGACTGGAAGGCTCTTTGGGCCGAGCTGAAGAGCGTGTTCGACTACTGGATCGCGCAGGGCGTGAGGATCTTTCGCGTCGACAATCCTCACACCAAACCCTTCGCCTTCTGGGAATGGGTGATCGCGGAGGTACGGCGCTCGCAGCCCGACGTTATTTTTCTGGCGGAGGCCTTTACGCGACCGAAGGTCATGTATCGCCTCGCCAAGGCCGGATTCACGCAGTCCTACAACTACTTTCCATGGCGCAACTCGAAACGGGAAATTGAAGCGTACTTCACTGAGATCACGTCCCGGCCCGTCTGCGAGTTCTTCCGCGCGAACCTGTGGCCCAATACGCCGGACATCCTTCCGGAGTACCTGCAGTTCGGCGGCCGCCCGGCCTTCATGGTGCGCCTGGTGCTGGCCGCCACCCTCGGCGCGAGCTACGGCGTCTACGGCCCCGCATTCGAGCTCATGGAGGATCGGCCGCGGGAGCCGGGCAGCGAGGAATACCTCGACTCGGAAAAATACCAGGTGCGCACCTGGGATCGCGACCGCCCGTCGAGCCTCAAGGACTTCATCGCGCGCGTGAACCGCATCCGGCGCGACAATCCTCCGCTGCAGAGCGACAGGGGGCTGGCCTTCCACGATATCGACAACGACATGCTGATCGCCTACAGCAAGACGAACGACAGCGGCACCGAAGCGGTGCTCGTGGTGGCGAACGTCGATCCCCACCACGTGCAGTCGGGCTGGGTGAGGCTCGATCTGCAGCCGCTCGGACTGCCGTCGGACACAACCTTCCAAATGGACGACCTGCTGTCGGGAGCGCGGTTTCTCTGGCGCGGCCCGCGCAACTTCGTATCCCTCGATCCGGGACACTCACCGGCGCACATCTTCCGCATCCGCCGCCGAGTGCGCACGGAGCGGGACTTCGATTACTTCTTATAACGGGCGGCTCATGACGGACGCAGCACTGCCGGTGTGCATCCTCCAGGCATGGACCTTGCTTGAGTGCGGTGATGCTTTGCACAAACGTTGCAGTGAATTGACGTGAGCCGCGGGGGATCTGGATGAATGCACAGGTCGAGTGGCCGGCTCCCGGCGATCCTCTTTGGTACAAGGACGCCGTCATTTACGAAGTGCACGTCCGGGCGTTTTTCGACAGCAGCGACGATGGGGTCGGGGATTTCCGCGGCCTCACGAGCAAGCTGCAGTACATCCAGGACCTCGGTGTCAACACGATCTGGCTGCTGCCCTTCTATCCCTCTCCCGGGCGCGACGATGGCTATGACATAGCCGACTATCACAACATCCATTCGAGTTATGGGACGCGCGATGATTTCCGGACGTTCGTCAGGGAAGCCCATCGCCGCGGCCTGCGGGTCATCACCGAGCTCGTCATCAATCACACCTCCGACGCCCACCCCTGGTTCCAGGCGGCGCGCCGCGCCCCGCCGGGCTCGCCAAAGCGGGATTTCTATGTCTGGAGCGACACACCCGACCGCTACGCCGGAACGCGGATCATCTTCCGGGACACCGAAGCGTCGAACTGGACGTGGGACCCGGTCGCGAAGGCCTATTACTGGCACCGCTTCTTCAGCCATCAGCCCGATCTGAACTTCGACAATCCGCACGTCGTGCGGGCGGTCATCAAGATCATGGAATTCTGGCTCGCCTACGGCGTCGACGGATTCCGGCTCGACGCCATTCCGTACCTCATCGAGCGCGAGGGCACGAGCAACGAGAACCTGCGGGAAACGCATGAGGTCGTCAAATCCATCCGCAGGGTGATCACGGAAAAATACGCCGACCGCATGCTCCTCGCCGAAGCCAACCAGTGGCCCGAAGACGTGCGCGATTACTTCGGCGACGGCGATGAATGCCACATGGCCTATCACTTCCCGCTGATGCCGCGCATGTACATGGCGATCGCACAGGAAGACCGCCACCCGATCGTCGAGATCATGGAGCAGACTCCCGACATTCCCGACAATTGCCAGTGGGCGATCTTCCTGCGCAATCATGACGAGCTGACGCTCGAGATGGTGACGAGCCGCGAGCGCGACTACATGTACCAGGCATACGCCGCCGATCCGCGCGCGCGGCTGAACCTCGGCATCCGGCGCCGCCTCGCGCCTCTGCTGGAGAACGATAGCGAGCGGATCAAGCTCATGAACAGCCTGCTGCTGTCCATGCCGGGCGCGCCGATCATCTACTACGGCGATGAGATCGGGATGGGGGACAACTTCTTTCTGGGCGATCGCAACGGCGTGCGCACACCGATGCAGTGGAGCCCGGATCGCAATGCCGGCTTCTCCCGTGCCGATCCGCAGCAACTGTATCTCCCGCCGATCATGGATCCGGTCTACGGCTTCGAGTCGGTGAACGTGGAAGCGCAGACACGCGACCGGTCTTCACTGCTGAACTGGATGAAGCGCATGCTCCAGGTGCGCAAGACCTCGCAGGCCTTCGGCCGCGGCACGCTGCGTTTCATCCGGCCCGGCAACCGCAAGATACTCGTGTACATGCGCCAGTACGGCGCCGACACGATCCTGTGCGTCGTCAATCTCTCCCGCTCGGCGCAACCGGTGGAAATCGATCTCGGGGACCAGAAAGGCGCCGTGCCGATCGAGCTCCTGGGCAGTACCGCGTTTCCGCCCATCGGCGAGCTCCCGTATTTCCTGACCCTGCCGGCGTATGGGTTCTATTGGTTTCGCCTGAGCCGTGAGGCCCACGCGCCGCCGTGGCACGACGAGCGCATGGCACCTGAGGATCTTCCGGTGTTGGTGCTCGTGGAGGGCTGGAACAGTTTCTTCCCGGAGCGGGTCGCCGCTTGGCGCGCGAATCTCGCCACGCGGCTGCGCACGCAGCTCGAGAATCGTGTGATCCCCCACTTCGTGCAGTCGCAGCGGTGGTACGCCGGCAAAGGCTCCCCGATCTTGAGCGCCCGTCTGACCGACTATGGCGCGCGCGAAAACTCGCTCGACCGCTGGCTCGTGACCCTCTTCACGATCGAGAGCCGCACGGAAACCGGCCAGTACCTGATCCCGCTGGCGATCGCGATCGAGGACGGCGAAGAAGCGCGCTGGAAGAAACTGCAGCCCGCCGCCATCGCACGCGTGCGCCAGCAGGCCACCGTCGGAGTACTTGCGGATGCGTGTGCGGACGAGAATTTCTGTCGTGCGATGGTGGACGCGATCGGAGCCGACCGGGACTTAGCTACTCATGTCGGCCACATACGCTGCTCGGCGACAACGTTATATCCGGAGCTGCGCGGGGATCCTGCAGTCGAGCTGACAGTCACTCCGGCACCCGCGCAGAGCAGTAATACGACCGTGAGAGTCGGGGAACACTTCTTCCTCAAGATCTATCGAAAGCTGCAGCCGGGCATGAACCCCGAGCTGGAGATCGGCCGCTATCTCACGGAAGTCGCCCACTTCCCCAACATCGTACCGGTGGCCGGCGCGGTGGAGTACCAGAACCGGGATGGCACGGTCATGACGCTGGCCTTGTTGCAGGCGTTCGTGATGAACCAGGGCGACGGCTGGGACTACACGGTCAATTATCTCGTCCGCTTCCTTGAAGACCGGCGGATCGGCGCACCGCTTCTCGACGATACTCACGGCCTTTACCTCGCACTCATGCGGACCCTGGCGATCCGGACCGCCGAGCTCCATGTCGCACTCTCCAGGCCTACCTCCGATCGGGCCTTTGCTCCCGAGCCGATCACCGCGGACGATATCGCCGCCTGGCGCGAGCATGCGCTTGCCGAGGCCGAAGCAACTCTGGAGCTGCTGGCCAACAGCGCGGTGCAACTGCCGTCTGGTCCGGTCGCGGAGGCCGATTCACTGCTCAAGCGCCGGGCCCTGCTGCTGCGGCGCATCGAGACTTCGGCAACGACCTTACCCAGAGGCATCAAGACCCGGCGGCATGGCGACTATCATCTCGGACAGGTTCTGCTGAAGCGCAACGACTTCATCCTGGTGGATTTCGAGGGCGAGCCGGGGCGGACGCTTCCCGAACGGCGCGTCAAGCACTCGCCGCTCACCGACGTGGCCGGCATGCTGCGTTCGTTCGCGTACGCGCGCCGGGCAGCCATTCAACGCAACTCCCTCGAGGCCGCGGACCAGGGCGGGAAGTTGGAACCGCTGCTCGAGGAGTGGGAGCAGCTGACACGCCAGACCTTTATCACGGCATACGACGAAGTTGCACGCGCCAA
Source organism: Gammaproteobacteria bacterium (assembly GCA_028293805.1). GTDB lineage: Bacteria > Pseudomonadota > Gammaproteobacteria > Steroidobacterales > Steroidobacteraceae > 13-2-20CM-66-19. The sequence goes on from JAQGOC010000100.1 coordinate 13,636, forward strand.
CGGCCTGTATGACTCACTGGAGGAGATGCTGCCGCTGCTGCACCTCTTCGAAATCGAGAAGGCACTTTACGAAGTGCGCTACGAGCTCGGCAACCGCCCGGACTGGGTGAGCATCCCGCTCCGCAGTCTCATCGCGTTTGCCGAGTGAACCTGGGCGACGCGATATGGATCACCCGATGACGACACCTGCACCGCAGGAGGCGCACGAAACGCGATCTGCGCTCACGGAACCGGCCGCGGAAGCGGCCGCGGCCGAACCGCTGGCCCGCGATTCTTCCGGTCATCGCCCGGTCGCGGCGGCCGAGAGCCGTCCGATCACGGCGGTGTGGCCGGGCCAGCCGTACCCGCGAGGCGCCACCTGGGACGGCGAAGGTGTCAATTTCTCCGTCTTCTCGGGTCGCGCGGACAAGGTAGACCTGTGCATTTTCGATGCGAGCGGCAAGCACGAGTTGCAGCGGATCGAGCTGCGTGAGCGGACGGACGAAATCTGGCATTCGTATCTCCCGGAGGCGCGTCCGGGGCTGCTGTATGGTTACCGCGTGCACGGGCCTTACGACCCCGCAAAGGGCGACCGTTTCAATTACAACAAGCTGCTCATCGAGCCCTACGCCAAGCACCTGCAGGGACCGCTGGTGTGGAGCGACTCGCACTTCGGCTACCGTCTCGGGTCCGCGAAGGCGGATCTCTCGTTCGACAAGCGCGATAGTGCAGCGGGTACGCCCAAGTGCCGGGTCATCGATCCCGCATTCACCTGGGGCGACGACCGACCCCCGCGCGTGCCATGGCACGACACCGTCATTTATGAAGCCCATGTGCGTGGGCTGACGATGCGCCACCCGGAAGTTCCCCCGCAACTGCGTGGCACTTACGCTGGCCTTGCGACCGCGCCGGTGATCGAGCATTTCAAGAGACTGGGCATCACCACGGTCGAGCTCATGCCCGTGCACGCGTTCGTCGATGACCGCACTTTGAACGAGAAGGGCCTGCGCAACTACTGGGGCTACAACACCATCGGTTTCTTCGCGCCCGATGTGCGGTATTCGTCGATGGGCCGTATCAGCGAATTCAAAACGATGGTGAAGACGCTCCATTCGGCCGGCATCGAGGTGATTCTCGATGTGGTGTACAACCACACTGCCGAGGGCAATCAGCTGGGCCCCACCCTGTCCTTTCGCGGCATCGACAACGCCTCGTACTACCGCCTGATGCCGGAGGACCCGCGTTACTACATGGACTTCACAGGTACCGGCAACACCCTGAACCTGCAGCACCCGCGAGTCCTGCAGCTCATCATGGACAGCCTGCGCTACTGGGTGTTGGAGATGCATGTGGACGGGTTCCGCTTCGATCTGGCTTCCGCGCTCGCCCGCGAGCTCTTCGATGTCGACCGCCTGGGTTCCTTCTTCGACACCATCGGGCAGGACCCGGTGCTTTCGCAGGTCAAGCTGATCGCCGAGCCTTGGGATATCGGCAGCGGCGGCTACCAGGTGGGGAATTTCCCGCCCGGCTGGAACGAGTGGAACGACAAGTATCGCGACACCATGCGCGCCTATTGGAAGGGCGACGGCGGCCTCATCGGGGATTTTGCCCGCCGCTTCATGGGTTCCGCCGATTTGTACGAGGCGAGCGGCCGCAAGCCCCACGCGAGCATCAACTTCATCACCGCCCATGACGGTTTTACGCTCGAGGATCTAGTCAGCTATAACGACAAGCACAATGAGGCGAACGGCGAAGGCAACCGCGACGGGCACAATGACAACCGCTCCTGGAACTGCGGTGTGGAAGGCCCCAGCGGGGATCCGCTCATCACGGCGCTGCGCGCGAAGCAACGACGCAATCTGATCGCCTCGCTGCTGCTCTCGCAGGGCGTGCCGATGGTGCTTGGCGGGGATGAGCTCAGCCACACGCAGCGGGGCAACAACAATCCCTATTGCCAGGACAACGAGACGTTCTGGCTCAACTGGCAGCTCGATGCGCAACAGCAGGAGTTCCTGGAGTTCACGGCGCAGGTCATTGCGCTGCGGCGCCGCCATCCCGTATTCAGCCGCCGCCGTTTCCTACAGGCCGATACGGTAACCGCCGACGGATTGAAGGAGATCATCTGGCTGACACCCGAGGGAACGGAAATGACGGAGACCGAGTGGAACCAGCATTTCGCGCGCTGCCTGGGAGTGTATCTTGCGGGTGCTGCCATCGAGCGCCGCGACCGCCGCGGCCATCCCGTCAAGGACAATAACTTCCTGCTGCTGTTCAACGCGCACCACGAGATGATCCCCTTCATATTGCCGCCGTTTCTCTCCGACAAGGCCTGGTGGACGATGCTCGACACCGCCTCGCCGGAGAAGCCGTTCGCGCAGAATCGGATTCTGCCCGGAGCACAGTATTCTTTGCACGGGCGCTCCCTGGCCCTGTTGCGGGAGACTGCCTACCGATGAGCCTGCGGCGCCGCCATAGCATGCCGTTCGGAGCGCAGCTGACGCCCGCCGGGGTGCGCTTTCGGCTCTGGGCACCGGCAGCCCATGAGGTTGAGCTCATGCTGAACGATGCCGCGGGAAAGTCGCGTCCGCTGGCGATGGCCTCGCTGCCGGACGGCTGGTTTGAGCTCGTGACGCAGGAGGCCGGCGCCGGCAGCCGTTATCGTTACCGCATCGACGGCAATACCGAAGTACCCGACCCGGCCTCGCGCAGCAACCCCGAAGACATCCAGGGTCCCAGCGAGGTAGTGGACGCGGCGGCGTTCGAGTGGGATGACGGCGCCTGGCGTGGCCGGCCGTGGCATGAAGCCGTCGTTTATGAGCTGCACGTCGGGACGTTCAGTCCGGAAGGTACCTTTGCCGGTGCGGCAAAAAAGCTCGATCATCTGGCGGCGCTCGGGGTGACCGTCATCGAGTTGATGCCGATTGCGGATTTTCCCGGTACGCGCGGCTGGGGCTACGACGGAGTGTTGCAATACGCTCCCGAATCCGCGTACGGCAGCCCGGAGGACCTCAAGTCTCTCGTGGCCGCCGCGCATCGACGGGGCATCGCCATGATGCTCGATGTCGTCTACAACCATTTCGGGCCCGAGGGTAACTATCTACACCTCTACGCTCCGCAATTTTTCACGGATCGGCATCACACGCCGTGGGGCTCGGCCATCAACTTCGACGGCCCCGGCAGCCGTACGGTCCGGGATTTCTACATTCACAACACCTTGTACTGGCTCGAGGAATATCACTTCGATGGCCTGCGGTTCGACGCGGTCCACGCCATCGTCGATGATAGCGAGCCGAATATTCTCACCGAGATCGCCCGCGCGGCGCGCACCGGACCGGGACGGGAACGGCCGATCTTTCTCGTGCTCGAAAACGGCGACAATCGGGCGAGGTTTCTGGGCCCGCCGGGCGCTCCCGACACGTTCGATGCGCAGTGGAACGATGACGTGCACCACTGTCTGCATACCCTGCTCACGGGTGAATCGGACGGCTATTACGAGGATTACGCGGAAAACCCGCATGCCATGCTGTGCCGCTGCCTGGCGGAAGGTTTCGGTTATCAGGGGCAGGTGTCCGCTCACCAGGGCGGCCCGCGCGGGGAGCCCAGCGCCCATCTGCCGCCGACAGCTTTCGTGAATTTCCTGCAGAATCACGATCAGATCGGCAACCGTGCATTGGGCGAGCGCATCGATCGGATCGCCCGCTCGGAAGCCGCGCTGCGTGCGGCCACGGCCGTTCTGCTGCTCTCGCCCTCCCCGCCAATGTTGTTCATGGGTGATGAGTGGGAGGCGCCCGAGCCTTTCCCTTACTTCTGCGACTTCGAGCCGGAACTGGCGAGCCAGGTGCGCGAGGGACGTAAGCGCGAGTTCGCGCGCTTCGCAAAATTCCGCGACCCGGAAGGTGCCGCACGGCTTCCCGACCCCACCGATATAGCGACGTTTCGGTCGGCGTGTCTGGACTGGAACAGGCTGCAGGAGCGGCGGCACGCGGACGCCCTCGACCATCACCGGCGGCTGCTGGCCGTCCGGCAGCGCGATATCGTGCCGCTGATCCCGAAGATCCGCGGGGGAACCTGCATAAAACTCGAAGTCAGCGGCGCCTTTGCCGTCGATTGGCGGCTCGGGGATGGTGCGATCCTGCATCTGCTCGCGAATCTCACGGAGCGCGCCGTGCCGGTGGTCGGCCGGGCCGCGGGACGCATGATTTTCGCAACCCATCCGAACATCCGCGCCGCAATGACACGCAATGAGCTCGCACCTTGGAGCGTTACGTGGCTTCTGGAGCGCGGCGTTGCCGGAGCTTGAAGACACTGCATTCAACCCGCGCGGCGCCGTCATTCCCCGCGCCACCTATCGCATCCAGCTCAACGCGAGCTTCACGTTCAAGGATGCGACAGCGATCATTCCTTATCTCGCGGCTCTCGGGATAAGCCACGTCTACTGTTCGCCGTACTTCCGGGCGCGGGCCGGCAGTACGCACGGCTACGACGTCGTCGATCACAATTCATTCAACCCTGAGATCGGCGATCGCGCCGACTTCGAGAATTTTGTTTCGGAGCTGCGCGCACACGCAATGGGGCACGTGCTCGACATCGTCCCCAACCATGTCGGCATCATGGGCTCCGAGAATGCATGGTGGATGGATGTGCTCGAGAACGGCCAGGCGTCGGTGTACGCCGAGTTTTTCGATATCGACTGGACGCCCGCGAATCCGGCACTGGCCGACAAGGTACTCGTGCCGGTTCTGGGCGACGCGTATGGAATCGTGCTGGAGCGCGGCGAGCTCGAGCTTCGGTTCGAACGCGAGCTGGGCTCCTTCGCCGTGTTCTACCACGAGCACCGTTTCCCCCTGGATCCGCGCACTTACCCGCGGGTGCTGGACCGCGTGCTGGCTCATACGTCCAAAGCTGAGATCAAAGAGCTGAGGCGCGCCTTCAGTGTCCTGCCGGAGCGGCGCGAGCCGACCGAAGCGCAGATCAAGGAGCGCGATCGGGAAAAGGAAATCCACAAGCGCGCGCTTGCCGCACTGTGTGCATCTGACGATTCAGTGGCGCAGGCCATCGACGCGGCGCTGCGTAGCTTCGCGGGCGACCCCGCCGAACCTGCCAGTTTCGATGCCCTGCATGAGCTAATCGAGGAGCAGGCTTATCGCCTTGCCAATTGGCGCGTAGCTTCCGACGACATCAATTACCGCCGCTTCTTCGACGTGAATTCGCTCGCGGCGCTGCGAGTAGAGAACGAAGCAGTGTTCGAGGCAACCCACAAGCTCCTATTGGAGCTCGTGGCAGCGGGCAAGATCGATGGTCTACGCATCGACCATCCGGACGGGCTATACGACCCGGCCGGCTACTTCACACGATTGCAGAAGCGCATCGCGGACGTCACCTCGAGCACAGCCACCCTGCCCATCTATCTGGTGGTGGAGAAGATCACGGCCTCGTTCGAGCACCTGCCGCCCAACTGGCCCGTGCATGGGGAGACCGGCTATCACTTTGCGAATGTCGTGAACCGCATGCTCGTGGACGCGGCCACCCGAACCCGTATGGATCGTGTCTACCGCGGCTTCATCGACGAGCCCCTCGAATGGCAGAACGTCGCTTATGAATGCCAGCACCTGGTGCTGCGCCGCTCGCTCGCATCGGAGCTCAATGTCGTCGCGAACAGGCTCGCCCGGATCGCACAAGGAGACCGGCGGACGCGCGACTTCACCTTCAACAGCCTCCGCCACGCGCTCGCGGAAGTCATAGCCTGCTTCCCCGTGTATCGCACGTATGTAACGGACTGCGTCTCCGATAACGACCGCCGCTATATCGAGTGGGCTGTCGCCTCGGCCAAGCGGCGCCGTTCGGCAACCGAGGGCCCCGTGTTGGATTTCGTGCGGGCCGCCCTGCTGCTCGAGCTGCCTGCGCCGACCGGCCGGATCCGCGACCGCATGCGCGCGTTCACGATGAAGTTCCAGCAGATCACCGCCCCGATCACGGCCAAGGGCGTGGAAGACACGGCCCTGTACCGCTTCAACCGGCTGACATCGCTCAACGAAGTCGGCGGCGAGCCGGATGCCTATGGCACCAGCGTCCGGGCGTTCCACGCGGACTCGCAGCACCGCGCGCGGTGTTGGCCGCATGAAATGCTTGCGACCTCCACGCATGACACGAAACGATCGGGGGATGTCCGGGCGCGGATCAACGTGCTGTCCGAGATGACCATGCTCTGGCGCAAGGCGATCGAGCGCTGGAGCCGCATGAACCGGACGCGCAAGCGCGAAGTCGATGGGCGGCCGGCGCCGTCGCCGAATGACGAGTACCTCCTCTATCAGACACTGATCGGCAGCTGGCCTCTCGAGGACCTCGACGAGGCGGGTCATACGGCGTACCGCGAGCGCATCGAAGCGTACATGATCAAGGCCGTCCGGGAAGCCAAGCTGCGCACGAGCTGGGCAAACATCAACGCAGAGTACGAGGAGGCGGTGGCGCAGTTCGTCCGGGCCACGCTCGAGGTGCGCGAGGGCAACTTGTTTCTCGCCGATTTCAGCGCCTTGCAGCGGCGTCTGACGCGCTTCGGACTGTTCAATAGCCTCTCGCAGATCCTGTGCGAACTGACCGCTCCCGGCGTCCCCGACATCTATCAAGGCAACGACATCTGGGATTTCTCGCTCGTCGATCCCGATAACCGGCGGCCGGTGGATTATGAGAAGCGCGGCCGGATGCTGGCACAGTTGCAGGAGCTCGACACGCTGCCTTCGCAGCCACAGCGCCTGCGCTCACTGTTGGAGAACATCAACGACGGCCGCTGCAAGCTGCTGCTTACCTGGAAGGCGCTGCAATTCCGGCGTTCCCATCGCGAGCTGTTTCGCCGCGGAGAATACTTGCCGCTGCGAGTAACCGGCGAGCATGCCTCCAACATCTGCGCCTTCGCACGCCGCTACGAGCGGGAGCTCGCGATCGCGATTGCGCCCCGGCTGTACCTTCGGCTGCTGGGCGAGCGCGACCAACTGCCGCTTGGAGCGGACATCTGGGAAAATACGACAATAGAGCTGCCGCGCGGATACGATCCGGGCGGTGGCGCGTTACGTAATGCGCTGGACGGGTCTGACGTCGCAGCGGGAACATACGGGGAACGGGCGGGATTTTTGGCCGCCGACGCGCTGGGATCTTTTCCGGTCGCCCTGCTGTATCGGGCGCGAAACTGATCCTGGCGCCGCACGCGGCGAGGATGGGAGCCGAACCAGCCTGAACCGGGCGCCCGAGCCCGGCGTCAACGCGCCGTCATGGCGTGCGTTGGCCGACGATGGCACGCGAGTTTTCGACCCCCTGCTATCGGCCCGAAGGAGGCTCTTTGAAACATCATGGCCTGAATTTCCGAGCCGCCTGGCTACTGCCCGCTGTCGCGCTACTCGCGGCCTGTTCGGGTATTCCGTTGAAGGAGCGCGAGCAGGCGCAAAGGGACCGCTACGAGGCGTACGCCGGTCCTCCGATCGATCACTTCACCTACCTGGGCCGCTTCGACAGCTGGCAGCCGATCGGCACCAATGAGCTCGTCGTATGGACTTCCATCAACAACGCCTATCTGATCAAGGTAGCCCCGCCCTGCGAGAACCTGCAATTCGCGAACCACGTTGGCCTCACCTCCACCGCGGGCACCGTCTCCGCGCACTTCGACTTCGTCAAGGTAGGTCATTGGCGCTGCCCGATCCAGGAGATCCGCCTGGTCGACTACCTGCGCATGAAGCAGGATCTGCGCAAGCAGACCGAGGCAGCAAAGGGGGCCAAAGAGCGCTAGCGATAGCCCCTGGCCTGCAACGCGAACAGATGCGCGTAGCGGCCATTGAGTTGCATCAACTCCTCGTGGCTGCCGCGCTCGATGATGCGGCCCCGATCGAGCACCGCGATCTGATCGGCCATGCGCACCGTCGAGAAGCGGTGGGAGATGAGAATGGTGATCCGCTCTTTCGCGAGTTGCCGGAAGTGTTCGAAGATATCGGCTTCGGCCTGCGCGTCCATTGCCGCGGTAGGCTCGTCCAACACGAGAATGTCCGCGCGCGTGCGCATGAATGCCCGCGCCAGAGCTATTTTCTGCCACTGTCCGCCCGAGAGCTCACGCCCGTCCTTGAACCACTTGCCGAGCTGTGTCTGGTAACCCGCGGGCAACGTGTCAATGAACTCGCTCGCCATTCCCTTTGCGGCCGCCTCGCGCCAGCGAGGCTCATCTTCGAAATAGCGCTCGTCGCCGGCCCCGACGTTTTCTCCCACCAGCATCTGGTAGCGGGTGAAGTCCTGGAAGATGACCCCTATGCGCTCGCGCAGCGCCTGCTCATCCCATTCCGCAAGATCCCGTCCGTCGAGAAGAATGCGCCCGGAAGTAGGTGCGTAAAGACGCGTCAGCAGCTTGATGAGCGTCGTTTTACCCGAGCCGTTCTCGCCGACCAGCGCAACACTCGTCCCGGGGGTCAGGTGCAAAGTGATGTGCTCGAGCGCGGGCTCTTCGGCTTCTGGATAGGTAAAACTCACATCCTCGAAGCGAATGCCGTCCTCCGGATGCGGCCCGTGTAGTGCCGCGCCCGCCTGCGCAGGCACGTCGGTTTCCAGATACTCGTAGAGCGTAGACAGATACAAGTTGTCTTCGTACATGCCGCCGACTGCCGACAGCATGGCCGACACGGCAGCCTGTCCCTGCCTGAAAAGCGCCAGGTACATCGTCATCTGGCCCAGGGTGATTGCGCGCAGTACAGTGCTGACCGCGATCCACGCGTACGCCGCATACAGTGCGAGGGTCGCAACGAGCCCGAGACCAAAGCCCCACGCGTCGCGCCGGATCGTGAGCGCGCGGTCTTCCTTATAGAGCCGCCGGAAGATATCCCGATACCGCTCGAGCAGGCGCGGACCGAGCCCATAGAGTTTTACCTCCTTGGCATGGTCCTCTCGAGCCAGCACCGTCTCGAGATAAATCTGCATCCGCGTTTCGGGCGACCGCCAGCGGAACAGGCGAAAGGCATCGCCGGAGAATTTCGCTTCCGCGATGAATGCCGGCAGTCCCGCGAGCAACAGCACGACAACCGCCCAAGGCGAGAAATGGCTCAGCAGCGCGCCATAGCTCACGAGCGAGATGGCGTTCTGCACCAGTCCGAAAGTACGAGTAACGAGACTCAGTGGCCGAGTGGACGCTTCGCGGCGAGCACGCGTGAGCTTGTCATAGAATTCAGAATCCTCGAAATGGCTGAGATTCAGCGTCAACGCCTTCTCGAGAATCATCACATTGACCCGCTGCCCAAGCTGCGCGCGCAGCAGCGACTGGCACAACGACAGGCCGCGCTGAGCAGCAGCGATCGCGGCAACGAGTGCGCCCTCGAGCGCAACGAACTCGACCACGTGCCTGGCATCGCCACCCCCTGCCCGTATCGCGGTGACCACGGCGTCGACTATCAGAGAGCCGACATAGGCAACCGACGCAGGCAGCACGCCGGCGATGAGAGTCAGCACCGCAAGTGCCAGGGTCAGCCGGCGGTTCGTACTCCAGACCAACTCGATGGCGCGCCGGCTATAGCGAAATATGCCGAAGAAGCCCTGCAGGGTAATGGATTCACCGCTGGCAGGAGCTACCCGCGCGCTGGTCGGCAGAACTTTCGGCGTCATGGAGACGGGGGCTGAAGGGTCGACGTCGCGGGGGCGATCGGCTGCTTGACGTTCGTTGGAGACAGGCCCGTTATCAGGCGTGAGCCACGCCGAAAGAACACATAGTTGTAGATCCAGGAGGTCAGCACCGCGATCCTGTTGCGGAAGCCGATGAGCACGGTGATGTGCAATGCCATCCAGGCGAACCAGGCCAACAGTCCGCCAAAATGCAATCGGCCTATTTCGACCACCGCGCGAGACTTGCCGACGGTGGCCATGGCGCCGAGATCTTTGTAATGGAACCCGGCGGCGCGGCGGCTGCGTGCATTTCCCGGGCTCAATGGACTCGTCATGGGGATGATCCCGCCCGACGCGCGCTTGCTTGCACCATCGCCTGCGACGTGCGACCCGCCCAGGTTGCGCATCTCTTCTTCGATCACGCTCGCGACGTAGCGCCCCATCTGCAATGCGCCCTGCGAAACGCCGGGAACCGGCACCCCCGTTGCCGAATCCACCAGATAAGCCGCATCCCCGATGACAAAGGCGTTCGGGTACCCCGGAATCGAACAGTCCGGCAATACCTGCACGCGACCGCCCGGCCCCAGCTCGGCACCTAGCGTGGCCACTAGCGGAGAGGCCCGGACGCCCGCGGCCCAAATGACGTTGTAGCTATGGATACGCTCGCCGGCCACCTCGACGCCACCTTCGAATACCGCTGTGACAGGGTCGCCCAGAAGCACTTCCACGCCGAGCCCATGCAACTGCTTCAGCGCACGCTCGGAGGAGTCGGGATGAAACGCCGGTAGGAGCCGCGGCCCGGCCTCGATCAGAATGACTCGCGCCCGACGCGTGTCCGTCACTCGGAAATCCCGGGCGATCACATCGACAGCCAGCTCCTTGATGGACCCGGCCAGTTCCACGCCGGTGGGTCCACCGCCCACGATGATGAACGCCAGATGCGCCGCTCGCTCGTCGGGGTCTGACTCGATTTCCGCGGTTTCAAAGGAAAGGAGCATGCGTGACCGGATGAGCGTGGCGTCCTCCACTTCCTTCATGCCCGGCGCAAAACCGTGCCACTCCGGGTGCCCGAAATAGTTGTCCACTGCACCGGGTGCCAGGATGAGGTAGTCGTACGGCACACGGCTGTCGCCGGCATCCAGGTGCTGGTCCGCGAGATGGACCCGCTCGACTTCTCCCAGCATTACGAATGCGTTCGGCTGATGCCGCAGGATGGTCCGGATCGGCAGTGCGATATCCGCTGGCGCAAGCGCCGCGGAAGCGACCTGATAGAGCAATGGCTGAAACAGATGGTAATTATTGTGGTCGATGACGAGCACATCGGCCGGCGCATGCCGAAGCGCGCGGGCCGCAAACAGCCCGCCGAAGCCGCAGCCCACGATGACGACGCGCGGACGCCCCTGACCCTGCAATGCAATCTCCTCACCTTGTCACGGTGGAGGTGAGGGCAATTATGGCTCATTCCAAGGGCCGGCTGGGGAAAGCTCCTATCGGGAAGCTCGCGGTGGCAGAGGCCTCGATCCAGAGCCGCTCAGCTGCACCTTTTTCAGGGCACGTTCGAGCGCGAACTCCAGACAAGCAACACGCGATGCTTACGGGCGGAATAACAGCATTTCAGGCCGCCCGCCGCAGCCGTCTTCGGCGGAAGTCGCTGATGATTTCCCGTGCGGCGTTATGTCCGGGCGCGCCGGTGACACCGCCACCCGGATGCGTGCCCGCCCCGCACATGTACAGGCCCCGCAGCGGTCCGCGGTAGTTGCCATGACCCAGCATCGGGCGCGCCGAGAACATCTGGTCCAGGCTCAAGGCGCCGTGAAAGATATCGCCGCCGACGAGTCCGAAGGTCCGCTCCAGATCCAGCGGGCTCATGATCTGGCGGCCGAGCACCGCGGCCTTGAAATTCGGCGCGTACTCGTTGACGGTATCGATCATCAGGTCCGCAACGGTCTCCCGATGCGTATCCCACGATTCGCCGTTCGGCAATTGCGGCGCCACGTGCTGGCAAAAGAGGCTGGCGACGTGCCGGCCCGGGGGCGCCAGACTGTCATCCAACGTGGAGGGAATGACGACCTCGACGATCGGCTTGCTCGACCAGCCGCTCGAGCGTGCGTCAAAGTAAGCCTTTTCCATGTAGGCCAGCGTCGGGGCGATGATGATGCCCGCCGTGTGGTGGTCCGCGAGAGTCTTGCCTCTGAGACAGTTGAAGTCCGGCAGCTCCGCCAGAGCGACGTTCATCCTGAACGTCCCGGAACCACAGCGCCAGCGGCCGATCCGATCGCGAAACTCGTCCGGGAGCGTGTTCGCGGCGAGCAGCTTCAGATACAGCAGCTTGGGATTGAGGTTGGAGATGACCGCGGCCGCACGAATGGTCTCGCCCGCCTCGGTAATGACGCCGACCGCCCGATCGCCCTCGACGATGACTTCGCGGACTGGGGTGGAGACGCGGATCACCGCGCCCCGCGCCTGCGCCGACTTTGACATGGCCTGAGTGATGGCGCCCATACCGCCCATGGCGTGGCCCCACGCGCCCTTCTTGCCGTTGACCTCCCCAAACACATGATGCAGCAGCACGTATGCGGAGCCGGGTGTGTAGGGGCTCGCATAGTTGCCGACGATGCCGTCGAAGCCGAACACGGCCTTGATCGGATCGCTTTCGAACCACCCGTCCAGATAGTCGCCCGCGGAAGTGGCAAAAAGGTTGAGCAGCTCCCGTCGCAGGCTCATATCGAGCTTGCGCAGCTTGCCGCCCACCTGCGCGGCCCGCAGCAGCTCGGGCAACGCCAATCGCCAGCTGCCTTCGATTGCGTTAGGAGGCGTTTCCAGTACGAGATCCCGCAGCACATCGGCCACGGCGCCGAGCCGCTCGCCGTAGTCATCCAGCCGGGCGGCATCCCTGGCCGAAAACTTCGCGACTTCGGCCGCTGTCTTGCCCTCGCCGATGAGGAGATAGCGGCCATCCTGCGTCGGCAGGAAATTCGACAGCTTGCGCTCGACCACGCGCAGCCCGTGCTTCGGCAGCTCGAGGTCGCGGATCACCTTGGGGTTCAGCAACGACACCGTGTAGGCGGCGACCGAATTGCGAAACCCGGGATGAAACTCTTCGGTAACGGCTGCGCCACCGACAACGGAGCGCTGCTCGAGCACGGTGACCTTCAGACCCGCTCCCGCGAGATAGGCGGCGCAAACGAGGCCGTTGTGCCCCCCGCCAATGATCAGTGCGTCGGTGTTCGGGACAGCGTTACTCACGGGTCCATCCTCGCGCCGGTGCGCGCGGCAGGCGGCTTTCGGGAATCAAACTCCGCATCCGCCGCCCGAAGCTGCGCAAGCAGACCTCACCGTCGCTCAACGGTCCCACGGTGTAGCTGCTCGAGCCCATTCCGGCCTGCACCCGTTCGATCAGGACCTTGTCCTCGATGCTGACGCGGCGGTTGATCCGCCAGTTGAGATAGCGCGTCGCACGCATCTCCCGGCGCGAGTCCGGATGCACGTAGGCGATCTCGCGGATCATCGTTTCGGTGGGCGACACCGGCAGGAACTGCATGAAGTCGATCTGATCGGGGTAGATGTCGAAAGCGACGTTCGGCCAGAGCTTGAAATAGGTCCACTCGCGCTGCCGTTCCGGCGGCAGATGTGCCACTTGCGGCAGCAGCTGCTGGTAGAGGCGCTCCGACCAGTTGCTGGACGGCACATCGCGCAACGAGCCCCACATCTTGTCGATCCAGGGCTGCGCCTCGACCCCGTAGCTGCGTCCGAACAGTCGCGTCAGTCCAGGGTGGGCGACAGTGATGTGCAGGCCGTCTGAGTAGTTATCCGCGACGTTCTTCCAGTTCACCTGGCGCGGGCGCAGCGTCACTCGCCCCTGCGGCACCAGTTCTTCCATCCGGTAGGCTGCCAGCTCGTCCGCATACGGGCCCGCCATTTCCCGCACGCTCGGCAGGCCTGGCTCGAGCCTTACGAAAACAAAGCCCATGAACACTTCGTGTTGGACCGGGACGAGCCCATGCCGTCCGGTATCGAGGCCGCGAAAAGCATCACGGTCGGGCACCCCGACCAGACGGCCGTCCAGCGCATAGGTCCAGGCGTGGTACTGGCAGGTAATGCGCCGCCCACAGTGCCCCTTAGGCCCATCGAGGAGCCGCGCCGCCCGGTGCCGGCAGACGTTATGAAAGCTCCGCACCTCACCGTCCTCGCCGCGCAGGACGATGATCGACTCTCCCAGGAATTCAAACGAGTGGAAATCCCCAGGCCGGGGCACGTCGTTCACGTGGCACACGATCTGCCAGCTCGTCCGGAAGATGGCCTCCTTCTCCCGCTCGAAGAACTCCGCATCGTGGTAGATCCAGGCCGGCAGGCTGTGGCCTGCCTCCTGATCCTCTCCGGCGGCGGCGGGCGCAAGGGTATTCAACGGTCCGAATCGGGTTGCAGCGTTCATGGGTGCCTTTGCGCGGGTGAGCTGCCGCTATTGAACGATCGTACAGTAGCGATCCGCAGCCCGCAAACCGAACCGGCCGATGAGCGGCAGGTGGCGGCGCCACGGGATTCCCGGAAAGTGCGGCGGGTACCCACCCACATAAATTTGAGCAGAGCGTGAGATAAAAATGCCGCTATGCACAGTGGACTCCAGTGCGGTGAAAACGTGATGGGGCGGGCAGACCAGTGCGGTGGCAGGAAGTCTTCGAGCAGCAATCGTCATACGGCCGTCGTCCCTGGACGCTGGGGCTGGCGGCCGCCTGCCTGCTCGTCCTCACCGCTTTCGCGTTCGCCGGCAGACACAGCGCCCGCTTACCGCCCGAAGCGATCGCGGAGCACGAATCGGCATTGTCGCCACGGCGTGACGCGCTCCTTGGCTCGGGCGACACGGTGACGCTCGGAACCGAAACCATGGGCGTACAGCGGCTCGCGGCCGACGAACTGCACGGCAGAACTGCGTGGACCGGCGGCCTGATCCAACTCGACGGCAAGAACCTTACGGAGGCAGTCGCAGAGTTCAATCGCTACAATCGCAAGAAGTTGACGATTGCCGACCCGACGATCGCCGACCTGCAGGTGAGCGGGACGTTCAGGGCCGGGGAGCCGGAGCGTTTCGTGGCAACCCTGGCGCGCTCCGCCGGTGTGCGCACACTCGCGCCCGGCTCACGGAACCTGGACTCGCAGGACATCCGCCTCGTCGGGGCCAATACCCAGCGCTGAGATGCCGGAAGGGGTGATCAGGCCAGCGCAAAGAAAGGATCCGGTCCGCTTGTGACAGCACGCTCGGCCATGAGGAACGCCGCGGCATTCCACGACTGGCCCGGCATGCCTCGCGGCGCCAGGGTTTTGCCCTGCAGCCATTCCGTGAAAGCCCAATTCTTCACTGCGCAGGCGCGAGCGAGCTTCACGAGCTCTGCGGCCGCCTGCCGCTTCCGGCCACTCGCCACGAGGGCAGCCACCCAGAAGCCGCCCACCATCGGCCAGATACCGCCGTTGTGATATTGCCAGACCAGGTTCTGGCGGTGGCGCGCCATGTACGGGCGCCAAAGAATGCTTTCCTGTTTGATCGGGCGTGTCACCGCGCGAACGGGATAGGGGTCGTGCACTCGCGACTTCGTCAGTGCGTCGAGCGTGCGTCGACAGGCCCGCGCGTCGGCCAGGCCGAGGAGAACCGCGAGCACGTTGCCGAACACGTCGCCCTCTTCGCCGAAGAACGAGAAGTTGACGAAGCTCAAGTACAGGTCGCGATCGCGCCCCCGACGCAACACATAGTCGTTGAGCAGACGGGCACGTCGATATTCCGCGATGCCCGCGGAGAACGGGTGAAAGAGCCCGTTGAAATTCTCTCGTGTCTCAGCGGCACGCCCGAGACGATAAAGCCTCTTCACGAAGTACCACAGGGTGTTCGTATAGAGCACGAACCCGGAGCGCGGCATGATGTCCGCCCAGTCGCTGGCCTCATTCTGCTGCAGCAGGAAGAAACGTTGGTGCTCCTGGGCGAGCAGCCATTGAACTGCCAACCCGATGCGCTTCGCATATTGCCTGCGTAGCCCGCCGGGGCGTCCGCGAGCAGCAGCCTGTAAGTCCAGAAACGCGAGCGCGATGAGCCACCACAGCGTCGAGTCGATA
>JAQGOC010000152.1 GCA_028293805.1 Gammaproteobacteria bacterium
TCGGTCCATGCGGCGCAGATCGGGAAACAGCTTCAGGTAGACGCCGATGACAACGAGGGTGGCGATGCCGCCCAGGACGGCCGCGCGCACCAGCCCAAACCAGCGGGCAGTCACGCCCGATTCAAACTCCCCGAGCTCGTTGGAGGCGCCGATGAACATTGAGCTGACGGCACTGACGCGGCCTCGAATGGCGTCTGGTGTTTCGAGCTGTACGAGCAGGTGACGGATGTAGACACTCACCATGTCGCCTGCGCCGAGCAGCACCAGCGCGACCAGCGATATCAAGAATGATTTCGAGAGCCCAAAGACGATCGTCGAGGCGCCGAACAACGCGACGCCTCCAAACATCCACCTCCCGACATGACGCTCGATCGGCACCAGGCCGACTACGAGCGCGGTAAGCGCCGCGCCCACACCCGGCGCCGTGCGCAGGACTCCGAGGCCAGCGGGCCCAATGTGCAGTATATCGCTGGCGAACGCCGGCAGGAGCGCAGTGGCGCCGCCAAACAACACGGCAAACAGGTCGAGCGAAATAGCTCCCAGCACGGTGGACCTGTGCAGGACGAAACGCAGACCGCCGAGCAGGTCCGCGCCGACGCCATCATCTGCCGAACGTGTGGCGCGCATCGGCTTGATCGTGGAGATCAAAGAGACGACCAGCGCAACGAGGCCGAAACCAACACTGTAGACCACCGACGGTCCCAGCAGGTAGAGCACGCCACCGAGCGACGGGCCCAGGATGCCGGCTATCTCGAGCAGTACGGAATTGAATGCCACCGCTTTCGGAAAGGCCTCGGGAGGAACGAGATTGGGGGTCATCGCCTGGGAGGCGGGCATCGAGAACGCCCGTGCGCCACCGAACAAGGTCATGGCAGCAAACACAGGCCACACGCGCGTCGCGCCCGACAAAGTGAACCACAAGAGCAGACCGGCGCAGATGCCCTGCAGGCCGTAAGCACACACCAGCACCAACCGCCGGTCGGCATGGTCGGCTACGTAGCCGGCAGGCAGCACCAGGAGCACGAACGGCAGGAATTGCGCGAGACCTACGAACCCGAGGTCGAGCGGATTGTGCGTGAGCTGGTACACCTGCCAGCCGACGGCGACGCCCAGCATCTCCCAGGCAAGGGTGGTGCAAAATCGTGCTACTGCATAGACCGTGAAATCGCGGTAACGCAGAACTGAAAACGTAGGGCTCATGAAGAGCGCCAGCTTAGCAGCCGGCGCCCCGAGTGTGTCCAGCGTGTCTAGTGAAGCGAGCGCAGAAACTCGCTCAGTACCGTGGGCCCGACCGGCTTTACGAGGTACAGGTCGGCTCGTGTCACTCAGGGGCAGTCTGCCGCGCCGGCGGATGACAGGCCGATCAGAATTGTGATCGTGGATGACAATGACGACGCGGCTGACAGCACGGCGCTGTTGTTGGCCAGGTGCTTACTCACCGCGAGCGAGTGATCCGCACGCGCTTTCTCATCACCTTCCTTGACGCTGTGCACGCCCGGCTCCGGCCGGCGGCAATTCAGGCTTCGCTTCCCATAGACCCCAGTCTTCGTCATCATTCGCCCCGTCGCCCGGGGGCCCAAAATGGTTGTAGTCGTGAGCAATTGGCGTGCCCTCGCATTGGGCTTGTCAGCAGTGGTCATCTTCTGTGTCGCGGGCTTTGCCGGCTGCACGGTCATTGAGCCACCCCCGGACTTCACCCATGCTCCGAGTGCCGCCGATGTGACTTTCGAGCAGATATCCAAGCGCTATCTCGGGGAGATGCTGCCCCTGACGCCCGTGCAAGCCACTGCCCTGGGCGAACATCGCTATGACGCAAATCTGGATGATGTCGGCGCGGAAGGCCGGGCCGAGAGGACGGCCCTCGCGCGTCAACTGTTGGCGCAGCTGGAAACCGTCGATGTTGCACAGCTGAACCGCGCGCACCAGGTCGATTTACGGCTGCTGAAGGGCGAGCTGGAGTACGAGATCTGGAGTGCCGAGCAGCTGCAGGAATGGCGCTGGAATCCGCTGCTCTACACGGAGCTGGCCGGCAACAGCGTCTACTTGTTGATGGCGCGCGACTTCGCGCCGCTGCCGGCCAGACTGCACTCGGTAGCCGCGCGATTGTCCGAGCTGCCGCGGCTGTTGGTTCAGGTCCGCGAATCGCTCGACCCGGCACGGGTCCCCCGGATCCACGCGGAGACGGCCGTAAAGCAGAATACCGGTGTCCTGTCATTGATCGACGAGCTTGTGGTACCCCAGCTCGGGACACTTCCCGAGGCACAGCAGGCGGAACTGAAGACAGCCATCGCGCGTGCCCGCACGGCCGTCGCACAGCACCAGATCTGGCTGGAGAAGAAACTGCTTCCGGCGGCGAACGGCGATTTCCGGCTGGGCGCGACGCTATACGATGCGAAGCTGCATTTCGCTCTCGATTCGCCGCTCTCGCGGCAAGAGATCCGCTCGCGAGCCGAATCTGAGCTCAAACGGGTCCGCGCGCACATGTATGACATCGCGCGGGGTGTTCTGGCGGGAAAATCAGACGCTCCTCCTCTGCCCGTCATGCCCAACACGGATGAGCAGCAGGCGGGCATCGCTGCGGCGTTGGAGCTGGCTTACGAGCAGCGGCCGGCGCGCGCCAAGGTGTTTGAAACCGCGCAGCACGCATTCGAAGCGACACAACGATTCGTACGCGCCCACGATCTCGTAACGGTGTATGACGATCCGATCGAGATCATTCCCATGCCGGTATTCCAGCGAGGTGTCGCGCTGGCGTACTGTGACTCGCCCGGCCCGTTGGACAAGGGACAGAAGACCTTCTACGCGGTCTCGCCGATCCCGGATGACTGGTCGGAGGGCCAGGTCAACTCCTTCCTGCGCGAATACAACA
>JAQGOC010000136.1 GCA_028293805.1 Gammaproteobacteria bacterium
CCGCAGAACGGCGGCCTGGGCGGCGGCACCGGCGTGCAGCACGAAAAGCCCATCACCGAGCGCGTCGGCCTGTCCTTTCAGGCCGATCCGAACAATCTGTACTACGCCACCTACTCGACGGGCTTTCGCATCGGCGGCGCCAACTCGCCGATCCCGTTCAACCTGTGCTCGAACGACTTCGATAGCTTCGGCATTACGGGCGTTCCGGATGCCTACAAATCCGACAAGGTCAAAAATTACGAGATCGGCGCGAAGAACAACTTCGACAATCGCATCCGGCTGTCCAGCAGCGCCTATTACATCAAATGGACGAACATCCAGCAGACGGTGACGCTGCCGACCTGCGCCCTGAATTACACCACGAATCTCGGCGCTGCCGTCTCGGAAGGGTTCGATCTGCAAGCCGACTTCGCCATTACGCAACACCTGACGGTCGAGTCCGCCATCGGCTACAACGATTCGCATTACACGCAGAGTGCATTCGCTGGCCCGACATCGACGACCCCGCTCGTGGCCAAGGGTGATGCCATCGTAGGCGAGAGCCTGACGCCAGGTGCGCCCTGGACCATTACGCTCGGCGCCGAATACCGCTTCAACCTCTTCGGGCGCACCTCTTACGCGCGCGTGGATGCCGAGCACGCGACCAAGAACAACCGCCCGACCGCGGCCGAAGATCCGAGCACCGTGCAATACGCCACGTGCGCGACGGCTACGGGATCCATTCAGACCTGCCAGTACACACCGTCGGCGACCACCTTCGTGTCCATCCGGGCGGGCCAGGAGTTTGACGGCTGGAACATCTCCGGATTCGTCGACAATCTGTTCGACACGCATACCACGACGAACTTCAATTATCAGGCCGTGGATGGTTATGGCCCCCAGCTGGTGGATTCCGCGGGAAGAACGGCGCCCGTCGCCACGCCGCTGTACAGAAACTTCACGTTCCGCCCGCGCACGATCGGCATAACGGCTACGTATCGGTTCTAAGGAGCTCGCCCACGGCCCGGTACGCCTGGTCGATCGCGGAGTCGGTGTAGGCCGCAGCACCCGCATCCGAGTTGGCGATGGTAATGCGGCCGAACTGCGCCCGGCTCACGACCTGTCGTTGCTCTGCCGGCGGCAACTCGGGCTCGAACAGCGGGTTGAACTCGGCAGCGTAACCGTGCGGCCAGCGATTCACGGTGATTGCTGCAATATCCCTCGCGGGGTCGAATCCACCGGCACCAAGCGTGCGCGCCAGCTGGTCGCGGATATTCCGCTCGAACGTAGCGAACGGTGTCGCCAGCAGCTCTGCACGCCCGGCCTTGTTCTGTTCGTGCTCGGTGAGGCCGGGCTGCGTGGGTACCCGCAGCATGCGGATCAGGATCGGATCATCCGGCGACGACGGGCTGCGATAGTCGCCGATATCCACCTTCGGATTCAGTGCGAAGCTCGAATGGTATGACCCGGGCGCATAGACATCGGCGATGCCGAGCTTCTTGAAAGCCTGCCAGTTGCGCAGCGCCACGCTCGTGTAGACGAGCGGCGCTTTCACGGCTCCGTGCAAAGCTGCCTGCTGTTTCTCAGGCAGATCGGGACACAAGTAAGGGATCATCGCGTTGTAGCTCGCCAACACGCAGCCGCGAGCCCTGACCTTGTATGCTTTCCCGTCGCGCAGGTAGATGACTACAACCTCGCGCGCAGTAGCCGGATCGCCGACGTTACTGGCACGAATCACTGTGCTGTTCAGACGCAGACGGACCGGCGAATCTGGCCGGTCGAGCCGCCCATAATCCACCCGCGCCGTGACGATATCTTCGACGCTGTTGCCCGGGACCGCGCCCGGCACCAGATTGCGAACCAGAAGGCGCGCGATTGTCGCGTTGCCATCGGGGAAATGCAGGGTCTCGGAACCACCCGTAGCGGCGTAGCCGGAAGGCGTGTACCCCATCCGGGAAATCACCCCTGGAGCCAGTTTCATTCCCTGGAAGCCGGGAAATCCGAAGGCCCAGACGTCGAGCGCCGACACCGCATCGATGCCGACGGCCCACTCCCCGTGGGATCGGGGCTGATAGAAGGCGATCACCGCCGGATCGACTTTGGCGACATCCCGCAGAAAGTCGCGATAGCTGAGTTTGGACAGCGTGAGTTTCTTCTCATCGCAGGACAGGCCTGGCAGGTAATCGATGGCGCCCTCGTTGAGGCGCACGTAGTCCTGGCGGGCGCGCTGCGAAAATGGCGAGCCCGCCAGCAGCTTCGCAGCCGGTACGACCCCTGCACCGACAACGAGCTGGTCGGCTCCAAAGGTCTCCTTGTCGAAGAACACACCCCGCTGCAGACCCAGACCGCTGTAGAACTCAGGGTGCTCGACCTTCTTCAGCGCCGCGACGTCGATGCCCAACTCCTTTATGAGCCCCGCGGCCGCGGCGTCGTAGGGACGCGGACTATCGATCTCCAGCGTCCCGCCGTTGAGGAGCAGCGTGCGGCCGCCGATCTGAAACTCATTGCGCTTCGCATGCCCGCCGAAATCATCATGATTGTCGAGAATCAGAATACGGGTGCGGCTCGAGGTCTGCGCGCGATAGAAATGGGCCGCGGACAGTCCGCTGATCCCGCCGCCCACCACGACCAGATCATAGACTTCACCTGTATCGAGGCCGGCGCCGGGTTTCGTCCCATCGCGTAACGCATGCGCGCTCTCAAACGACCCCGGGTGGCTGCCGCGCATACCGTTGAGCAGCGGAGGGTAGTAACCGGGCCGTCCCTGCGCCCCTGCCCCGAAGTCTACCGAGTCCGCCGCGTAGGCTTTCAGCAAGGGTCCGGTCAGTGCGGTTGCTGCTCCAACCAGCGCCCCCTGGATGAAATCACGGCGCGGAATGGGCCGATTCTCACCGAGGTTGCGCTCGATGGGTGGCCCCTTGTTTCCCTCGGTCATATGCCCCTGCGTTGCAAGCCGGAAAGGGATTACCTGTTGATCATGATGAGTGCCTCACGCACTCATTCGGGACGCCGTGCCGCTCGAAGCGGCACGCGCGGTTTCCAGCAGCACGGACGACAGCTTCGCGCGCAACTCCTCGAGCGACCAACGGCTCGTTGGCGCGGAGATGTTGACGGCCGCGACCGGCAGACCGTCGTCGCCGAAGACCGGCGCAGCGATCGTGACATCGCCCCGGTAACACTCCTGGTCCGACCACGCGTAGCCGACTTCCCGGGCGGACTTGATGCGCTCGAGGATCTCCCCGGGCTCTGTCAGTGTCTGTGCCGTGAACTGACGTATGGAGGAACGGCGCAGGATTTTTTGCACCTCCGCCGTGGGCAGCGCCGACAGATAGGCGCGCCCGGAAGCCGTGCAGAACATCGGCAGGCGCCGGCCGATGGGCATATGAATGAAAAAACGCCGGTGGCTCGGAAAGCGCGCGATGAAGACCATGTCGGTCTCGTCCGGCTCCGAGAGGCTCACCGATTCGCCGCTCGCCTGGTTGAGGTCGATGAGATGAGTGGTTGCCTGCTCGATCAGCGGGTGGCTGGCCAGATACGCATGGGCCATGCTCAGCGCCCGAGGCGTCAGCACCCAGCGTTTCACCCGGACATCGCGACGAAGATATCCGAGGCGCTCCAGCGTGTGAGTACAGCGCTGCGCCGAGCTCTTCGTCATGCCGGCTGCCGCGGCCACCTCGCCAAGATTGAGCGCGCGCCGTTCGCCGCCGAAGGCTTCCAGGATCGCGAATGCCTTCTCCACCGACTGGTTGAACAGCGGGTCGCCCGTCCCGGCCGTTCCAGATTTGCGCAGCGTACGCTTCATGCCGAAGCAGTATAGGACCATCGATAATCGATAGGCTACAACCTCAAATCGATATCTTCGGCCGCAGCCCCGCGACGGCGGGCCGGTGGCGCGCCATGCGGGCGCGCAGGCTATCCGGTCAGCTTTTCCAAACCGCCCATGTACGGCCGCAGTACCTGCGGCACCGTAACCGAGCCGTCCTCGTTCTGATAGTTCTCCAACACCGCGACCAGCGTGCGGCCGACCGCGAGCCCCGAACCATTGAGCGTATGCACCGGCTGCGGAGTCTTGCTCTCGGGGTCGCGCCAGCGCGCGTGCATGCGCCGCGCCTGGAAAGCCTCGAAATTGCTGCAGGAGGAAATTTCCCGGTAGCGCTCCTGCGCCGGCAACCACGCCTCCAGGTCGTACGTCTTCGCACTCCCGAAGCCGATGTCCCCGCCGCACAGCGCGATGGTGCGATACGGGATCTCCAACTTCCGCAGCACCTGCTCCGCATGCGAAGTCAGCTCTTCGAGGGCCGCGTACGAATCCGCCGGACGCACGATCTGCACGAGCTCGACTTTGTCGAACTGGTGATTGCGGATCATGCCGCGTGTGTCCCGGCCCGCGGCGCCGGCCTCCGAGCGGAAGCACGGGGTGTGAGCTACGAATTTCAGCGGCAGCTGCTCGGGCGGTACGATCTGCTCGCGCACGAGATTCGTCACCGGCACTTCGGCCGTCGGAATGAGATAGAACCCCTGTTCGCCGCGCACCGCGAACAGATCGTCCTCGAACTTGGGCAACTGCCCCGTGCCCAGCAGCGCCTGCCTCTGCACGAGGTACGGTACATAGACTTCCGTATAGCCATGCTCACCGGTGTGCAGATCGAGCATGAACTGCGCGAGCGCGCGATGCAGGCGCGCGACCTGTGAACGCATAACCACGAAACGGGAGCCCGACATGCGCGTGGCCGCCTCGAAATCGAGGCCGCCCAGGCCCTCGCCGATTTCGATGTGGTCGCGCGGCTTGAAACCGAGCTCGCGCGGCGTGCCCCAGCGGCGCACTTCGACATTGCCGCTCTCGTCCTTGCCGTCCGGAACCGAATCGTGCAGCAGATTGGGAAGACCCAGGGTCCACTGTTCGAGCTCCGCCTGCACGGCGGTGAGCTCCTGCTCGGCCTTCGCCAGATCTGCGGCGGCACGCTCGCTCTTGTCGATCAGCGGTGTGACGTCTTCGCCGCGACCTTTGGCCATCCCGACGGCCTTCGCGCTGGCGTTGCGCTCGGCGCGCAGGCGATCCGACTCCACCTGCCAGGGCTTGCGCTTCTCCTCCAGAGCCCGCAAGCCCTGCACATCCAACGTGTAGCCGCGGCGCGCCAGATTGCGGGCGACGGCCTCGGGATCGGAACGCAACAACTTCGGGTCAATCACGGCAATTCAACCTTTCGAGGGCGGCTTGGAGCGCAGGCGGGCCAGGGCTTCACCAATCTTCAATTCCAGCCCGCGCGGGACGGGCCGGTAGTATCGCCGATCCGGCATGTCATCCGGCAGATAGCGTTCGCCGGGGACGAAGGCATCCGGCTCGTCATGCGCATAGCGGTAATCACGCCCGAATCCGAGATTTTTCATCAACCGGGTCGGCGCGTTCCGCAGGTGCAACGGGACATCCAACGTACCGAACTGCTCGACGTCCGCCTTGGCCTCGCCCATCGCGACGTATACCGCGTTGCTCTTCGGTGCACAGGCGAGGTACACCACGGCTGTCGCGATCGCCAACTCGCCTTCGGGACTTCCGAGGCGGTCGTAGGCTTCCCAGGCATCGAGCGTCATTGCAAAAGCGCGCGGGTCCGCAAGCCCGATGTCTTCGACCGCCATGCGCACCACGCGGCGGGCGATGTATAGAGGATCGCAACCGCCGTCGAGCATGCGACAAAGCCAGTAAAGGGCGGCATCCGGATCCGTCCCGCGCACGGCCTTGTGCAAAGCGGAGATCTGATCGTAGAACTGATCGCCGCCTTTGTCGAAGCGGCGCCGCCCACCGCTGGCCACTTCGGTGGCGATCGCCAGATTCAGAGTGCGAGTGTCGGTAGAGGCTTCCACCAGCCCGGCACCCAGCTCGAGCATATTGAGCGCCCGGCGCCCGTCCCCGTCGGCGGCGCGCGCGATGAGCTCGAGAGCTTCGGGCTCGGCACTCAGATGTTCCTTTCCAAGTCCGCGCTCTTCGTCCACCAGAGCGGATCGCAACAGGGTCGCGATGTCCTCCACGGACAGCGAGCGAAGCACGTAAACGCGCGCCCGGGAAAGCACCGCGCTCACGACTTCGAATGAAGGATTCTCCGTCGTCGCTCCGACGAACGTGAGGGTACCGTCCTCGAGATAAGGTAGAAACGTGTCCTGCTGCGCCTTGTTGAACCGATGCACCTCATCGAGGAACAACAGCGTAGGTTTGCCGCTTGATTCGCGCGCGCTGCGTGCTGCTTCAACGGCCGCACGAATGTCTTTCACGCCGGCCATGACGGCGGAGAGCGCAATGAACTGTGCGTCCGCTTTTTTTGCGATGAGTCGGGCGAGCGTCGTCTTCCCGGTCCCGGGAGGACCCCAGAGGATCAACGAGTGAAGTTGCCCGGATTCGATGGCGTGGCGCAGCGGCTTGCCCGGGCCGAGGAGATGCTGCTGCCCAACGAACTCGTCCAGGGACCGTGGCCGCATACGGTCCGCGAGCGGCCGCAAAGGATCACGCGCCCCCGCAGGCGCGCGGGCACCGGCCTTGGGGTCAGGCGGGCTCACGGGAGAGCCCGACGAGCCGCTCGATCCAGCGCGTCCACGAGCCCAGGCCGAGGTACAGAAGCGTGAGTGCCACAGCGACCCCGACGGAGTCCGCGGTGAAGTCCAGGACATCGGCGCTGCGACCGAGCCTCATCAGGCCTTGCGCGACTTCGATGCCAGCGCCGAACAGTAGCATCCAGAACACGATCCACAGATAGCGCCTGCGGCGCACGAGGCCCCCAAACCAACACGTCATGCCGCAAAAGGCAGTGGCATGCTCCAACTTGTCCCAGAGGTGCAGATTGGGAGCATAGCGGGCCGGCTCCAGGCAGGAGAACGTGATGAAGACCACGATGGCCCAGCCCACCGCCCACCATAAGGGCGCAAGGCGCAATCCCGCTCCCGCCTCCATCCGCGGGGCCTGCGTCTCAGGTGTGCTCATTTCCGGGGCGTTCCGATGACGTCGGCGTCTTTCGGGGGTGTAAAGCTCGTCTCCTGCGCGCCGACGGGACCATTGCGCTCGATCCGGTCGAACATGATAGTGGCCGTCTGCCCGAGCTTGTCCTCGAGGATCATCCGTTTCAGATCGCCGCCGGCGAAGCCGAACAGGGCATCGCGAAAATCCGCGTCCGTGCCGCGTGGCTCCACCAGAACCCAGTCGAGTCCATCACGCGTGCCAGCCGGCGTCACATTGAAGTTCTTACGGATATCGACGGTTCCGGAAAGCAGCATTGCCGGAGTCGCGGACAACGCGGCGTCCACCGGCTTCACCGTGACCTGCTCGAGATCTCGGTCGAGAAACCATAAGTTTCGCCCGTCGGACACCATGAGCTGTCCGGCGCCGACCTTGCTGCCCGCGCTGCCGGAGCTTGCGGCCCCGCCCGCAGTACCGGTGGGGGTACCGGTGGCGGTGTTGACCGCTTGCGGATGGATTTCCCAACTGAACCTGCCCGGACGGGCCACGATGAGCGTGCCCGTCGAACGATCGATCTCGCGACCCTGCGCATCTGCCAGCGTCTGCAGGAAGGTGGCCCGCAACGTCTTCAGATTGCCCAAATAGCTGTCGAGCGCAGTGGCAGAATTCGGCGCCGCCGCGGGGGCCGCGGTGGCCTTGTCCGCCGCGAATGCGGGCACGAGCGAGGCCGTCAACACGAGTCCCAATGCCATAACAAGGCCGACGACGCCTCGCTGTCGCGATCGGCAACGGACAGCTGCCCCGACCGAATTCGCGAGGACTGCGCTGCTGGAGCCGGACTCTTTCAACATCACCCACTCTCTAGTCATATTTGCCGTGATTCGACTTCCGCCACCACCGCCAGTTCAACCCTGCGGCGGCGCCGGAACGAGCACCTCGCGCGACCCGTTCGCCTGCAGCTGGCCCACGATCCCGGCGGCCTCCATTCCTTCGAGCAGTCGCGCCGCGCGGTTGTAGCCGATCTTCAGCCGCCGCTGCACATAAGAGATCGACGGCTTGCGCTCGGTCGTTACGATCTTCACGGCCTCATCGTACAAATCATCCTGCTCGGGGCCCTCGGGGCTGACGAAGCCGTCCTCGCCTTCCTCACCCTTCAACCCGGGAATCGGCGTCTTCGGTCCGGACAGCACTTCCTCGACATAGTCCGGCGGCGTCGCGCTCTTCAGCGACATCACGACGCGATGGACTTCCGCGTCCGACACGAAAGCACCATGAACGCGAGTCGGCATGGACGTGCCGGAGGGCAAATACAGCATGTCGCCATGACCGAGCAGGGTCTCCGCGCCCATCTGGTCCAGAATCGTCCGCGAATCCACCTTGGCCGACACCTGGAAGGCGATGCGGCAGGGAATATTGGCCTTGATGAGGCCGGTGATCACGTCGACCGACGGCCGCTGAGTGGCGAGGACGAGGTGTATGCCGGAGGCGCGGGCCTTCTGTGCGAGGCGCGCGATGAGCTCTTCCACCTTCTTGCCGACGATCATCATGAGATCGGCGAGCTCGTCGATGACGACGACGATGTAGGGCAGCGGCGTGAGGTTCGGAATCAGTGACTGGTCGAAGGTCGGGTCGTTCGAGGCCATCTGCGTCATCACCGGATCGCGGATCGGCTTGCCGGAATCGGTCGCGTCCCTCACCTTTTTGTTGAAGCCGGTGATGTTCCGCACGCCGAGCGCGGCCATGAGCTGGTAGCGGCGCTCCATCTCGGCTACGCACCAGCGCAAGGCATTCGCCGCCTGCTTCATGTCCGTCACGACCGGCGCCAGCAGGTGCGGAATGCCCTCATAGACCGAGAGCTCCAGCATCTTGGGATCGATCATGATGAGTCGCACGTGTTCGGCCGTGGACTTGTAAAGCAGCGACAGTACCATCGCGTTGATGCCCACCGATTTACCCGAACCCGTCGTGCCGGCGATGAGAAGGTGCGGCATGCGCGCGAGATCGGCGACGACCGGCTGGCCCCCTATGTCCTTGCCGAGAGCCAGCGCAATCGGCGACTGCATCTCGTCATAGGCCTTGGAGCGGACGATCTCCCCGAGCGTGACGGTTTCCCGTTTCTCGTTCGCAATCTCCAGGCCCATGACGCTCTTGCCCGGAATCACCTCGACGACGCGCACGCTCAGTACCGACAGCGCGCGGGCGAGATCTTTCGCGAGACTGGTGATCTGACTGGCTTTGACGCCAGGGGCTGGACGGAGCTCGAAGCGGGTCACGACCGGGCCGGGCTGTACGGCAACCACCTCGGATTCGATGCCGAAATCCTTGAGCTTCATCTCGACGAGCCGTGAGAGCGCGTCCAGCGCTTCCGGCGAATAAAGCGCGACGCGCGGCGGCGGATCGTCGAGCAGATTCAGCGGCGGCAGCTCGCCAGGCTTCGGCGCATCAAACAGCTGCACCTGCCGTTCCTTTTCGACGCGCTCGCTCTTTTCCACGATGGCCGCGGGCGGCTCGATCCGCGTCGGGGCACGGCTTGCTGATTTCTTCTGCTCCGTCTTGACCGCTTCCTTGCGTGCCTGTTTGCGTTCGCGCCCCTCCGCTACGTCCTTCGCGCTCGCCAGGCGCGTGCGCAGCCAGCTCACTCCCGCCCAAGCCCAGGAACCCAGCCGGTCAATGATGGTAAGCCAGGACACATGGAAAGCCAGGGACAGCCCAGCCATCCATGCGGCGATCATTAGCAGGGTGGCGCCCAGAAAATCGAGACCGGTCGCGAGCCCTCTGCCAATCAGGCTGCCGACGACTCCTCCGGCCGTCTGCCGCAACGCGCCCGGATCCCAATGCAGGGTCGTCAGGCCGCAGCTCGCGACCAGCACGAGCACAAAGCCGGTGATGCGCACGGCGGTGTTCATGCGCGATCCCTGCTCGCCTTTACCCCGGCGCAACAGCATCCAGCACGCCGCGCCAAGCATCACCGGGAACAGAAACGCCGGCCGCCCGAAAAGGAAAAAGAGCATGTCGGCAAGCCACGCGCCGACAGGCCCAATCCGGTTGTGCACGACCGGAGAGCTGCCCGTGAAGGAGAAGCCTGGGTCGTCCGGGCTGTAACTCGCGAGCGCAACGAACAGCACGAGGGCCACGACGCCGACGGCGATGATGGCACTCTCACGCAAGCCGCGGGCTACGGCGGACGTGAAGCGAACGGAAGTGCGCGCCTGCGCCTGGGTTTCGGCCAATTCCTCCGGCTCCGTCTGATGAAAGGGATGTAGGGGACTGATTTTACGAGCCGGGGGTGCGGCTCAACAAGGCGATCAACGCCCATTATAGTGCCTGCCCGGCGGCCCGCGATGCTGTACTGCCGGGGGACGGCGGCCCCCTTGACACAATTGCTACTATAGCCATGCGTAATCAAAGAGATATCCGTAAATGACGACACCTCGGCATAGCCGCCTGATCATCATCGGCTCCGGCCCCGCGGGCTATAGCGCGGCGGTCTATGCAGCGCGTGCGAACCGTTCTCCGCTCCTCATCACGGGTGTCGAGCAGGGCGGCCAGCTCATGACGACCACAGAAGTGGACAACTGGCCGGGCGACGTCCATGGCCTGCAGGGCCCCGAGCTCATGGACCGGATGCGCCGGCACGCCGAACGTTTTTCCACCCAGATCGTCAATGACCATGTGCAGTCCGTCGACCTGTCCGCGCGTCCTTTTCGCCTCAAGGGGGACACGCACCACTACACCTGCGATGCCGTGATCATCGCGACCGGCGCGGCCGCCAAATACATGGGACTGCCTTCCGAAGAGAAGTTTCGCGGCCGCGGCGTGTCCGCGTGCGCGACCTGTGACGGATTCTTTTTTCGGGGCCAGCAAGTCGCGGTGGTGGGCGGCGGCAATACGGCGGTCGAGGAGGCGCTATATCTTTCGCATATCGCGCAACACGTGACCCTGGTGCACCGGCGCGACAAGCTGCGCGCGGAAAAGATCCTGCAGGAGCGTCTGTTTCGCGAGGTCGACGCCGGCAAGATGTCGATCCTCTGGAATCATACGGTCGACGAAATAGTGGGCAACCAGCACGGCGTCACCGGCGCGCGGCTGCGCTCCCTGCAAGACGGGGGAATCCTTCCCCTCGAGGTCACAGGCGTTTTCATCGCCATCGGACACACGCCGAACACCGGTATCTTCGCGGGACAGCTCGACATGCGCGAGGGCTACATAAAAATCAAGAGCGGCCTCGACGGGGACGCCACCGCTACGAGCGTACCGGGCGTGTTCGCCGCCGGAGATGTCGCGGACCACGTCTATCGGCAGGCCATTACTTCCGCGGGCGCCGGCTGCATGGCTGCCCTCGACGCCGACCGCTACCTCGAAGCTCTCGATATGGAGACACACCAGAAGCCTGTGTGACAGGCTCCCAGGCGAAATGCGATTCCGCGTTCACAACAGCATCGATGAGCTCGATCCGCGGCAATGGAATGCGCTCGGGGGCGATCGCCATCCGTTTCTGCGGCACGAATTCTTTGCGGCTCTCGAACATACACGCTGTATAGGGGCCGGTACGGGCTGGGAGCCCGCCTACCTCACGCTCGCCGATGACGCCGGGCTGGCCGCGGTGGCCCCAGCATTCATCAAGACGCACTCGTACGGCGAATTCGTGTTTGATTTCGCGTGGGCGCAGGCGTACACCCGCGTCGGCCGCCGCTATTATCCGAAGTTGACTGTTGGGGTGCCGTTCACGCCGGCCACCGGCCCCCGCCTGCTCGTTCGCTCCGATCTCGATCAAGCCCTCACGGCCGCCCGCCTCCTGAAAGAAATCGAAGGTCACGCGTCGAGCCGCGGAATGTCCTCCGTGCACGCCCTGTTTCTGGACGAACCGGGTCGGGCTGCGTGTGAAGGCGCGGGTTGGCTGATGCGCCGTGATTGCCAATTTCACTGGACGAACCGCGGCTATCCCAGCTTCGATGCGTATCTCGATACTTTCACGGCGGACAAGCGCAAGAAAGCCCGTCGCGAACGCCGCCGCGTTGCCGAAGCAGGCATCCACTTCGAGACCCGGATAGGAAGCGAGCTCGACAAGCGAACGCTCGATGTGGTGTACGCATTTCATCGGGACACGTTCCTGCGCCACGGCCATGAGCCTTATCTGACGCGGTCATTTTTCACCGAAGCGGCGCGTACACTTGGCGACGCGTTGATGGTGAAGTTGGCCATGCACGCCGGCACGCCAGTGGCGGCGGCGATTTTCTTCTGGTGTCAGGATGCGCTGTTCGGCCGCTACTGGGGAGCCGCTGCCGATTTCAACAGCCTGCACTTCGAGACGTGTTACCACCAGGGAATCGAGTTCTGCATCGAGCGCGGGATTGCTCGCTTCGAGCCGGGCACCCAGGGCGAGCACAAGGTGAGTCGCGGCTTCGAGCCCGCTATCACTTGGTCCGCGCACTACATCGCCAACCGGCAGTTCCGCGATGCCATCGCCGAGTACCTCGAGCGCGAAGGCGAATCCGTCGATGCCTACGCGGAGGAAATTCAGGGCCATGTCCCCTACCGCGGACGCCGAACGCCTTCGGGCGAAGCGCCCTCGTGAAAACCATCACATGGCTTTCCCCGCATGATGCGCCGGAGTGGTTCCCGCCCCTCGAGCAGGCGTTGGACGAGCCAGCGGGACTGCTTGCTGCGGGTGGCGATCTGTCGCCGGCTCGCCTGTTAGCTGCGTACGAAAGGGGAATCTTTCCTTGGTACTCCCCGGGTCAACCCGTCTTGTGGTGGTCGCCCGATCCGCGCGCTGTGCTCTTCCCTGATGAATTCAACTGCACGCGCAGCCTTGCGAAGACCATCCGCAACGGCGGCTTCAACTTGGAGGTCAATCGGGATTTCGCAGCGGTCATCGATGCCTGCGCGGCGCCTCGCCCGCATACCCTCGGCACGTGGATTACCGCGGAGATGCGGAACGCCTACCTGCGGCTGCATCGTCTGCGGCAGGCCCACAGTATTGAAACGTGGCATAACGGCCAGCTCGTCGGAGGGCTTTACGGGGTGCGCCTGGGCGGCGTGTTCTTCGGAGAGTCGATGTTCAGCCGCGAGCGCGACGCGTCGAAGGTAGCGCTGGCTCATCTCGTCGCGCTGTGTCTGCGCAACAGCATTTCCGTCATCGACTGCCAGCTGCCCTCGCCCCACCTGGCCAGCCTGGGCGCCCGGACGATCCCTCGGGTGCAATTCCAGGCTCTATTGCGGGAACATATCTCGCTCGCCCCCCTCCCCCTGACCATTCCCTAGCCCCCGCCCCGCACCCGTCAAAGGTCTCGCGACCCGCTCCGCTGTGCCGAAGCACGCGCGGCAAATTGCAATGGGGCCGTGCTTTATGCAGAATTCGCGCCCCTCAAGTCGATAAGGGCTGTATGTCTAAAGAAGATGCGATTCAAATGGAAGGCGAGGTCGTCGAGACCCTGCCGAATACTACTTTCCGCGTGAAGCTCAAGAATGGCCACATCGTGACGGCCCATATCTCGGGAAAGATGCGGAAAAACTACATTCGCATCCTCACCG
>JAQGOC010000138.1 GCA_028293805.1 Gammaproteobacteria bacterium
AACGGCTGCGGGTACTCGAACAGCGCAGACAAGTAGACATACGGCGGATAAACGGCGAGGCAGGCCCCTGCGAGAAGGGCTGCGAGTGGGCCGAAGAGCCGCTTCGTGAGGAAGTACCCCGCGACGCAAGTGGCCGCGCCGAGAAGCGCAAAGAACAAACGCAGCGCCAGGAAGTCAGTACCCATTAACAGGCGCACTGCTGCAAGGAGCACCGGCTGAACGGGAACCGAATATTGGTTGTCCCGCAGATTGCCGAAAGTTCCCCGCTGCAGCAGGTTGTCCGCGACATGCATGTAGCGATTGCCGTCCGACCAGAGGACCCGGGCAGGCAGATGCAGGGCAATCGCGGCACGCGCCGCGAGCGCGATCAGGAAGATCACGGTGGGAGCGAGCCAGGGACGCCGCTCCAGATGCTCCATCAGTTGGAGAGTGTTGTATTTCATGGCTTTGCGCAGTTCCGGCGTTACAGCCGTGTTGCGGTACGGTGACGGACAGGGTCGAACAACATTGCGGCGCGATGCAGGGACGGCGGCACAGGCTGCGCCCGGCAATGTTCGGCAATGTGATGCATGCACGGTCTTTTGCGCATTTGTCGCGATGTCCTGACATTGACGCCCGTACAGTGGTCAATGGTATTGTCCGCCCGAACATTCACTACATATTTCTTCACTATATTCTTTTGCGGGGTTGTTGAATGAGAGTCAGGATCTTTCTGGGGGCTGCGTTCGTTGCACTGTTGTGCGTATCCGCCGCACAGGCTGCCAACAAGCGGCCGAACCCGCCGGCGCAGGTGTGTATTGGAGCCAATTGTGTTGCAACACCGGAGGCGGGCGGCAAGATCAAATGGAATCCCGGGCACTACGCCGCGGGCAACGGCTGGCTGACCGGCGGGACGAGTGCCTCCAACTGGTATGGTTCCATGGACTCGGCGCTGGCTAACTACCCGCTGTTCCAGGGGTTCAGGTTGTGGATCACCTGGGGCGCGATCGAGAAGAGCAAGGGCGTCTATGACTTCTCGCAGGTCGATGCGATCCTGAACCGTCTGAAGACTCAATACGGCACGCCGCGCCGGCTCGTGCTGGCTCTGTATCCATCGACGCCCAACAAATGGAGCCGCAACAATGGGGGCATCATCCCACAATATATCATGCAGAATCAGGAGTACGGTCCGGGCGCGATCGCCGGCACCTACGGGTGGTGGGGTATCACCTCGGGCGGCCAATCGACCGGCGGTTACGAGCCGGCATTGTGGCGTCCCGCCGTCATGGACCGCTTCATCGCTTTGATACAGGCGATCGCCGCCCACTATGACAACGATCCGTATTTCGAAGCGCTCATGTTTCAGGAGGGCATCTACCATACGCTCTCGGTCGGTTCGGACTACACGCATCCGGTCATGCTGCAACAGATCCAGAGGTTGCTGACCGCATCCGTTGCGGCGTTCCCTCATACCAGCGTCGTCTACGAGAACTCGTGGGGGTTCGGCGGCGCCACCGTGAATCAGAACATGGAGCTGTGGATGGTTCAAAACCGCGTCGCGCCGGGCAACGCGGATACTGTGGGTGAAACAGCATTCAAACTCGGCCGCGCGCCTCCCGTGAGCTGGGGTATCGCTGCCTATATGGGAATGGTCAACTCGAGCAGCAGCTACTCCGGCGGAGACCTGCGCGGCAAAAGCCGGGCGATGGTGGACATTGAGGCGGATGACCTTGCGGGCTCGTATTTCAAGACTTCGGGCGGACCCTACACGCCCGCTGACATCTGCCTTGCGATCAATACTGAGTACAAGGCATCGCACGCATTCTGGGATAAATTCATGGGCAAGGAGCTGGTGAGGGGTCAGCCGCTCCCGCAGTCTGCTCTGTGGCCGAATCTGGCAGCGGCGCTCGCCAAATGTCCGCTGACGAATACGTCCTATCCTCCGAATTACCCGTAACCGGGCCGCCGGCGGAACACGAAGGTCCTGGAAAGCGTGAAGTTGACCAGCAGACCGGCGAGCGACCCCGCTGCGACGCCCACGACCGGTTGGTCGTGGGCGAGCGCGAGACTGTTGACCAGCAACACGTAGGTTCCCAGGTTTACGCCGCCGCCCACCGCGTTGGCGGCGCAAAATCGCGCCCATTCCTTCACGCGGGAAGCCGACGAATGCTCTGCGAAGGTGAAGGTGCGATTCAGCGCCCACGTGGAAGTGACTGCGACGAGGAAGGAGAGGGCCCGGGCCGAATAGACAGTCATGCCCATCACTGACATCGCGAGTGTCAGCACGCCCGCATCGACGCCGAATCCCACGACTCCGACGGCTGCAAAACCCAGGGCCTGCCGGGCTATCACGCGACACTCCGAAACGGCATCTCAAGGCTCCGCCCGGAGCGGGCCAAGGCCCGCTCCGACATTGTTGAATCGCAGCGGCACAGCGAGGTAGTGCAGCCGCTTGAGCTCGATACGGCCGCGTGTAACGGTCTCGAGCACCAGCCCGCAAACGAGACTCAGAAACGCGAGCAGCAT
Source organism: Gammaproteobacteria bacterium (assembly GCA_028293805.1). Lineage (GTDB taxonomy): Bacteria > Pseudomonadota > Gammaproteobacteria > Steroidobacterales > Steroidobacteraceae > 13-2-20CM-66-19. The sequence goes on from JAQGOC010000138.1 coordinate 2,506, forward strand.
TATCCCGGTACCGAGTACGGCGGTCGGGAGCCGCGGCACGAGGCCGGTTTTCAGGTAAGTTGTCAGGACTGGTATTTCTATCACCACGGATGCCAGCGCCAGAAGGGCGAAGATGCCTCCAAAGAACTGCAGTGGCTTCTCCAGCTTGATGAGGTTGACGATCGTCAGCAGTATCCGCACGCCGTCGCGGTACGTGTTGAGTTTGCTGGCCGAGCCCTGAGGCCGCTCGCCATAGGATGTGGGGACTTCGGCAATGGGAAGCCGCAACTCGAGCGCATGTACCGTGAGCTCGGTCTCGATCTCGAATCCTGCGGACAAGGCCGGAAACGACTTGACGAAGCGCCGCGAGAATACCCGGTAGCCCGAGAGCATGTCCGAGAGTTGGTTGCCGAAGACATACGACACGCAGCCAGTCAGGAACAGGTTGCCGAAGCGGTGACCGGGCCGGTATGCGCCGTGCGATTGAGCCGTTCGCGCCGCGTTTACCATATCCAGAGAGTCCTTCAGAAGCCGGTCGATCAGCATTCCCGCGCAGGACGCGTCATAGGTATCGTCGCCATCGACCAGGACAAAGATGTCCGCCTCGACGTCGGCGAACATTCGGCGCACGACGTTGCCCTTGCCGCGTTGCTTCTCATGGCGAACGACTGCCCCTGCGCGGCGGGCGACCTCCGCGGTCTCATCCGTCGAATTGTTGTCATAGACGAAAATCGTCGCCGTGGGCAGCGCCGCGCGAAAATTGCGCACCACACTCCCGATCGCCGCAGCCTCGTTGTAACAGGGAATCAGGACGGCGATCACGGGCAGCATGGCCGATGGCAGCTGCTGGCCGTCCAGCAAACTTGCGCTCACGATTGTTGCAGACATGAAGCTGGCTCCTGAGTCGGGCGCCTGCCCTCGCCGCGGGCATCCACTCGTAAGCTCCTCAAGCGCGGCAGAGCACAGCCAGGCTCGATACGTTGGAGCCTTGCTTGGTGGGCCAGGGAAGGGCCCCGAGCGGTTTGACAGTCACTGGGAGCTTCTCGCTGCACAGTCGCTCGACGGCGAGTTGGGGGCCGGGAACGACGGCGCCGTCAGCCCACAATGGCTGCAGGCCTGGGAAGTAGTCGTGCAGCAGAATCAGTCCTCCCGGATTGAGCAGCGCAATGGCCGCCGGAATTTCCTGGTACACGCCCGTTGCGCTATGGTCGCCATCGAGGAATATCAGGTCGAACTTCTCGCGGCTGTTGCGCAGGTAATCGGTCGCAGGTCGCGTGACAAACGTCACGATGTCCTCGACGTGGATGGCGTGCACGAACTGCGAGGGAGACTGATCGCAGCCGATGCGTTTCCATGCCCCCCGGATCGGATCATTCACGTCCATTATGTCAACGGTCACGAGTCTGGGCGGAGCGCCGGAGGGCTGCGCTCCGTTGTGCCGCAGCCCAAGTGCGAGAATGCCCGTCGATGCTGCGACGTGGGTTCCCACTTCCAGGATTGAACGCGGCCGCAACGCGCGCGCGATATAGTAGAGCGCACGTTGATCGCCTGGATTGACCGCGCCACTTCTGGAGCCGAAACGGATGGGATCGAGAAGCTGCGCGACCTTTGCCCAGTCGGCAGCAAGATCGGCGTGCAGCCATTCATCTACGTGGGCGTCCTGAGCGCTGAGGAGTGCTTGCGGATCCCCGCTCTGGCGAGCCGTCGCGGCAAGCTCCCGGCGGTCGTTGCGGATCTGCCGCGACAACACCGCGGACTTGGGCAGCAGGCGTGGGATGATCCGGTTCGCAAGATTGGCTATCAACGTGCTCAAGCTTTGTGTCCTTCATGTTTCAAGGCAGCCGGGCTCTCGAGCCCGAGAACGCGGTGGTAGACGGCGTATGTCTGCCGGGCGATGCGGTCCCAATCGTATGTCTCCGCAACCCATCGGCGGCGGGCTTCGCGGGCCGCGTTGCTCTGCGGCATCTGCGCGAATTCGGTCAGCCGCCGCGCCAGCGCCGGCACGTCTCCAACCGGGAAATAGCTGTCCGCACCGAGGTTGATCTCGCGATTGGCCGGGATCTCACTCGCGATGACCGGCAGGCCATAACTCAGGGCTTCGAGAATTGCGATGGGCAATCCCTCATGCGAGGAGGGCAGCACGAAGGCGCCCGCGTGCGAGTAGAGTTGCGCCAGCGCCGTACCGTTTTGAAATCCCGCCAGAACCACTCCCGCGGCGTTGGCTGCGGCGATCACGTCCCGCGAGTAGCGGTCCGGGCCCGCCCCACCCACCAACACCAACTTCCAGCCGGGCGGATGAGCGAGACTGAACGCCTTGATCAGGTCGAGTTGCCGCTTCTCGGGAACGATCCGGCTCACCTGCAGGAAATAGCGCCCGTGGCGCAACCCGAATTGCTCGATTTCGCGAGTGTCCAGTTGCGTGCTGGCCGGCACGGAGCCGTTGGGTATGAGGTCGGAGCTGCGCCGGTACTTGGAGCGAATCAGCTCCTGGATGCCTCGCGAGATGGCAATCCGCGCCTGTGCGAACCGCATACCGGCGCTCTCGCCGGTACGCAGCACCCATTTCGGGAACCGCCCCCACTTATCGCGCTCGTAGTCCGCACCGTGATTCGTTACTACCACACGCAAACCAAGCAACCGCGCAAGCGGCGTGACGATTGCCGGCCCGATGGCGTGGATATGCAGCACATCCGGACGTGTCAGAGCGGCATACAGCACCCCGAGCACGGAGTGCACCAACGCTTCGTATCCGGGTGTGCGCGGTGCCCAGATGCGCCGCAGCCGGACCGACCCGAACGAAGCACGGCTTGCAGGCACGAACGGAGTTCGAACCAGCACCTCGACATTGCAACCCAGATTCGCGAGCCGTGCGTAGAGCTCCTCCGCATGGGTCTCGATCCCGCCCTGGACGGCGGGAATGCCACGGACGCCGAGCACCATGACTCTCATGATTGGCACCTGTGCGGGCTCATAGGGGCGCACTCAGAGGTACAGTACCGCGGCTGGCCACGGTGACTCCGAGGTCGCGATAGGCCGCCAGGATCCTCTGTTGATACATTCCGACGGTAAACTCCTGTTCGACCCAGCGACGCCCGGATCGGCCCATCTGCTCGAGCTGAGTATCCGGTCGCGACTGCACATCCGTCAGGGCCGCACTCAGGCCGGCAACACTTCCGCTCTCGAAAGTCACTCCCGTCTCGTTCTCCCGCACGAGCTCGGGAATCCCGCCCACACGTGCACCGATCACCGGTTTACCCAAGGCGTAGGCTTCCAAGACGCTGACGGGTGCGTTCTCGTACCATTCGGACGGAAGCACCACGGCTCGTGCGCTCCGCACGGCGTCGTGTAGCGCTGTGCCGCCGAGATGCCCGAGGAAAGTAACGTTCGCTCGCAGCTGGGCTGCCAGCTCACGTGCGGACTCGAGATCCGGACCGGTGCCGGCAACCTGCAGCCGGACCCCGGCCTGCGCTGCGGCCCGGATGAGCGTCGCCACGCCTTTTTGGCGGATGACCCTGCCGAAATAGACAAACGAGTCCCCGGGGGCGTAACGCGGCTCATACCCGGACAGATCGACGAAGTTGGGAATGTGCCGGAACAGGCTGCGCGGCATACCCCATTCGCAGAACTTGTCGATGTAGAACCGGCTGGGAACGACGAACAGGTCCACGCAGCGACGATATGAACCCAGCAGCTTGTGCACCAGTGCCTCGATCCCGACCACCAGGCTCATGACAGCCGAGCCGCCGATGCAGCGGTTCGTGACCACGTTGTACAGCTTCCCGCCCCGGCAACGCTCGCAGATTCCATCCCGCGCCAACATGTTATATGCGGGACAGGCGATCTTGAGGTCGTGGAGAGTGAGCACCGTCGGCACGCCGCGCCGCTTCAACAGCCCGAGAATCGACGGCGAGAGGTGATGATAGATGTTGTGTGCATGCGCGATATCCGGATGCACGCGATTCAACAGCTGATCCAGCCGCCGGCGCGCCTCGAATGAGTAGATCACCTTCGGTACGCGGGTCAGTTTCTGCAGCAGCGAGTAGTCGCCATTCATCTCCAGCTCGTCGATGAAGTATTCCGACCAGGGGCTGGGACGGTTACCGGGGTGATGCATGGAGAAGGGCACCACGTCCCAGCCGAGCGCCTCGAACATCCGATTGTGCTCGAAGAAGATCGTCTCCGAGCCGCCGCGGGGGTAGTAATAGTTGTTGATGGCGAGCAACGTACTCATGCCGCCTTCCTGCAGTCGAGCAGGTCCGCAAGGACCTCGGCGTTTGTCAATGAATGCCTCGAGCGGGCATGCTCGCGCCCGCGGGCCGCAATTCCCGCACGCAAGGCCGGATTGGCGAGCAACTCCCGCACGGCGGACGCCAGCCGCTGCTCGGATCCGGCGCAGAACACGCCCAGGCCCTCTTTGCGCAGCAGGTCATCCGGATCGACGTGCAGACTCACGATCGGTACCTCGCGCGACCAGGCTTGAATGAACGTGTTTGGGAATCCCTCGTGCAGGCTCGTGTTGACGAACACGTGGGCGCGCGCCAGGAGCTCGTTGACCTCGCTCTGAGTGCGAGCCCCGAGATATTCGAGGTTGGGTGTGGCCTGGATGCGCTGTGTCAGCAATTCGATCCACCTGCGCTCACCGGCTCCGGCTGCCCAGGGGCCCACCATCACAAACCTGACCCCCGCCAGCTCGCGCAGCGCGGCCGCGAGGCTCACAAACATTTCCGGATGCTTCCAGGGCTTGAGGCTTGCGATCCAGATGACAGTGAGTGGACCTGACTTGTCGATCGACTCGCACGGCTCCGGCTGGAAGTTCGGGACCACGACATCAGCTTTGCGGGCGTAATTCTCCAGGAGCAGCTGCGCCTGGTATGCAGTCTGCGCGATGATGCAGCTGGCATTTCGAATGGCGTACTCGACGCTGCGCTTCTCCAGGTACCGCCGCAAGGGATTGCGGCCCTCCAGCGAGGCATTGGGCACTACGTCGCTGTCATGTGCTATGTGCCAGACAAACCGGGCGCCGTGGTGGCGGGCATAGTGAGCTGCTATGCCCGAATATCCGCCCGCCACGCGTTGGTAGATGACGCTCGGCTGCAAATTCGACAAGGCACGATAAAGGGGCCCGGCGTGCGCCAGGTACCCGAAGCGGGGCGCCCGCGCGCCGTGCCCGATTCGCACGATGCGATAGGTGTCGTTGGCCGGTTCGTCCGCGGCGAAGCTCGTGAGATAGTAGATCTCGAAACGCCGCTGTGGAACCAACACCTGGAGCAGGCAATCGATCTGAAATTCGGATCCGCCCGCGATCTTCGAGGAGTGCGCGGGGGTCACGATGCACAGGCGCTGCGGGTTGCCCGGACTCACGCCCGTTCTCCGGCAACGGCCTCGAGCATTGCGTGCTCGACCCGGTCGGCGATGCGGCTATAGCCGCGATGTTCGACTACATAACTGTGGCCGCGCTCGCCCATTGCGCGCGTCAATTCCGGCGATTGCAGCAGTTTGATGATTGCGTCCGCGAATGCCTGCTCCTCGTACGGTACGCAGTAGCCACAACCGCTCTCCTCGATGAGGAGCTGCTGCTCGGGGTGGGTATTGGCTACGACCGCCTTGCCCAGCGACATATATTCGACGAGCTTGGTGGGAGAGGTTGAATTCAGGATGGGTGTTGGATAGAACGGCGAGACACAGACATCGGCGTCCTGCACATAGAGCAGGGCTTCCTGCTGCGGCAGCTGCCCTACGAACACGACCGCGGGCAGCACGCCAGCGCGGCGCGCCTCCTGCACCAGGAACTCTTCATCCTCGGGCGCCTCGCCTTTGCCCACGAGGTACAGTTTTGCCTGCGGGATCTGAGCGTGCACGCGCGCCAGCACGCGAAACAGAAAATCGATGCGCCGCTCGCGGGCGAGAGTGCCCAGGTAGAGGAAGCAGGGCTCGCGCACCGGTATTCTATTGCGTGCGCCGAACGCAGGCGCAGCAGGAGTGTGACCGCCCAGCTTGATTCCCATCGGTACAGCAGTGAGCTTCGACAATGCAATGCCTTTGGCTGCAACGTCGCGGCGCATTTGCTCACTCTGCACGAACACGTGGTCCGCCGCGCGCAGCAGAATCCGATAAAGCAGGAACGCGAAAGCAGTTCCCCTCATCCGATACAGGAACGGGTACGGCGCCAGTCCCTCGCGGGCCTTCGTCAGGTAAAACTCCGGAAACGGAAACGACAGCCAGTAGAGGAACCGCTTGCGATACAAACGGGCGGCCACAGCGGCGAATACACCCGCGATGAACTTGTCCTTTACCTCGACGGCATCGTAGCGGCTGCCCCGCAGGAGGCTGAACACCCGCGCGTCATTCCGGATACCCGCCGCATGTTTCAACAAGCGGGCAACCAGCGAGCGCCCGTGGTTGGACGCTGCGACCCACACCTGTCCGCCGCCCCAGGTGGTGATGTAAGGCCGCCGGCAGCCGGCTTCGCTCTGCAGCAGCCAATCGATTTTGTGGCCGCGACCGGCCAACTCCTCGCCGAACAGGACGGATACATCGACGCGTCGGGGTGGATAGGTGTCGGATGAGATCACCAGGAGGCGCAGCTTTCGGGCCACGGGCGCGCCGTCACCGGGCGGTTCAGCGCTCGTTGACGTGGCAGCAAAACCAACCCGGGCGGGCTTTTCTATTGATCGGGACACGGCGGATTGGGTGTCAGCGCTGTCACCGGCCGGATCATGCCGGGTCGCGACTGCCTCCTCGCTGGTAGCCGTATTCATAGCCGTAACCGTAGCCCTGCACGGTATCACTCGAGCGGTTGAGGACCAATCCGATGACCCGGAACTCGGCCAGCAACTCGCCGGCCTTCTGGAGCTCGGCGCGCGCGGTCTTCCCCTCGCTGGCGACCAGCACCAGCGAGTCGATGCGCGGTGCCACGACCAGCGTGTCCTCGGGACTCACCACAGGCGGCAGATCGATCAGGATCACGGGGCTGGTGGTCGAGTTGCGGATGTAGGCGAGCAATTCCTCCAATCGGGAGGAGGCCAGCAGCTCGGCCGAGCTCTCGGTCGCAGTCACATTACCGGCGATCAGCAGGTTGTCGAGGCCAATCGACATGAACAGATCGGCAGGCGTCTCGAGGCCACCTTCGAAGAACTGCCGCAGCTCGGTGGGCGGAGTAATCCCCAATGTCCGGCAAACACTCGGATTGCGCATGTCGAGGTCCAACAGTACGACCACGCTGTTTTTCTCACGCGCCATGCTCAACGCCAGGTTCACCGCGGTAAGCGACTTTCCGTCCTGGGGTGCTGCGCTCGTGACTCCGACCGTTTGCCAGCCGCTTGCCCGGGCGCGGTGCAGGATCCGGGTCCGCAGCATTCCATAAGCGGCGATGACTCCCCGGTCCGCCGGGACTGAGGAGCTGAGCAGTACGCGATTTTCGCGGGCCCGTTCGGGATCGAAAGCCACCCGGTGCGCGAGGATCTGCGTGCTGGGAGGTACCAGCGGCACAGTGTCGTTGAGCCGCCGCGCATTCGTCTCCGCGCGTGTGCCCGCGGGCGACTGCCCATGGGGCTCGGGACGCGACCCGCGCAGAGCTTTCGTTTTCTCCAGGGCTGCTTCGATGATAGTCATGGTGTGATCCGCGGAGCGGCGAAAAAAGGACGCTGTGTCATTGGATGGCCGAAACGACCGTTGCGCCGACTACGAGAATGGCAGCCGCGTAGGCGACAGCCCACGAGGCAAACGCGAAGCGCCGTCGCCGCCTGTCACGAGTGTTGAGTATTCGCGGGATGGAAGCAAGAACCAGCCCGTCACCGATCTTCGGCAGGTCGCGGACATCCCGAATGTTGGCATCGCTGGACTCGGCCACCGCGACCGCGATGGCGGAGAACAACCCGCCGAGGACGACTCCCAGCAGGATCAGGCCGATGCGGTTGGGATACACGGGTCGCGAGGCGGGAATGGGCGCACGGATCAAGGTGAAGCGCTCGCCACCCTGCGCGGCTTCGAAATTCTGCGCGATCTGCGCATTCTGCAACTTGTCCTGGATGGCCTGATAGGTACCCTGCAGGGAGGTGCGGCGTCTTTGAATGTCGGCGTATTCGCGCTCGACACCGGGAGTCTTGCGCAGCAATCCCTCGTATTGATTGATCAAGGCAGTTTTCCGAGCTGCCTCGCTGCGCAGCTGGGCGAGCTCCTTGCGGGCCGACTGCAGCTGGCTGGCGGTCGTCATGTACATGGGATTGTTGGCGTTCGCGACGATGCCATTGCGACCTACCGCGGCCTGCTCGACACTCAGCTGTTGCAATGCCTGCTTGAGTCGCTTCACCTCGGGGTGGTCGGGCGTGTAGCGTTGCTGAGCCTCCGCCAACTTGGCGCGGACCGTGGGTAGATCCGTCATGTCCCCCGCGTTCGTGATCATGCTGGGACTGGTCTGGCTGAGCTGCACGGCCAACAGGGACTCCTTCTCTTCGACGCGGGCAATCTCCTGCTGGAGGTTCTCCAGGTCGTGCTGCTCGCGGTCGATCGAGGCATTGTTGCGCCCGACGTCCTCCGGTAGGGAATCGCCGTGCTGGTTCTTGAAAGCTTTGATCTCATCGTCGATGGCATGCATGTCGCGGCTGACATCCGCGGCCTGCTTGAACAGGAATTGGGCCGCCTGCTGGGCTGCCTGCTGGCGGGACTTCTGGTTGTAGGTCAGGAAGAGCCCCCCCAGGCGCGCGGTCACTTCGGCCGCCCGGTCGTTGTTCGGGTTGCGGTAGTGCAGTGAGAACGCGTTCGATTCCTGCAGCGGCTTCAGCGTGACGGCGTCGACCCGCTCGATGGTGGTGTTCGAAAGAATCCGTTCCGCCTTCTGGTGGGGGCTCAAGCCGCTCCCCGGGTACGGATCGTATTCCTTGATCATCTGCTTGAGCGTCTCCTCGCTCATCACCCGCCCTTGCACGATTTCGATCTGCTGGTTCGAGTAGCTCGTGACCGTCGTGGTCACCACCTTGGGGTCGACGGATGAAGGCTCCAGAAGAATCGTTGCGGTGGACTCGTACAGCGGTGTTAGCGAAAACGAGAGGTAGACCGCAAGCAGGATGAAAAGCGGCGCGATGACCGCTATGTAGGTGGCGCGTCGCCGGAGGATGGGCGCGTAGCCGCCGAGTCCGGTTTCCGGGGTCGATACTGATGTGTTCATCGCAACTGACTCGTGGGTGTACGCATCTTCAGCGCTGGCGCCCCAGCCCACGGTATCCGAACGAAAGCGAGATGAGATCTGCCTGAGCGCCTGACGGGTCGAAGTTATACTTCTGATACGTGTGACTATAGGCACCGGCGACAAAAACCGTCTGCGTCAGCATGTATTGGAGCCTCACAGTCCCTGTCGCGTAATTGCGACTGTTGTTACCGCTGGTCCCTGCGGCGGTTGTCCGGTCACGGAAGTAGCGCAGGGCACCCATAAAGTGCAGGCGCTGGCTGAAGTCCCGATCGTACTGGCCGCGCACCTGGTCGGTCGTATAGAGGCCACCGGCACTGCTCGGGTAGATCGTCCGGCCGATGGAGAACGCGTAGCTGCTGATCTGTCCCTTGTAGACCGTGTTGAAATTGGCCGCCCAGGGATCGGCGGTCGCATCGATAAAGTGGGGACTGGGCTCCTCTACTTTCGTGCGCTGCCATTGCACCGTCAGCGTGCTGCGCAACACCTCCGACCAGTTGTAGCCCCCATTCAGCTGCACGCCGCCGGAGGTCGTATGCGAGTCGATGCTGCCGGAGTCGTACCTCGAGCCGTAGGCGCCCACCGAAACATCGGTGCGCAGATCGATCGTCTTCGAATAGAAGAGGCGCCCCATGTAGTAGTTGAAATCGACATGGCTGGAAGTATCCGACGGACTGAAGCTCGCGCGCTGGTATTCGGTCGCGACCCCGATGCTCGACAGCGGAGTCAGCGTGTGCGTGAACGTGGGCGTCAGTACCACGTAGTCGCGTGTGGTTCCAACTTGCACGCGACCCGTCGTCGTCGTGGTGTTGCCCAGGTCGGGGTTCACCGTATTTTGCACGGCGGACGGCTGTTCCGCGTTGACATCGTCGCGGTGATCGTAGAAGCCGCTCATGCTGAACCGGTCCCGCTCCCAGGTATAGTGGGTATTCAGGTTCAGAAAACCCTCGAGGCGGTTGCGGCCCTGGACGCTCGGATAGTAGTTGTAGAGCAGCCGTGGCTGCAGCAACGTCTCCGACCGGGGTGTTGCAATGCCGATGTTGGTCGCAGCGTCGGCAAAATAACCTTCAGCGCCCTGCTTGTGGAGCGGATCCAGATCGAGGTTGTTGTTGTATGTGGTCTGGAGCGAGACGATCGGCTGATAATAGATTTCAGCGGCTCCGGCCGTCGTGCCAACAACCAGTGCGGCAACGGTTGCCGCCACGTCGCGTACGCGCCTAAGGGACAACGACGACATCCCCGCCCTCCAACTGAACGTTCTGCTCGAGGCTCTTGCCGGAGGCGACCTGGCCGTACCGGAAGTTCAGGACGCGCTGGCCTCCCGCCGAGTTGCGAATCACGATGATGTTATCCATCTTCGCGTAGGGGTTGCCGCCACCCGCCATGCTCAGTGCCTGCAGGATGTTGACCGCGGGGTTCATGAGAATCTGGCCCGGCTTGCTGACCTGGCCGATGACGTACGCCACATTCCCCTTGGTGTCCACTACGGTCACCGTGACGATCGGCTCGGCAACGTACTTGCGCAGCTTGGTCTCCATTTCGACGCGTAATTGGTCGGGAGTCTTGCCGCCTGCAACCAGGTTTCCGATCAGGGGGAATGAAAACTTGCCGTCGGGTGTGACCGTGACGTTCATGGGCGGCATCTTCGGATCGTCGTAGACACCGACCAGGAGCACGTCCCCGGCGTGGATCTTATATTCGGTCTGAGTAGCGACCAGGGCCGGCGGGTCGGCGGCCGAAGCCGGGGTGGCGGCCGCCATGCCGGCCAGCACCGCCAGAAGCCCGAATTGCACGGTGCCGATACGCTCACCCATAGTTATCCCCAATGACTTCCGTTGAACATTAAGACGGCATCTTAGCAAGAGATATGCCCATGGGGGGGAAGGCACCGGGCGCACGCCAGCCCCCTGGCGGGCCGAGGTCCCGTCGAACGCTCGCTCATTGTATCCCCTTCATGTTCGTGGCATTCCGGGCATGCCTTTTTATTCCCCCTGCATACTTCCATGTTGAACCAAGTCAGGAAGTAGGGCCGCTTGCAAGCGCTCGCAGCACGCCCTATCAGATCGAAACGGCCGGGTGAAATCAAGCCGGATTTGACAAGACTCGCGAATCAGGCAGCCAATGCCGGCGGTGAAATCAACATGTCGGCATCTCAACACACCCGCTAGCCCCGGGGTTGCGGCTCCTGAATCGACACGATGGAGATGTCACGTGCACGGGAAGTCCATTGCATGGTCCACGCGCCGGGTGGGAATTTCGCCAGTACGGCGGGCATTCGGCTCGTCTCGAGCACCATCCACACACGGCGTCCACCGGCAGCCTTCGCGAGCAGCGCGTCATAGGAGTGAATCATGGGCAGATTGCTCCAGCGCTGGATGGTGCCGCGCCGGCACGACCAGGGCTCGAAGCGCGGGTCCGCATCGGCCACGAAGTAGAAATCGCTCCGGGGGTAGTAGAAATCGACCCCCGGGAAGCTGTCTATGACGATGTCCTGCCCGGGAGCGGCATGCGCCTGCAGCCACGTGGCGGCCGCCCGTACGTCACTGCGCGGATGGTAGTGGCCTGCCAGGCGGCTATCCATGCCGATGCGGAAGTTGATTGCCTCGGTATCGATGTTCCACAGATGAGCAGGACGGAAATCCTCACTCAACATAAAGACGGCAATGCAAGCCAGAGCAGCCGCTGCCGCGGCGACCGGCGTCGGGCCCAGTGTGGCACGGACCGCGCGCTGCAGCGTGACGATCGAGAAGATGACAGCGAGTGGGTACAGGAAGAAGACATAACGCGTTTCGTGGCGGGGCGGGTTGGACGCGCTCGCCGCCAGCAACAGGATGACAAACAACGCCAGCAGGACGCGCTCGATGAGTGAAGTGTCCGCGAAACGCAGGCAGGCGCGCAGACAGCTTGCGCCGACCAGGATGAACAGCCCGAGCGCAAGCAGCGGAACCGTGCGCGCCCAGGGCATTGCAACCTGTCGCACCGTGTCAGGCAGGCGGACGAACTCGTAGCCGAGCAGAAAGGCCTCGTGCATTGGTGACAGTCCCGGCGTGTGCCAGTCGTGTGTGCTCAGGGCGAAGGCGCTCCAGAAGAGCAGGCACACCAGCAATGCGACGTGCAACGGCCGTGACGAGGGGCCGACCAGCGCCCGTCCGTCGAGGATGCCCAGCAGGACACAAATGACCAGCAGGCCACAGGCCAGCTGGAACTGATGCATCGCAGCACAACCCAAAATCAGCAGCAGTCCCAACGCAGCCGAAGGCTTGGCTGGCGGCTTGAGCCAGGACCTCAGCTCGCGTGCCGCCGCGTACACGACGAGGGCGGCTGGCACGGATGCCGCAATGGCCCACGCAACATGCGAGGACAATGTGGTCCACGGCATGACGGCCGCATCGAGGCGGCTCAGGGACGGAGCGTCAGGGAGCCCGACATAGTCGGGCGGAAGAGTGGGCTCGCCGCCGCTGGTGCGCAGATCCGCGATCGTCAGCAGGTAGGCAGGAATCAGTAGCAGGAAGCAGCCAGCCAGGTACAACCAGTCGCGTCGCGACAGCCGGCCATCCGGATGTGCTATGAGGGGTGGCAGAAGGTTGGTCAGTACCAGAAAAATACCCCCTTCCCAGACCGCCAATCCCAACGCCGACAATACGAGCATGGGCACGAGCGCGCGCCGCTCGCGGTCGATCGCGTACTTGAGAAAGAAAACCAGGTACCAGGTGAAGAGCGCCTGGAAAGGCGCATACATGCGTCCAAAGCGGCCGATCTCGATCTGCCACACCGACAGTCCCAGAACGGCAATGGCGAGGAGGCCGGTCTCAGGGCCGCCGAGACGCCGCCCGATCTTGTAGGCCGCCGGAAGTGCAACGAGGCTCGAGACCGCGGCGATCAGCCTGGGCGCAAGCTCGGCCGAGAGCCCGGCCCACTGTAGCCCCGCCGCGGTGTATTGCAGCAACAGTCCGCGTACATACAGGCCCCCACAGGGAAACTCGGGTATCCCAAAGTGCAGGACGTTCCGAACGGACTGTGCAAAGTAATACTCGTCAATGGCGAGCGGCCATTTACCGAGATCCCAGAAGCGCGCCAGCGCACCTGCCACGACACAGACGGCCGCGAACAGCGCGAGCGGCGTGAGCCACGCCGGCCGTGGGTCGGAAGACCTGTCGCCAGTCACGATCTAAAGCGCAGCCGTCTTCTCTGCCCGGGCTTCGCGCGCCGGCCGTGGCAGCTCAGCCTTCGGATAATGAATGATCTGCGCACCCTGGTAATCCTTCAGGTGCCGCGCGTGGGTGAAGATGATCAACTCCGCCAGCAGTCCCAGCGCAAACAGTTGCAGGCCGAGAACGACCACCAGGGCCGATAGCAGCAGTGCGGGCCGGTCCGCCAGGCTCGCCTGGAAGGCGATGCGCTCGATGACCAGGTAGAGGACGACCAGCGCTCCGATTCCAAACATGCTGGCGCCCAGCATGCCGAAGAAGCGCAGCGGCTTCTTGGTGAAGCGCACCAGGAAGAATACGGTGAACACATCCAACACGAAGTGGGCGTATTCGCGTGGCCGGTAGACGCCTTCGAAGCGGTCGCGCTCAGACTGGCGTACTTCGACTTCGGCAACACCGAATCCATGGCGGTGCGCCAGAACAGCGAGCAGCCGGTGCTGGTCACCATACAGTGACAGTTCCTGCAGCACTGCGCGTTTCATCGCGCGTGCGCCGCAACCGAGGTCGTGCAGCCGCATTCCCGTGACCCTGGATACGAGGCCGTGGAACATCGCCCGGCGGAATTTCTCAAATCCGCCGCCCGCGCGCGGCCAACGCCATCCGACGGCGACATCCTTCCGCTCCAGGCAGCTCACGAGCTTGCCGATGTCCTCGGGGTTGACCTGATGATACGCCGGCAGAGTCAGGATCAGCTCACCGCTGCAGCGCTCAAAGCCCGCCATGATGGCCGTTGACTCGCCGAAGCTGCGATTCAGGACCACCATGATGATGTTGCCAACACCGCTGTTGAGGAGCGACTCCAGCCCCTGGATGACGTCGCGGTGCGGTCCGTCCACCACAAACACGAATTCGTAAGGAGTGCGCAGGGGATCCAGGCCCCGGCAGTATTCCTCGTACAGCTCGCTGATGTTCTCGTGCCGCGAGCCGACGGGTACGATCACCGAAAGCCGGATACCTGGGTTGCGTTCAATCATTGAGGTTGTGTCTCGACACGGGCGGCCTGCATGTGCTGGGTGAGGCGTGCAAATTCATGGTCGCGCATGTCACCCAGATTATAGATCAGCTCGCCGAGTGCGCCGGCGAACACCAGCATGAACGCTGCCGTGACGAAAATGATCCCGCAGCCGGCGATCGGCAGTGACAGCGGGGTGCCCCGCAAGGCCGAGTCCAGCAGCTCGTAGCCGATCAACCCCGTGCCGAGGAACAGGATGGGCAGGGCCAGCAGGCCGAACCACAACAGCGGCCGGGCGGCGAACGAGGCCAATGTCTTGATCACGAGCAGGTCCAGCAGCACCTTGTAGACACGTGACAGCCCGTACTTGGATTTGCCGAAACGGCGGGCATGATGCCTGGCCTTGACCTCGGCAATACGGGGGGCTGCAATGGAGGCCATGGCGGGGATGAAACGATGCATTTCCGAATACAGCGGGATCTCTTTGATGACGGAGGCCCGGTAGGCCTTCAGCGAACAGCCGTTGTCCTTGATGGGAACTTTCGTGACCTTGCCGATCAGCCAGTTGGCGATCCTGGACGGGATCTTGCGCGAAATCAGCTTGTCCTGGCGTTTGAATCGCCAGCCGACCACGATGTCATAGCCTGAGTCGATCGTCTCCAGGAACATCGGGATGTCGAGGGGATCGTTCTGCAGGTCACCGTCCATGGTGACGAGTACGTCGCCGGAGGCGAATTCGATTCCCGCGGCCATAGCCGCGGTCTGGCCACAGTTGCGGCGGAACTTCACCACCTTGACCCGCGGGTCGGCCTGGGCGAGCTCGATCGCCCTGGACAGTGTCGTGTCCTTGCTGCCGTCATCCACGAACAGCATTTCGTAGCCGAGGCCGGTAGGATCCAACGCATCCGTCAACGCCTCGTACAGCGGCCGCACGTTGTCCTCTTCGTTGTAGAGTGGCGCAATGACCGAGAGGTGCGGACGCCCCTCCCTCGAAACGGATTTTGCGTGGTCGAGCAGCATCAACGGCCATATCCCCTGGCAATAGACAGCAATGATAGCGCCACGCCGGTCTTTGATCCGCCCGATCTTTGCGGGCATTGGATCGCTGGTAGTTCTACGGCGCGAAGGTCACCGGGCACTGCAGACATCATACCGCCGACGGTGCGGTACGTCACTGAAGACCCGCGGCGCCGGGAATGAGCGCGTTATGTTGCGTTCAGCCATGCAATCCTCGCGGTCTTCGCAAGTCGGGACTGCGGCACAGACGTGCACGTGTTGTCATTGTTGTTTCCTGACGGAATCAAACGAGGTCTTCTTGGAATTGCAGGAGTCCGGGCCGGCCAACGGGCTCCTTGCGCGCTTTCATATAACCCTTCAACCTATGCAGCCTCGGCCGCTCGTGGAAGCTTCGACAGATACCGCTATTGCACCGGTGGCGCTTATGGACCTGAGAGCCTGCCACCCATGATCATTCCCGCCATTCTACCGAAGCATATCCGGGGTGCGCGCCGGAACGCACGCGTTGGCAACTAGAACGATGCCGGCAATAAGCAACGCAATCTGGCTGGCGTGCTCGAGGGTTCTTGCCGACGTCCTGAGTTTCCTGCTGTTCGTCGCGGTGTCCCGTGCGTTCGGGCCGGGTGGCACGGGCGAATACTCCTATTCCTTCGCCATCGGCAGCCTGTTGGCTCTCGGGGCCACTGCGGGTTTCGAAGAATATGGTATTCGCGAGTATGTACGCGCGACTCCCGCCGCACGCGGCCATGTGTGGACCAACATAGTGTCAACCCAGTGCGCTCAACTTGCGGTTGCAGCCACCGGATTTGCGGTGTTTCTGCTTTTCGACGGCGGACGCTCGGCCGCCGTTGCCATTATGCTCGAGCTGGCCCTGTTTCAGCTGGCCGCGGGCCTGGCCCGCACGCTGTTTGTTCCCGCCATGGCGGCGCAGGCAATGGTCGTGCCAGCCCTGCTGGAGCTCGGCTGCCGCGTGACGGCGATTGCGCTCGCACTCGCGGTGTTGCTGATGCCGGATCATGCGACGCTTGCCGTCACGTTGTTGCCGTTTCCGCCTGCAGCAGTGCTGCTCGTGGCGCTTGCTTATCGCAACAGCGTGAGTCACGGAGCAGTCTTGCGGCTGGATATGCGCTGGCAGGTGTTGCGTTCCACGTGGCGCCGCACGGCGTCCTTCGCGGGCTCCGAGACGTTGAACCAGTTCTATGCACGCACCGACCTGCTGTTGATAGCTTACTTTCTGGGTCAGGAGCGTGTCGGGCTCTATGCCAGTGACATCAAGTTCGTCGAGGTCGGAATCGTTCCGCTGGTGCTGCTGGGGACGGCAGTCTATCCGCTGTTGAGCTCAATGGCGACCGGGCCGGCCGCTGCGTTCGCCACTGCCGCGCGCGACTTTTGTCGCGTGCAGCTCATGTTGGGCGGATGGCTCGCCGTGGGCATGACGCTGCTCATACCACTGCTCGTCGTGCCCTTGTTCGGTGAGCGCTTCGAGCCAGCGGGACAGTTGCTTCCCTGGTTTGCCCTGCTCGCCATTCTCAAGAGTATGGAGGTGGCGCTGTACCGGCTTCTGTACTCCGTGCAGCGGGCCGCGGTCTACTTTCGCAGCCTGGCAGTGGGCACGGCTCTGATCGCTTTGCTCAACTTATTGTTGGTGCCGCGTATCGGTGTCGTGGGCGCCGTGCAGGCTGCGATAATCAGCACTTGCGGGGTCGCATTGCTTTGTGCGCGGGGGCTTGCCCATCACGTCGGGTGGCGCGTATTCATCGGGCTGAGCGTCAGACTGACCGCCGCCCTGGCGTTGACATGGGCGGCTGCGACACTGGCAGCGTCGCTTGGTGCGGCGCCATGGCTGCGAGCAGTGCTCGGCTGCGTCCTCTTTCCAGGCGTGGCTGCATTGGTTGGGCTCCTGCCGAATCCGAGCCGCAGCGTGCTGTTTGGTCGAAATCACCCGACGGCCGGCGAAATGCCGGCAGGTTGAGGACATGAGCGCATTGTACGCAGTGGCGCCGGATACCGGGCGACCGCTCTGCAGCGGCAGCGCTCGCGTTTGCGCTGATCATTTCGCGACTGACCTATCTGACGTAGAATCCATGCTGCTGTCACTGCGGAATCGAAAATACATACTGACGAGGCGCGCAGCGCCCTCGCTGGGCCGCACGGCAAATGTTGTCGCGGGACGCTTTGTCGCATGGGACACACATTAACACCAGAGCTGGATTCGGAATGAAAATTGGCATCGTTGGCAGTGGCATGATCTCCGGCCATCACCTGGCTGCGGCCAGTCGCTGGCCGGGAGCTGAGGTCGTCGGCATCGTCGATCGCGACATATCCCGCGCCCGCGCACAGGCTGCGAAGCATTCGATCAACAACACGTTCGATAATCTGCCAGACCTGCTGGCACTCGGGCCGGATGTCGTGCACATTCTCACGCCCCCTGACTCCCACGCCACGCTGACGATCGAAGCACTGCGCGCGGGCGCGCACGTTTTCGTGGAAAAGCCGATGGCGATGTCCGAGCAGGAATGCGTCGCTATGGCCGCCGCAGCCGCGCGCGCGGGCCGGGAAATCTGCATTGGCCACTGCTGGCTGTTTACGCCCCCGATGCTGCAGGCTCGTGAATTGATCGAGTCGGGTACAGCGGGGGATGTCCTGCAGGCTTCGGCCTCGTTCAACTTTGACGTACGGCGCAATGCCTCATTCGGACAGAATCATTGGACTACTCAACTTCCAGGCGGGCTCGCTGAAGACCTTGCAGTGCATCCGCTGGCTTTGCTATCGCGGCTACTCGGCACCTCGCGGCGCGTGTCCGCGGTGGAGCGGACTTCCGCCGAGATTCCGGCGGGCAAGACCGCCGATATCAGGGCGCTTCTGGATGCCGAGCGCGGGCTCGGCACGCTGTCTGTGTCTCTGCGCGCGCGCCCGGATATGGGCCTGCTGGATATTCAGTGCACGAAATCCTTGCTGCGTTTGAATATTTCCAGCATGTCACTGACGATGCAGCGTGAGCTCCCCGTCCCGCAGAAGATCGGTCGCGCGTTGGGCAATCTCGATGTCGCCTGGCAGTTGTTTGGCGGCACGATGGGAGCTGCCTGGAAACTGGCGCGCAAGAAGATTGATGGCTCGTACGGAATCGTTCCGCTCATTCACGCGTTCTACACTGCAATCGAGGAGGGCAAGCCCGCTCCCGTCCCGGCATCCGATGGCATCGAATCGGTGCGGGTATTGCGCACCATCTGGCCGGAGCCGGACGCGGCGCCAGTCCGGGCGGAGTCAGCTGCATGAAGGTACTCGTGACTGGAGCTACGGGATTCGTTGGTTCCCATCTGGTCCGCGCGCTGCTCGAGCGGGGAGACTCGGTTCGGATTCTGGCGAGGGATTCGGCGAAAGGCGCCGCCCTCGGTGCCGCGGGCGCCGAGGTGCGCAGTGGGGATCTGGGCAATCCGGACGGCCTGACAGGGCTCGCCGACGGTGTTGACACCGTGTTCCACCTCGGCTCTGCGATGCACGGCTCGGCCCAGGTGTTTGAACGCGTAGATGTTCGCGGCACCGAGTGGATGCTACGCGAAGCTGAGCGTGCTCGAGTTGGTCGAGTCGTGTATGTCGGCACGGTATCGTGCTATCCCGTGGCACAAATGAAGGACGGCGCGATCGTCGACGAGCGCTGCAAATTCGATGAAACCGGCAAACTGGGATATTACGCCAAGGCCAAGACCCGCGCCGAAGCGGCGGTGCTCGCCGCGGACAAGCGTGGAATCGTCGAGGGTGTGATCGTGCGTCTCGGTCTGGTATGTGGGGTGGGAACGAGCGTCTTCCCACCGCATATTGGTCAGCTGATCGGCGGCAAGCGCCTTCTGCTGTTCGGTGATGGCAGTATTCCTCTGCCTCTCACGTACATCGACAATGCAGTCGATGCGCTAATCCTCGGCGGTACGGTGCCGGGCGTTCGGGGCGAATCATTCAACATCCTGGACGATGACGTGCTGACCCAGCGCCAGTATCTGGACATGCTGCGAAACTTCACTGGCGGCCGGCCGAAAGTGATCCGCTTGCCTCGCCTGGCATACTACGGCATAGCCACTCTGTCCGAGCTGGCCGCCACCGCCCGCCGGAAGGAGGCATCGACGAACCGGTATCGTGTCAAGACACGGCTGCGCAAGGTCCGCTGGAACTGCTCGAAGGCGAAGCAATTTCTCAAGTGGCGCCCACGTGTACCGCTGCGGGAGGGACTGAGGCACGCGTTTCGGGCCCACGCCGCTGCGAAAGCACCGCAGAACGAATAAGCCCCGGTGAAAGCGTCAGTCATCGAGAGCCCGAGCGAGTTTGATGCGCTCCTGGAACCGTGGAACGAGCTTGCGAGGATCGCCCAATGCCGGCACTTCCACCAGTTCGGCTGGGTCGCGGCCTGCGTGCGCACGCTGGGCAAGCTCGCGGGCCGCAAGCTCAAGCTGGCCGTGCTGTGGGATGGAAGCCGTTTGCGGGCCGTTCTGCCCCTGACCGTCCGCCGTCACAACGGCGTGCGGGTGCTCGAGTGGATCGGTGTTGAGGCGACGGATTACTGCGATGCGCTTGTAGATCCAACGGTCGATCCAGCCGTTGCGCTTGCTGCACTCTGGGACGCTGTCAGGCGCCGTGGCGGTTTCGACGTCGTCCGGCTGGGACATGTGCGGGCCGACGCGAAGATACTCAGCCTCCTGAACCCTTTGGAACCCTGGGTCGAGACGCGGGAGGAAGCGCAGCACCTCCCCCTCAGGTGGCCGAATGGCCAGCAGTGGTTACAGGACCAAAGTGCCAAGATGCGGGAGCGGGTCAACTACGGCCTGCGGCGCATCGGCAAGTTGGGATTCGGATTCCACGTGTGGGAACCTGGCGAGCCTCTCGAGCCGTGGGTCGACACCGCCCTTGCGCAAAAGCGCGCCTGGCTGGTGGCGCGCAAAGAGGAGAGCTTTCTTGCCGAACCGGTGGGTGCGGAATTTCTGCATGCGTCTGCTGCGGCGATGGCCAGCAGCGGCTGGCTTCACCTGAGCACGATCCGCTCCCAGGATCAGATGGCCGCGTGTCACGTCGGATTCCAGCACGACGGCGTGCTGTATTACTACATGCCTACCTATGACGCTGCGTGGTCCAAGTACAGTGTCGGTACACTGTTGCGCGACTCGCTGATCATGTGGGCATGCGATCACGGATTCCGTGAGTTCGACATGTTGCTGGGGGCACACGACTACAAGTCGCAGTATGGAGTTTCGACTACGCAGCTGCAGACACTGGCGTTCGCGCAGGGACCGCTGGGGCATATCGCGCTTTCCACCTACAGGCTTCTCGCCGGGCGCCGCAAAGCCGGTAAAGACGCGACGGCCGACTCCTGAAGATGCCTGCACCAGCAGCGCGTGCACCGCGGGTACGTTGGCTGACCGACGAGTTCTTTCCTCCAGAGGTCGGTGGAACGGGAGTCATGGCGGCACATCTCGCCCAAGGCCTGGCCGCCTGTGATGTTGAGACTCACGTGATCACGCGGCAGACACAGCCTCCAGTGGCGACACGGGAGCGCATCGGCAGAATCGAGGTACGCCGGATTCAACCGGCGGGGCGGCTCAAAGGCGCGGGCCTGCGGGCATTGCCGGCCTTGGTCTACTATCTTGTCAAGCTCGTGGTGATGTTGATTGTCGAATCCGCCAGCTTCGACGTCATCATCATTTCCGGAATGAAGATCATCCCGCTCGCGGCCGTTCCGGTTTGCCGGCTCATGGGCAAGAAGTGTGTCATCAGGGTGGAGTCGCCGTTCGAGATCATCGAGCCCATTTCCGCGGAAAGCCTGGGGACGATGGGCGCGATTGGCCGTGTGCTGCCGCGAGTGCTGCGGAAAATGCAGCTGCTGGTGCTGAACCGTGCGGACGCCGTCATCGCGATTTCCGCCGACATGGTCGGCGTGCTGTCGGGCTGCGGGCTCCCCCGGGGGCGGATCGCCGCGATTCCGAACGCAATCGACCTGTCCCGTTTCAGATCGCTGCCTGCCGATCAACGTGCCTCCCTGCGGCTCGCTCTGGGCATTTTACCGGGCAGGACCATGGTGCTGTATACGGGCCGGCTGTCGCGTGCAAAGGGTGTTGAAATGCTGCTCGATGTGTGGCGTGACCTCGTTGCCTCACATCCTGACCTCTTACTGGTGATGGTCGGAAGCGGCAGAGGATCGTGGGATGATTGTGAAGACCAGGTTGTAGCTTATGTCCACACGCATTCATTGACCGACAGCGTCGTGCTTGCCGGTCAGAGCGATCGCGTGCACGAATATGTGCAGGCGGCGGATTTGTTCGTGTCTCCGAGCGACTACGAAGGGTTTGGCCTGGCGATCGTCGAAGCCCTGGCCGGAGCCGTGCCGGTCGTGAGCACTGCGGTCGGAATCGCGCCGCAGATCCTGCAGCACAATGTAAATGGATTCCTGTGTCCTCCGAAGAACCGGCGGGCGCTTGCCGATGCGCTCGAGCTGGCTGTGCAGCAGCGTGATCGCTGGACGGAAATAGGCAGGCTCGGCCGTGAGGCCGCACAAGAGTTCGATCTACCTCGTGTCAGTGCGCGTTATGCGGACCTGGTTTGCCGGCTCAGCGGCCGTCAACCCACCTCGGCCGCGGTCTCCTGATCGCTTTGTAAGGTTCCCGAAAGCGGGCACACAGCTGTTGCGCCTTCCTATCCGTCGTAGAATGGCGACAAGCGGCGCTCTGCGGCGCCGGGCAGGCAGGGGCGACATTGCTGTTCAATTCCGCGCCGTTCGTGTATCTGTTCCTCCCGCTGGCATTCGTCGGTTTCTTTCTGCTCGCCCGGGTGAGCCAACTGTGGGCCGCAGCGTGGCTCACGCTCGCATCGATTTTCTTCTATGGATGGTGGAATCCGAAGTACGTCCCGCTGCTGATCGGATCGATGCTCTTCAACTATCTGGTGGCGAGGCTCCTGGCAGCCGGCGGCAAGCCTGCCCGGCACTGGTTGCTGCTCGCCGGCATCGCCGGCA
The DNA here is from genome assembly GCA_028293805.1 of Gammaproteobacteria bacterium. Taxonomy (GTDB): domain Bacteria; phylum Pseudomonadota; class Gammaproteobacteria; order Steroidobacterales; family Steroidobacteraceae; genus 13-2-20CM-66-19. Next base: position 24,834 of record JAQGOC010000138.1, read on the forward strand.
ATCTGCTGCTGCTCGGCTACTTCAAATATGCCCATTTCCTGCTCGACACCGTGGAGCACATCAGCGGCGTCCGCATCCAACTTGCCGAGATCGTGTTGCCCTTGGGGATCTCGTTCTTCACCTTCACGCAGATCGCATTCCTGGTGGACACCTATCGAGGCCTCGCGCGCGAGCCGCGGTTTCTGCACTATGCGCTGTTCGTTACCTACTTTCCGCATCTCATCGCCGGTCCCATCCTGCATCACAGCGAGATGATGCCGCAGTTCGCGAGGACCGCGACCTACCGTCTGAGCTCCCGGAACGTGTCCGTCGGGCTGACGATCTTCGTCATCGGTCTTTTCAAGAAGGTGATCCTCGCCGATAACATCGCCCAATTTGCCGCGCCCGCGTTCAACGCGGCCGCCGCGGGACATCCACTTTCTCTGCTCGAGGCGTGGGGCGCGGCGCTCGCCTATGCCTTGCAGCTCTATTTCGATTTCTCGGGCTATTCGGATATGGCCATCGGCGTGTCGCGATTGTTTGGAATCACGCTGCCGCTGAATTTCAACTCGCCGTACAAGGCGGCCAACATCATCGATTTCTGGCGCCGGTGGCACATGACACTGTCGCGGTTTCTACGCGACTACTTGTATTTTCCCCTCGGCGGCAATCGCAGAGGACCCATGCGCCGGCACCTGAACCTGCTGCTCACCATGCTGCTCGGCGGGCTGTGGCATGGCGCGGGATGGACTTACGTGGTCTGGGGTGGGCTGCATGGCTGCTTTCTGATCGTGAATCATGGCTGGCAGGCCCTGCGAGGCAGCCTCGGATGGCATATCCGCAGCACGTGGATCACCCGCGGCATGTCAATTGCTGTCACGTTCACTTCAGTACTCGTCGGTTGGGTGTTCTTCAGGGCTGCCAGCATTTCCGCGGCGAATGCGATGCTGAGCGGCATGGCGGGTCAAAATGGTGTGGTGCTGCCCGTTGGCTGGAAGGGTCACCTCGCCGAGCCGCTCGCGGACGCCCTCACGAGGTCAGGTGTTGTGTTTGAGCCGATAATCTTTGATGGAGTGCCACAGATCGTGTGGACCGCAGCGCTGCTTGCAATTGCCTGGTTCTGGCCGAACACGCAGGAACTCATGCGAATGTATGAGCCTGCACTCGAGCCCGCGGCGCGCCCCGATGCGCCCGGGCCGATGCTCGCGTGGCGTCCTACCGCCGCCTGGGCACTCGCCGTTGCCATGCTCGCAGTTACATCGCTGGCGAGTCTCGACCGGGTAACGCAATTTCTCTATTTCCAGTTCTGACCGTGAGCCATCGTCTGTACATCTTCGTATTGGCAGTTGCCCTGGTGTGCGGGCTCGCCGCGATCGGTATCTTCAACGCCATAGTGGACCCGCTGGAGCTCGTGAGCCCCGCGGGCGCGCAGGGCCTCGACACGCGCAAGCCGCTCGTGAACGTCTATGCACGGATGTCGAAGGCTGCCGTCGACTGCCGGCTCAAGCCGTCGTTCGTCATTCTAGGGAGCTCTCGCAGTCAACATGCGCTCGATCCGCGGTCGCCGGCACTGACGGCGCGTGGCTATCGCGCCTTCAACCTGGCATTTCCCGGTTCTTCCATTTACGAGGTACGGAGGGCTTTCGAGCATGCGGTGGCCTGCGGCTCGCTGCGCGGCGCCTTGATAGAGCTCGACTTCATGGCGTTCGACATCCGCCAACATAACGCTCCCGATTTCGAGGAGGGGCTTTTCAGGCGCGGCCCTGGCGACTGGCTGCGGCCCGCGCTCGAAGTACTGCGGCTGTTGACTTCGCTCGATATGACCAAGGAGAGCATCGACACGTTGCGCATGCGGCCATCGCCCAGCGAGTTTGAGCCGGACGGGCGGGAGACCGATGTCGTCTTCGAGAGCCGGGTCGAGCGATGGGGTGGGGTACGCGGCGCGTTTCAGCAGTCGGAGCGCGCCCAGTATGTGCGGCCCATCCTGGCTGAGCCATTGCCCCTGCGCCCCAATTTCCACTACCCGGACGGCTCCCCGAATACAGCCGACCTGGCTGCCATTCTGGATATCGCCAGCCGCAATCACGTCCAACTCTGGTTTTTCTTTGCTCCAGTGCATGCCCGGCAGCTGGAGACTTTCCGTGCGCTCGGCCTGTGGCCGCTGCTGGAGGAATGGAAGGACACCGTCGTTCGTTTCACGTACGCGCACGGTTCTGCATCGCTTCCCGAGATCTGGGATTTCAGCGGCTATAACTCGGTAACGACGGAGACGGTACCGGCGCGCGGAGACTCGACATCGCGGATGAGCGGCTATTGGGAGTCCTCGCACATCCGCAAGCACCTGGGGGACCTCATCTTGGCGCGAATCTTCGACAGCAGCTCGCTGCAGGCCGCGCTGCAGCTGCCGCCCGACTTCGGCGTTCAGCTGACTCCGGCAAATATCGAGGCCAACAGGGGCCGGATTCGCATCGAGGCATCCCGTTATCGGCGGTCGCATCCGCTGGAAGTGGCAGAGGTGGAAAAAAGCGTCGAGCGAGCCTCGGTCGCGCCGTTGGCCGTGAGCCAGCTCAGATGAGCACGACGGCCGCACGCGGGTGCGCGCTGGGCATTGCGTTGATTCTGCTGCTGGCAGGGTGCGCATTACCGGCGCGACATCCATCCGTCCCGCCGAGCAGCCACGCAGTTCCCTATCCGCGCAGCCGCATCGTCACGAAGGTGAGCTGGGACTTCTCCGCGCTCGAGAATCTGCGGCGAGCGCACGGTAGCGACATCTGGCCGTGCACTTGGGCTGCGGATGGCAACCTTTACTGTGCCTGGGGTGATGGCGGTGGATTCGATGGTGACAGCGACAACATCGGTCGGGTCAGCCTGGGCTTCGCGCGTATCACGGGATTTCCGGATTCCCACATCCCTGGCAGTTTCGTCGGCCGCAATGTCTGGGGCGCGACGCCGGATTACGCCGAGAGCGCAGCCACCTTTGGCGGTAAGGTCGACACGATGATCAGCGTCGCTGGCGTTCTGTATGCTCATGGAGCCTTATGGACGAGTGACAACACGCCCGACCCGGTTCATCGCGGCAGCGACGGCCCATTGCACACGCTCATCTGGTCTACGGACCTCGGCCGAAGTTGGGAACGCGCGCCGTGGGCCGGTGATCCGCTGGGTTCTTTCCTCAATTTCGGCGAAAACAACTTCGGGGCGCTCGATTCGTTCGTCTATATCTACTACGAGCGTCCCGGAGACCAGACGCGCGTTTACCTGAAACGAGTCCTCAACACGCAGCTGACCTCCGATCCACGCGTGCCGGGTGCCTACCAATATCTGACGGGTGTCGACCCGACGGGCGGCGCTGTGGCCTGGTCGGCCGCGGAATCCGCTGCAACCCCCGTTTTTGTAGATCCCAACGGCGCGGCCGTTGACGTGGTCTACAACGCGCCCATCGGCAGGTTTCTGCTGACGTCGGGACACTTTCCCGGTAAGACGGACGCCGACAACTCGGCGCAGCGGGTCGGGTTGTTCGAAGGCCCCCATCCCTGGGGCCCCTGGTCGACCGTGGGGTACTACGATACCTGGGGCAATCTCGGACCGGAGTCCTTCGGCGATTACCTGGGCCTGCGCTTCCCAACGAAATGGATCAGCGCCGACGGCAAGACCCTGTGGGGAGTGTTTTCGAGTCTGGGTCGCTACGATTCCTTCAACCTGGTCAAGATGGAGTTGACAGTGGCGGGATCAATTCCTGAGATCAGGCTGCCGGCGCGCGCAGCGGTGTTGGGGCCGGGGAGTGTTGTGACTGCGCGGGGATATGGATCAGGTCTGCGTTGGTCGGTCGCCCGGGTCAACAGGGGCACCGCGCCCGACTCGCAGGCTGTGCAGATAGCAAGCGGGGCAGGACGCTCATTGACCTTTTCGGTCCCGCTCGACACACAGGGCGGCGATGTCGTCCGCGTTACTCTGCTGGGTCGCGGCGGAAGCGTCTACCGGGACTATCGTATCAACGCCACAAGCCCACTGGCCGCAGCGCCTGAGTCACAAAGTGCCGCAACACACGCCGGAATTCGGGCGCCATGAACACCAGGCGTTTTGCATCGATGAGTGTCACGTTTCCCACGGCGGAGAGTGTATGCAGGCCGTCCGGGTACGGCCCGGCTGGATCCGGCTCCACCAGGGTAGCAGGAGCTTCCCGGAATGCGGTCGGCGTGAGCAATTCAACGCGGTTGATGACTATCCTGGCACCGTAGACCTGCGAGCAGTCTTGCGCAGGGCGAAACAGAACGCCGTCGACATGGAAGGGAGTGCCACCGGGCCTGGCGCAACGGATGTCGATTTTGACTGGGTTACCGGGATGCGCAGTCCATGGGCCGGCGACTTCGTCCGCATACCATAAGTGAAGTTCGGAGGTCGCCCCCTTCGGTGAGTCCTCCGAACCCGCGAGCCACCACCGGCCTTCGTGGCGAAAAAGGGTCGCGTCGACGATCGCACCCGAGCCGGGCGCCAGCAAGGCGGTCTTCCTCCAGCGATCCGGAAAGTGCTCCGCCTGATATAGCCCGATCTCTGCCGCGGCACACGTCTCGGGCACGCAGAACGTATGTCCTTCCAACTCCAGAAGGAAGGGGTAAGACATGTGCACACTTGGCGTGGGTCCGATACTGACGGATGTAACCGCGTTATTGGAAACGTCGATGGCGACGATTTTCCCGACGAAGTCGTGATAGTCGAGCTGCTCGCACAGCACAATCAGCCTGCCGTCACGGATCAGGCCGAACGGATCGGCCCGGAACTGGCTGCTGGCCAGTCCGGGCAGCCACCGCACGCGGCCGCGGTTGTTGGAGCTCAGAAAGGAGCTTATAGGCGCATCCACGATTCCCACATTCCATTGCTCATGACGCAACAGTGCCCGCAACACGGTTCGTAGGATTCGCATACCGAC
>JAQGOC010000175.1 GCA_028293805.1 Gammaproteobacteria bacterium
GTTATCGCTCGGCGCCGGCCTGTTCACAGCCAACTACCTTGTGATATCCGCAAACTTGGGCGACGCCGGGCGTCTTCGCATGCTCATCACCCTTGTCTTTGGCCTGATCCATGGCTTCGGATTTGCCGCAGATCTGTTAGAGCTCCAGCTACCCCCGGAGCGCCTGGCGCAGCTGCTGGTGGGCTTCAATCTCGGCGTCGAGATCGGTCAGTTGACCCTGGTGATCGCCGCGACGCTGCTGGTAGTGCTGTTGCGAAAGCTCCGACTTGCGCCGCCGCGCCCCATCGTGGTCGACGTCGCGTCGGCATTTCTGGTGGGCCTGGGCGTGTTTTGGTATGTCAGCCGAAGTTACGCTTGAACAGTCCGCCGTACGCCGATGTTTTCCCGGGCTGAGCACGCAATGGCGGACGGATTCGTCCCCATCGGATTTGGGCCGTGTTAAAGGCATCACCCACACTGTCATTGACACACTTGCCCAGTGACCGCGGAATCAACGAAGGTAGCCCACGCACAACGAGTGTTCCGGCAGGCAGGCAGGCAGGCATGCCGGGCCTGGCTGTGTGCAGGCCCAGCAGTCAGCAGCACGCCCCCACAACATTTGCCGCGGCCCCCTTGAGAGCGAGGTCCCGAATGCGATCACACAACGGACAGACAGTGGCGTTGAAGAGCTTTTCAGGGCTTGCCGTGCAGCCGCCTGTCGAACCCATGCTCGCCAAGCTCGCGGACGAGCTGCCCTTCGGCAGTTACCTGTATGAACCGAAGTGGGACGGCTTTCGCGCAATCGTGTTCCGCGGCGAGGACGCGGTGTATATCCAGAGCCGCGACGCGCGACCGCTGGATCGCTATTTTCCGGAGCTGCACAACGCCTTGCTCGAGCGTCTGCCAAAGAACTCCGTGGTGGACGGCGAGATCGTGATCGCGACGGCGCGGGGGCTCGATTTCGATGCGCTGCAGTTGCGGTTGCATCCGGCGGCATCGCGCGTTGAGAAGCTCGCGAAAGAGACACCCTCCTCGTTAATTGCTTTCGACGTGCTCGCGGTCGGAGGACGCGATCTCATGATAGCGCCGCAAGCAACGCGCCGCGCTGCTCTTGAGGGGTTGTTGAGTAAAGTGAAACGGCCCGTATATCTCACACCGATCACGCGCGACCGGGCGATTGCGCTCGACTGGCTAACTCGCTTCGAGGGAGCCGGCCTGGACGGCGTGATTGCGAAGCCGGAGTCGGGGACGTACCTGCCGGGCACGCGTGCGATGATCAAGGTGAAGCACGCGCGCACGGCCGATTGCGTGGTGGCCGGATTTCGCTGGCACAAGAGTGGGAAGGACGCGGTGGGTTCGCTGCTGCTCGGCCTGTACGACGACAGCGGCGTGCTCCAGCATGTCGGCGTCGCCTCATCTTTCACCATGGCAATGCGCAGACAACTCGTAAAGGAGCTCGCGCCGCTGCGCAAGAACGCGATGCGCGACCATCCTTGGCGCGAATGGGCTGGCGCAGCTGCCGAATCGAGCCGCATGCCAGGGGCGCAGAGCCGCTGGAGCGCAGGTAAGGACCTGTCATGGGAACCGCTCAGGATCGAGCGCGTCTGTGAGGTGAAGTACGACCACATGCAAGGCGATCGCTTCCGTCACGCGGCCTTTTTCCTGCGCTGGAGACCCGACAAGCCACCGCAGGACTGCCGTTACGACCAGCTCGAAGTCACAAAGCCCTACGAGCTCGAGAGAATCTTCTCGTCCGGATCGAGCGCCTCCTGAGTTGGCCGCAGCTCTTCGGGTACGTGCTGCAGATTGAGGCGTATCCGCGTCCAGGTGCTGTAGCGGCCGCGCATGGCGTCGACCAGTAGGTCGGCCGGCTCCAGATGCGCCGCAGCTTGCGGGTGGCGCGCTTTCCAACGTTCCAGACCCGCCAGTGCATCCTCTTTGCGGCGAGCGCGCGCGATCTCGAGCAGCGGCCGTTTTCGCTTCGATGGTTGGACGCGAGGAGGCTCCGACACCTGTCTCGTGTAATGCGGCGGCCAGGGTGCATCGCCCAAGCCTTGGCTCTCAAACAGCTCGAGCAGGCCTTCGATCGAGCCAGCGTGTTGGTCGATCGCCGCGTGTACGTCACCGAGCTTCTTGAAGCGAGCGGGTACAGAGGCCAAGGTAAAGTCCGCTGGGTCGCAGTGATCTACCTCGTCCCAGGCCAGGGGCGCCGAGACGCGCGCATCTGGCGTTGGCCGCACCGAGTACGCGGAGGCGACGGTGCGATCCTTGGCGTTCTGGTTGTAGTCGACGAACACGCCGTTGCGCTCCTCCTTCCACCACTTGCTGGTAGCGAGCTTCGGCGCACGCTTCTCGACTTCGCGCGCGAGAGCGAGCGCACCGCGGCGCACTTCGTCGAAGCCCCAACCCCGTTCGAGACGCACGCAGATGTGCATGCCGCGCGAACCGGAGGTCTTGGGCCAGCCGACGAGGTTGAAGTCATGAAGAACAGCGCGGGCCACCGCGGTGACTTCCTGTACCTGCCTCCACATGATTCCGGGCACTGGGTCGAGGTCAACACGCAGTTCGTCGGGATGCTCGAGATCTTCGGCGCGCACCGGGTGCGGGTGCAGCTCGAGGCAAGCGAGGTTCGCGAGCCAGGCCAGCGCCGCCGCGTCGCGCGGCACGACCTCCTCCGCGACGCGGCCCGAGGGGAAGCGCAGCTCGGCCACCTCGATCCAGTGCGGGCGGCTTCTGGGCGCGCGCTTCTGGTAGAAGTGCTCGCCCGCGATGCCGTCGGGGTAGCGAACGAGCATGTTGGGACGGCCCCCGGCGCCACGAAGCGCCCCTTCCGCCACAGCGATGTAATAGCGCGCAAGGTCGAGCTTGGTGTGCTTCGGCTCGGGGAAGAGCAGTTTGTCCGGGTTCGAGATCACAACTTCACGCCCGGCAACGATGAGGATTTCAGCTTTGCGGTTTCTGGCCACCTCGAGCGACTCCCGCGCGGTAATTGATTCCGAAGGATCGGTCAAAGCCGTGCCCCTCGTGTCTAGTCAAGCGCGAGCTCGATGAGGCGCGGGCCGCGCGTCGCGAGGGCAGACTTGAGCTCGCTGGCGAGCGACTCCGCCGTTTCGACACGCGAGCCCTCCACTCCCATGCCGCCGGCCAGATCGACAAACCGTAGCTCAGGGCGTGTGAGATCAATCATCGAGAGTGCGGCGGGCCCCGAACTGACGCCGAGGCGCTTCAGCTCGTAATTGATAATTGCGTAAGCACGATTGGCGAAGACGATTGCGATGACATCGA
>JAQGOC010000179.1 GCA_028293805.1 Gammaproteobacteria bacterium
ACTTGTTGCTCTGGTCCGAGAGCAACGGTTCGCACCGGCATTTGCGGGTGACGCTTCTTGATTCCACGCTGACCGATGCCCGCAAATCATTGCGAGCATCACTGCGCGCCCGCCGCCGGAGCGTGCCGCCAGGCGAGCGCGCCCGCGCCGCTCAACTCGTTGCGCGCAACGTCGATAGCCGGTTCCACCTGCGTTCCGGCTTGCGCATCGCCGTCTACGCCTCGCTGCCATCCGAACTGGATACCGCACCACTCATTGCGCTCGCGCGCCGCCGCGGCTGCCGGATCTATGTGCCGCGAATCGACCGTCACACGTTGGGCCGCAAGATGCGGTTCGTGGAACTGACAGGACGCCAGCGACCCAACCGTCTGGGGATCGATGAGCCCGACGGTGCGCTGACGCTCGGCGCTCGCTGGCTCGATGTCGTGTTCCTGCCGCTCGTCGCCTTCGATTCGCACGGGGTGCGACTCGGCATGGGCGGCGGCTACTACGATCGCGCTTTCGAATTCCGCCGCTGGCGAACCGTGTGGCATGCACCGCGTCTCGTCGGCCTCGCCTACTCCATTCAGCAAGTCGAACGAATCACTTTCGCCGCCCACGATGTCCGACTCGATGCGGTGGTGACGGAACAGAGGGCCTTTGAATGCGCTATTGGCTGATGAAGACAGAACCGGGCACGTTCGGCGTCGAGGATCTCGAGCGCGCGAAACGCGGCACCACCTCCTGGGATGGGGTGCGCAATTACCAGGCGCGCAACATGCTCAGGGACGAGATGAAGAGGGGGGACCAGGCGTTTCTTTATTATTCGAGCTGCGACGTACCGGGGATCGTCGCGACCCTGAAGATCGTGAAGGAAGGCTACCCCGACCCCACCGCCTTCGACCGCAAGGACCATCACTACGACCCGGACAGCGACCCCGAGAAGCCGCGCTGGTTCATGGTGGACGTGCAACTCGAGCGCCGCCTCGCCCGCACGATCACGCTCGACGAGCTGCGCAAACATGCGACGAAAGAGCTTAAAAACATGGTTCTGCTGCGCAAGGGCAATCGCCTCTCGATCACTCCCGTGGAAGCCGCGGAATGGAAATTCATTCTCTCGCTCGAGTGATGCGCGGCGCCCGCGGCGACACCTCGAGCGCATGCGAAGGACGTCAGCGCATGCGCCGGTACGCTCCATCTCGCGTCGCCATTCATCGCGAACGCCTATCACACTTGTCACAGTCGCGCGCACGCTTGCTTGTAATTTTGTTTCGCGTGTATATACTCCGACCTCGGACTAACCCGACAACCTGGAGAGCCAACATGGCGAAAGCGAAAAAGAAGGCCAAGAAGAAAGCTGCGAAGAAGAAGTAGGCCTGACTCGGCGGTGAGCGCAAGCCGCCGCCGAGTGATCGCAGAGACTGTGCCCGCTGATGAAGCGGGCACAGTCGTTTCTGGAGATCGGTTTTCCTGCGGCTACCCCCCGCCCCAAGGGCTCGTTCAGGATGCCGCTTGCGAATGGGTCTCGAGATTCGCTTCTCGAACTGTCACCCATGTCCGGTTCAGGGTTTCGCTCGCGCCGTTTTAGCGCTAGTTTTCCAGGGTAATGCGCACTTCGGCCGGGGTATGCAGCCCCGGGTTCACACCCAAGGTCCTCTCCATTCCCATCTACGCATGAGGTACTAACGATGTCTGCGGAAGGTGATGCAAAGAAGCAGCGCGCGGCGCAGGCGGCATTGGCCTACATCGAGGACGGCACCGTCATCGGCGTAGGCACCGGCTCTACGGTGAATTTCTTCATCGATGCGCTCGGCAAGTGCCCTGACCGGGTGCGCGCCGCCGTCTCGAGCTCTAACGCAACGACGGCCCGGCTGCGCGCCATCGGCATCGAAGTGCTCGACCTGAACGAGATCGAAGACCTCGGTCTCTATATTGATGGTGCCGATGAGGCCACTCGTGCTCGCCATCTCATCAAGGGCGGCGGCGGTGCACTCACGGGCGAGAAGATCATCACGGCCGCTGCGACGCGGTTCGTCTGCATGGTCGATGACACGAAGGTCGTCACGTCGCTCGGCAAGTTTCCCCTCCCCGTCGAAGTCATCCCCATGGCGCGCGCGCTCGTGTCCCGTCGGCTCGCGGCTTACGGTGGCCGTCCCGTATGGCGTGAGAACTGCGTCACAGATAGCGGCAACCACATCCTCGATGTCCACGGCCTTACCATCGATGACCCACCTGCCCTGGAGCACAAGCTCAACCAGATCACCGGCGTCGTCACTGTTGGACTCTTCGCCGAACGCCCTGCCGACGTATTACTGATCGGCACCGCCAGCGGAACGGATGTGGTGTAAGCAGCGTTAATAGATAAGCGAGCAACACCTGTTCCGTTCGCCTCGTCCGTGCGTGCTTCTTGATTGAAGCACGCACTGCCCGAACTTTTCGATCTCGCTCGCGCTCACGATTCGTCACACTTGCTCCGCGATCGATTCGATAGCGTTTGTCCTCCCTTCGCCACTCCTCGATCCCGCGCGCGCAGCAACCTGCTCGACCTCTTCATCTCTGTTCGATCCCCGCACAACGAGCGATGCGATGTCGCCCACCCTTTGCGACTCTTTGATCCGCGCGCCGCGAAAGAAACACCGCGACAAAGCGGTCGCATATCACCTCTCCCCAGAACTCCACGCCATCAGCTCCCCATCACAAAGCCGCGAATTGGAAGGTGCCGCATCGCTATGACTCCAAGCGGCAATAACAAAGCGCTTGCGATGTGGACACACGATGAAGACGTTCGCACCACGTCGAGAGACCGCACGCAACGCCAGTGATGACGAAGAAGCCGGCCACTATCCGCACCACACGCGGTGCGGGCGTTCAATGTCTGGCGACTCCACACTCCGCTCCAGCCTGAAAGAGACTCGCCCCTCTCCAACGGAATAATGGCGCGCCCTCCTCCAACGTCGGAAAGCGCGCAGCACCGAGAAGTCGTGAGGCGGCGAGCGATATCGATCAGGCGCGTCGAAAACAAAAAGGCCCGCGGTAACGCGAGCCTTTTAATGCCGATGCTGATCTCGTCGGATGTGGCAGGGTTTTCCCCCAGTCGTTCCCCGATGCCAGCCGCCGCTTGCCAGAAGGCAAAACGCTCAAAACAGGCGTGGCGGCGCGAGCGTTTGATGCCGATCCAATCTCGTCCTCGTCCGGAGTGGGGGGACTAGGATTGCTCGGCGCGAGCGCCTCGGCCCTTCGGGCCCGTGGGTTTCGCAATGCGAAACCGACGTCATCCCAAGCCCCGCGCCAAAATGCAAAAGGGCCGGCTAGGCGCGAGCCTCTTGATGCTGATCCAATCTCTTCCGGAATGGGGGGACTAGGATTGCTCGGCGCGGGGCGCCTCGGCCCTTCGGGCCCGTGGGTTTCGCAATGCGAAACCGACGTCATCCTAGTCCCCTCGCCAAAATGCAAAAGGCCCGCCATTTGGCGGGCCCTGTGCATTTTGGCTGGGGGACTAGGATTCGAACCTAGGTAAACGGAGTCAGAGTCCGTTGTCCTACCACTAGACGATCCCCCAAAAGTGGCGGGGTGCGGCTCGCACGACCGACCGGATCCGGGGATTCTCCCCAGATCCAGCCCGTCTGCAAACTTACCGCTTCGAGTACTGCGGACCGCGGCGAGCCTTGCGGCGTCCGACCTTCTTACGCTCGACCTCGCGCGCATCACGCGTCACGAAGCCCGCGTCACGCAGCGTCTTGCGCAGCGTCTCGTCGTACTCCATGAGCGCACGGGTAATCCCGTGACGAATGGCGCCGGCCTGTCCGGTGATTCCACCGCCGTCGACTCGCACGGTGATGTCGAACTTGCCCGTGAGCTGCACAGCCTCGAGCGGCTGGCGCACGATCATGCGACCGGTCTCGCGACCGAAGAACTCATCGAGCGAGCGCTCGTTGACTGTGATTTTGCCGGTGCCCGGCTTCATGTACACGCGCGCCGTCGCTGTCTTGCGGCGGCCGGTGCCATATTGACGGTCGGCCTGAGAGGATGAGGCTGGCATTGGGATACGGTCCTTACTGAATCGCGAGCGGCTTCGGCTGCTGCGCCTGGTGGGGATGCTCGCCGCCGGCGAACACGTGGAGCTTCCTGAACATTTTCCGGCCGAGAGTGTTCTTCGGCAACATGCCCTTCACGGCGATCTCGATCACGCGCTCGGGGTGCTCCTTCAGGAGCTTCTCCAGCGCAATCGACTTGATGCCGCCGATGTAGCCGGTGTGATGGTAGTAGATCTTGTCGGAGAGCTTGCGTCCGGTGACGCGAATCTTCTCCGCATTCAGCACGACGATGTGGTCGCCCATGTCGACGTGGGGGCTGTAAGCGGCCTTGTGCTTGCCTTTGAGGACATGGGCAAGCTGCGTGGCGAGCCGGCCGAGCGTCTTCTCGTTGGCGTCCACGACAAACCAGTCGCCACGGACGTTCTCGGCATTGGGAAATACGGTCTTCATAGGTAACTGCACTTCACTGTCATGAGGCCGAACGCGCCCGGCCGCTTCTTGGAAGAGGCCCTTAATCCCGTCCGGCCGATAGGCGCCCCCGGGACTTTTCCGGGGGCGAAAAAAGGCGGGGAAGTGTACTCAAGCAGGTCGGGCAATGCAAAGGCATAGGGATGAGACGCCGCAATTCGCTCCTGGCGTCCCGGTCCGCGTGGAAGCTGCGCCGCGGCGCCCGCCCGAGCCCATTCCCCGCCCGTCCACCGGATGGGGACCCCAGGGCCAAGCCAGCGCGCTCATTTGCCCCTTATCCGGCGTGCCCGTTTGCCCCTTATAATGAGTGCATGCCACCTGCCGCGCCCCTGGACGCCCTCATTTCCGCAGCCGATCGCGCCCTGAGGTCCGTCTTCGCCCCAGCTCACGCTTCCCGTCCGACACCGGGACAGGCGCCCGCGACGGGCGGTCCGGACGATGCGGGTCGCCTATCGGGCCCCGAACGGCGCACCGCCGCGGCACTCATGCGCGTCAATCATGCCGGCGAAATCGCCGCGCAGGCGCTGTACCACGGCCAGGCGCTCGTGGCCCGATCCGAGGCGACTCGTAAAATCCTGCTCGAGGCGGCACGTGAAGAGTCGGATCATCTCGCCTGGTGCGAGGCCCGGCTCAAGGAGCTCGACTCGCGCCCGAGCCTCTTGAATCCGCTTTGGTACGCAGGCTCTTTTGCCATTGGCGCGCTTGCCGCGCTCATGGGAGACCGGACGAGTCTGGGCTTCGTCGTCGAGACGGAGCGGCAGGTGGAGGGTCATCTCGACGAACACCTCGCACGACTTCCATCGGATGATGCCCGCAGCCGTGCCATACTTCAGACAATGAGAGCAGACGAGATCGCACATGGAGCGAACGCGAGAGCAGCGGGGGCTGCCGAGCTGCCGTCGCCGGTGCGCTCACTGATGCGAGGCACTGCGCGAGTCATGACGACCGCTGCATATTGGATCTGAACGCATCACTTAAGATTTCAAGAGTGCTGACTGTTGCAATCGCGTCCGGTACGCTTGCAGTCAGGCAGCTATCTGTATAAAAAAGCGGGCCGCCGCTAATAAGCGACATTCGGGGAGCCGGTATGGACGAAAACATCAAGCCGTTGAGCGACATCCCGGCGATCAATCGATTTTTGAGCTACTGCCGGATACGCACCGTCCCTTCCAAGACGGTCGTCATCCACGCGGGCGACCTGCCCGACGTCCTCTACTACATCATCAGCGGCTCCGTCGAGGTGATGATCGAAGACGAGGAAGGCAACGAGATGGTACTGGCCTACCTCAACCGCGGACAATTCTTCGGTGAAATGGGCCTTTTCTACGAGCAGCCCACGCGCAGCGCCTGGGTCCGCACCCGAAACCAGTGCGAGCTGGCCGAAATGACCTACCCGCGCTTCCGGCAGATCGCCGCCGAAAGCCCGGGCCTGATCTTCGAGCTCGCGACGCAGTTGGCCACGCGCCTCGACCGCACCAACCGCAAGCTCGGTGATCTTGCCTTCGTCGACGTCACCGGCCGCGTCGCGCACGCCATCATGGACCTGTGCAATGAGCCCGATGCCATGACGCATCCGGAAGGCATGCAGATCAAAGTGAGCCGCCAGGAGCTCTCGCGCCTCGTCGGCTGCTCGCGCGAGATGGCCGGTCGCGTGCTGAAAGTGCTGGAAGAGCAGGGCCTGCTGCGCGCGACCGGCAAGACCATCGTTGTCTTCAATGCCCGCCCGAAGATGAAGACCCGTCCGGTCATCGTCCCGGCGAGGCCGGCCGCGGCGACCTCCAAGGTCAGCGGCCCGCTCGATATGGACGATGATGATGAGGATGACGACGACGATGAGGACGATGACGAGTAAAGGTCTCGACTCCCGAGACACTCCCGGTTAGGTCCGCTCGCGTAAGGGACTGCTTGGGCAATCGGCCCGGAGTGCCAGTGCACGAGGCGTTCGCTGATCGCGAAACAGCCGCTGGCTACGACATCCAGCGGCCACTTACCCCTTCGCGGCGCTAATCTCGGCGTGCATCGCTCGGATGGTCTGAGCGTAATCCTTGCTTCCGAAGATCGCCGACCCCGCCACGAATGTATCGGCGCCCGCCTGCGCGACGGCTTTGATGTTGTCGACCTTCACTCCGCCGTCGATCTCCAGGCGCACGGCGCGGCCGGACGCGTCGATCCGCCGCCGCACCTCCGCGAGCTTGCGGAGCGCCGTCGGAATGAATTTCTGCCCGCCGAAGCCCGGGTTCACCGACATGATCAGCACCAGATCGAGCTTCTCGAGCGTGTAATCCAGGTAATCGAGCGGTGTCGCCGGATTGAACACGAGGCCGGGTTTGCAACCGTGCTCACGAATGATCTCGATCGTCCGATCGATATGTTCCGAGGCTTCCGGGTGAAACGAGATGTACGTGGCACCGGCGGCCGCGAAGTCCGGCACGATTCGATCCACCGGCCGCACCATGAGGTGCACGTCTATCGGTGCCTGCACGCCGTGTTTACGCAGCGCCTCACACACCAGCGGGCCGATCGTCAGGTTCGGGACGTAATGGTTGTCCATCACGTCGAAGTGAACGAGCTCCGCGCCGGCGCTCAGAACAGCGTCGACTTCCTCGCCCAGCCGGGCAAAGTCCGCGGAGAGAATGGATGGGGCGATCCATGGAGTTTGCATGTCGATCAGTCTACGCGCGCCGTGATGCGTGGCAACTCGCGGTGCGCATCAGGGGACGCGGATTCGACACAGGTACAGTCCAAGGTGGAACAACCCTGCGGGGCGGACGGGCTCTATTTCGTGAGTCTCGCCAGCGCCTCGCTGTAGTTCTCACTCGTGCGCGCGATGATGTCGGGCGGCAGCCGCGGCCCGGGCGCCTTCTTGTTCCAATCGAGCCTCTCCAGATAATCCCTGACAAACTGCTTGTCGAAGCTCGGCGGGCTCGTTCCAACGCGGTACGTATCGGCCGGCCAGAAGCGCGAGGAATCGGGCGTCAGCGCCTCATCGATCAACGTGAGCTGGCCGGTGTCATCCACGCCGAACTCGAACTTCGTGTCGGCGATGATGATGCCGCGGCTGCGCGCATGCTCGGCCGCGAAGTTGTAAAGCGAGATGGCGGTATCACGCACGCGCGCGGCCAGCGCCGTTCCAACCAACCGCTCCACCTGCGAGAACGTGATGTTCTCATCGTGTTCGCCCATGGCAGCCTTCGAGGCAGGCGTAAACAGCGGAGTGGCGAGGCGCTCGGCCTGCTGAAGTCCCGGCGGCAAAGCGATTCCGCACACGCTGCCGGTCTTCTGATAATCCTTCCATCCCGAACCGATGAGATAGCCGCGGACCACAGCCTCGATCGGCAGAGCCTGCAACCGTCGCACGATACCGGCTCGGCCCGCGAGCAACGCTTGCTCCGCCGGGTCTTTGATGACGCTCGCGAGCGACCGGTCCGTCAAATGATTCGGCACGAGGTGGCGCGTGCGGGCGAACCAGAAATCGGAGATCTGGTGCAGCACCCGCCCCTTGTTCGGGATGGGATCCGGGAGCACCACGTCGAAGGCGGACAGCCGGTCGGTGGTCACGATGAGCATCGACTCCGCATCCACCGCGTAGATGTCCCGCACCTTCCCTTCGTGGATTTTCTCCAGCCCTTTCAAGGCTGTACGGAATACGGTGGGCGACTGCATGGTGCACTACATCGGGGCATGCCGGGGGATATCACGGCACTTGCTACTATATCCGAGCCGATTTGGCCGGGTGAATTTTGGTCGAGTGAATTTGCCTGAGTAAATGGGGTCGACCGAACGGGTCAGTCATTCGGTGGTGATCGCCGGCGGTGAATGGGCCGGGTGGCTTCGGTCCATGACCGGGCCGAGTCATTCGGGTTGAGCGGCTGGTCGAGCGCAAGCGGCTTTTTCGGGGAATCGTGGGGACTCGAGTGAGGGCAGCGGTGGTGATATGGCAGCGTCGGTAAAGTGGACGGGCAAGGTCGTCGGCGGCATTCTGGGCATGCTCACGCTCGGGCCGATCGGCGCGGCCGTGGGCCTGGTGCTCGGACACCAGTTCGATGAGGAAGCCGGCAACGCCGAAGCGGATCCGCGCCTGGGAGGCAGCGAGAGCCTTGCCGCGCTCGGTGAGCGGTTCTTCCGTACCACCTTCCGCGTCATGGGCTATCTCGCCAAGGCCGACGGCAGAGTCTCCGAGCGCGAGATCTCCGCGGCACGTGGCGTCATGTCGGACTTGCACCTGAATCCGGTGCAGGTACGCGCCGCGATCGATTACTTCACCGCAGGCAAACAACGCGATTTCAATCCCGTCGCGGAGCTCACCACTCTGCGCCAGGCATGCCAGGGCCGGCCCGAGCTGCTGCGCGTGTTCATGGAAATCCAGGTGCGCGCCGCGCTGAGCGGCAACAACCTCGAAGGTCCGGTGCGCGATCTGCTCACCCGGGTCGCCGCGCGCCTGGGCATTTCGAATCTGGAGCTGGCCCAGATCGAAACGGTGTTACGCATCCGCACCGGCAGCTTCCATCACGGCTACGCCCGCAGCAACGGCGCCGGGGTGGAGCAGCTCGAGCAGGCTTACAAGGTATTGGACACGACGGCCAGCGCAAGCAAGGCGGAAATCGTCAAAGCCTATCGCCGCCAGCTGAGTCGCCATCATCCGGACAAACTCAAGGCCAACGGCCTGCCCGAGTCGATGATCGAGCACGCCAAACAGCGCACCCAACAGATCATCGAAGCCTACGAGCTCATCTGCGAGCGCCGCGGAATCTAGCCGCAGCCAGGTGCGCTATACGGCAGTCCGGCTGGCCCACTCCTCGATGACCGCCTGAATAGCCCGCACTCCGTCAGTCAACGCCGCAGGCCCAGGCTGCAGGATCAGTGACGATTTGATCTCTCGCACAAACCCATCGCGTATGGCGGGAATCGCCCCCCACCCCGCCCGCGCGGCAACCTGCGTGGGCTGAAACTTCTTGCCGCACCAGGAGCCCAGGATGATGTCGGGGGCACGCCGCGGCACCTCGAGCGGATCGGCAATGATGCGCTGGCGGCCCAGCGACTGAATGCCCAGCTCCGGAAAACAATCCACCCCACCCGCCAGCTCGACGAGCTCCGACACCCAGCGGATCCCTGAAATCTGCGGCTCATCCCACTCCTCGAAATACACGCGCGGTCGACGCGTGAGAGCCGCCGCACGGCCACGCACCGCCGCCAGCCCCACCGTGAACTGCCGGACCAACTCATGCGTTTTCGTCTCGCACCCGATCATTCCGCCCAGTGTGCGGATCATCCTCAGGATGTCCTCGATGCTGCGATGGTTGAATACGTGCACTTCGATACCCGCACGCACCAGCTCGGCCGCGATGTCGGCCTGCAGGTCCGAGAAGCCCAGAACGAGATCGGGCTCGAGGGCCACAATGCGGTCGATCTTGGCGCTGGTGAACGCGGAGACGCGCGGCTTCTCCTTGCGGGCGCGCGGCGGTCTGACCGTGAAGCCGGAGATACCGACGATCCGCCAGTCCTCTCCGAGCAGGTATAGGGTCTCGGTCGTCTCCTCGGTCAGGCAAACGATCCGCTGCGGGAATCCGGTTGGTGTAGCCATAGCGGGTGTTACCCTATCCTAATGTCGGCGCGTATCTGGGCCTTCCTCGACTGGTGCTGCTTCGGGCCCCCTTCGACCCGAGCGGGCACACTTGGGCTCGTCCTGCGTGTTCTACGTTACCCGTACGCGGTCGTTCGCGATCTCTGGCGCGGTGCTATCAACCTGCGCGCGATGGGGCTCGTCTACACCACCCTGCTGTCGATCATCCCCCTGGTTGCCTTCAGCTTCGCCATTCTCAAGCTCTTCGGCGCACACCGTGATCTCGAGCCGATCGTTTACGAGTTCTTCCGTCCGGTGGGCGGCGCGGCCGCGGGCGAGCTCGCCTCACGAGTCGTAAAATTCGCGGCTCGCGTGAGCGGCGTGGTCGGCACCCTCGGCTTCGCGCTCCTCGCGTGGACCCTGCTGGGTACGATCAAAAAGGTCGAGGACAGCTTCAACTTTCTCTGGCGCGTGGACCACCCGCGAAGCTTCGGGCGGCGCATTGCAGAATACCTGAGCCTCATCGTAATGGGACCGCTGCTGCTGGGCGGCTTCATCGGCCTGTCGCATGCGGCGCTCGCCAGCGGACCCATGCAAGAGGTTGTGAGACTGCCGGTGCTCGATCGTCTGGCCGGTTTCGGCATCAGGCTCGCACCCTACGCAATGGTCACCGCATTCTTCACCGGCCTTTACATGTTCATCCCCAATACGCGCGTGCAGTGGCGACCGGCGCTCATCGGCGCGCTCGTGGGCGGTGTGCTCTGGGCCGCGGTAGGGAAGATGTTCACGGCGTTCGTCGTGTATTCGACGCGGCTGACGATCGTCTATGCAGGCTTTGCGTTCGTCGTGGCGGCGCTGCTGTGGACCTACTTCGGCTGGCTGATTCTGCTCGCGGGAGCGCAACTGTCGTTCTACATCCAGAACCCGGCCTACCTGCGGCTCGGTCTGCAGGAGCTGCGGCTCTCGAGCGTCGAGCTCGAGCAACTCGCGCTGAAACTGATGTATTTCGCGGGGCGCGCGCACGTCAACGGCGAGCCGCGCTGGACGGTAGACCGGCTTGCCGCGGAGCTGGGGCTGCCCGGCATTGCTGTCGCACAGGTGTCGGCATCGCTCGAGCGAGCGGGCCTGCTCATCGTCAGGCAAAATGATGAGTTGGTTCCGGCGCGCGACATCGGCCGCATCCGTGTCTGCGACATACTGGAAATCGCCCGTAACCAGCGGAGCGGACACTTTGCTCCGCGGAACGTGGCGATTCCGCCCGTGGATCGTCTACTCGCCGCCATTGACGAAGCGCGCCGCAATCGTTGCGGCGATCTCACCCTGCGGGACTTGGTGGAAGAAGTGCCGCGCCCTTCTCTCACGTTGGCTGCGCGCCGGGAGTAGATCGTCGCCAAGGCCGGCAGGCGCTGCCGCAGCCGCGGGCGAGACCATCCTACTCGCCGGCGATCGTCATCTCGCCGATGAGGACCGAGCCCGTTCGTATCGCTCCCCGCATATCCACGTCGCTGCCGACAGCAACGATGTCGGCAAACATCTGCTTCAAGTTTCCGGCGATGGTGATCTCCTGCACGGGATAAGTGACGACTCCGTTCTCGACCCAGAAGCCGCTCGCGCCGCGCGAATAGTCTCCCGTCACTCCGTTGACACCCTGACCCATCAGCTCTGTCACCAGCAGACCGGTGTGCATCCGTGTCAGGAAGCTTTGCAGATCGAGCGCCCTCCCAGGCGTGGCAACAATGAGGTTGTGCACGCCGCCGGCATTGCCGGTGCTTTTCAGGCCGAGCCTGCGCGCCGAATAGCTGCCGAGCACGTAGCCGTCGAGAACGCCGTCGCGCACGAGGTCGCGGTCTTTCGTCGCGGCACCCTCATCGTCGAACGGGTTACTGGCGAGACCCTTCGGGATGTGGGGACGCTCGAAGATCTGCAGGAAGGACGGGAAGATCTCTTTCCCGGCCGCGTCGAGCAGGAAAGACGCCTTGCGATATTGCGCGGCACCGCGGATGGCCCCGGTGAAGGACCTGAACAAGCCGCGAGCCATGTCGGGCGAGAAGGCGACCGGCGCCTTGCGGGTCGTGAGCTTGCGCGAGCCCAACCGTGCCACGGCACGCTGTCCCGCAA
Source organism: Gammaproteobacteria bacterium (assembly GCA_028293805.1). Taxonomy (GTDB): domain Bacteria; phylum Pseudomonadota; class Gammaproteobacteria; order Steroidobacterales; family Steroidobacteraceae; genus 13-2-20CM-66-19. Next base: position 12,160 of record JAQGOC010000179.1, read on the forward strand.
TGCGGCCAATCGCGTCCACCGCCTCGAGATCGGCAGGGTCGCGAGCAGTCGTGTACCAGTAGTCCCGTTGCATCTCATCGCTCTCTTGCGCAATGAGCGAGCAGCTCACGGAGTGACTCGTGCTGTGAACGCCGGCCAGAAAGCCCAGGGAGTTGCCATATACGCCGGTGTGGCGTTGGCTGTTGACGCTGCCGCCTTCGGAATTCGTGATGCGCGCATCGACAGCAAGGCCCGCAGCCTCGCACTGGCGCGCGATCTCGATGGCCGCTTCCGGAGTCAGGTCCCAGGGGTGGTCGAGATCGAGGTCGGGGATATCGCGGGCCAGAGCTTCGGGCTCGATGAGACCCGCATACGGATCCTCGGCCGTATAGCGAGCGATGGCACAGGCCTTCTCGACCGTGTCCCGGACGGCCTGCCTGCTGAGATCCGCCGTGCTAGCCGAGCCTTTACGCTTGCCGAAGTACACGGTGACCCCGAGGCCACGATCGCGCTGGTACTCGATGGTGTCGACCTCGCCCAGGCGGACGCTCACCCCGAGCCCCTGGCTCACGTTGGCGTCGGCTTCACACTGCGAGGCCCCTTGGCGGTGGGCTTCTTCCAGCACAAAACTGACCACATCCTGTAACTGCGGTATTCCCTTGGATTCGGCCGCCTGTTGCATTACATCCGCTTGGGTCACGAAGGAGTAGGGCAGAATTGTACCAGTCGCAAGCCATGCGCCCGCGCCAGGACTTTAAATTGACATCGGAACCGCCACGACACCCGCAAGACGACGCCCCGGAGCACGAGGGGCCGAGCAAAAGCGCACGCAAGCGCGCCGCTCACGCCGCCCAGGATCTGGGCGAGGAGCTGATACGCATGCGCGACAGCGACCTGAATACCCTGAATCTGCCTGAGCGCGTAATGGATGCCATTCACGAGGCCCGCCGGATAACGAGCCGCAGCGGCGGCGCGCGCCAGAGGCAGTACATCGGCAAGCTCATGCGCGACATCGACCTCGAGCCGATCTACACCTTCATCGCCTCCCGCAGCAAACTCGATGCGCGCGAAACCGAGCGCTTCAAGCGCGTCGAGGCCTGGCGAGAGCGTTTGATCGTCGAAGGCGCGCCCGCATTGGAAGAGCTCGAGCGCTGGCGCCCGGGCCTGGACCGCGACGCATTGGCCCCTCTTCTTGGCGCCGCTCAAGCAGAACGCCAGCGCACCGGCCTCAATGGTTCCGCAGGCCGCGAGCTCTTCCGTGCCCTGCGCGCCATATTCGAGCAAGAGAGCAAAAGCACCGACGAGTAAAGTATCCAAACCGGCCCGTTACCTACAGGGCAAAAAAGACGCTTTTGCTCGGGGCGCGCTGCCCGGCGGGTGCGCAGCCCGGGCTGCCCAGCCCCGCTCGCGCGGCCGGGGGCCCAGCTGCGCGCCGCGAACCGAACCAGCCACTGGCCCCATTCGCTGGATGCACTGCAAACTGTCCGCCCGTGAGAAAAAGCACCGACGAATAAAGCGCCCAGAACCAGCCCGTTTTCTAGCGGCCAAAAGATGCTTTTTGGTCTGGGGGCGGGCAGCGGGGGCGCCAGCCCGGGGCGCGCAGCCTGGGGCCGCGACGAGCCAGTAGGCGCGCTCGCTGAAAGCGCCGCAGGCGTCTTTCAGCCCATTGGACAACCGCCGCAGGCGTCTTTCAGCCAATTCGATACAATACCCGGATGAAACCGCTGGTTGGCATCATCATGGGCTCGTCTTCCGATTGGGAGACACTGCAGGCTGCTGCCGACATGTTGGATAAACTGTCCGTCCCGTACGAAGTCCGTATCGTGTCTGCGCACCGCACGCCCGATCTGCTCTTCGAATACGCTTCGACGGCGCGCTCGCGCGGCCTCGAGGTCATCATCGCGGGCGCCGGCGGGGCCGCCCACCTGCCCGGCATGACGGCTGCGAAGACCAGCCTGCCGGTGCTTGGCGTCCCGGTGCAATCGAAAGCTCTGAGCGGCCTCGATTCCCTGCTCTCCATCGTGCAGATGCCGGCGGGAGTACCCGTCGCGACTTTCGCCATCGGGGCGGCGGGCGCGGCGAACGCGGCCCTTTGCGCCGCAGCGATCCTCGGCAACAAGTACCCTGCCATTTCAATGTCGATTGACGCCTTTCGCGAGCAGCAGACCTCCAGCGTGCTTAACAAGCCCGATCCGCGCACGACGCCACACACATGACGGTTGGCATCGTGGGCGCCGGCCAGTTGGGCCGCATGCTCGCTTTGGCGGGCTATCCTCTGGGCCTCGACTTTCTGTTCCTGGATCCTGCGAAAGATGCCCCGGGCGGCAGGGTCGCCCCGGTCCTGCATGGCTTGTTCACCGACCGCGAGCTGCTGGCGCAATTGGCACGGCGATCCGAGGTCCTTACGTTCGACTGGGAAAACGTGTCCGTGGAGGCGCTTCGCGCACTTGCCGGGTCCGCGATCAAGTCTCCTGTCGGCCGCGGTAAGCGTCGTACGCAGGACGAACGTCGCACCAGAAGCGCTCGTATCTGTCCGCCGATCCCGGCCCTTGCGACCGCACAGGACCGCGTGAGCGAGAAGCGTTTGTTCGAGCGCCTGAAAATCCCAACGACTCGTTGGCGCGCGGTGGCTTCGCGCTCGCAACTCGAGCGCGCCATTCGTGAAATCGGCCTTCCGGGCGTGATCAAAACACGGCGGCTCGGCTACGACGGCAAAGGTCAGGCGGTCGTCCGGACGCCAGAGGACGCCGAACGCGCGTGGCAGGAGTTCGGGTCGGTCGGCCTCATTTACGAAGAGTGGATCCCGTTCGACTGCGAAGTGTCGATCATCGGGGCGCGAAGCCGGCGGGGTGAGGTTGCGATTTACCCTCTCAACGGCAACGTCCACGCACAGGGAATCCTGCGGCTGACACGCGCTCCATTCGGGCCGCCGCGCTGGCAGCGGCTGGCCGCACGGTATCTGGAGCGTGTGCTGGCCCACTTCCACTACACCGGCATTCTGACCATCGAGTTCTTTGTGCGGGGTGGGCGGCTCATTGCCAACGAAATGGCGCCCCGGGTTCATAACTCGGGCCACTGGACCATCGAAGGGGCGGTCACGAGCCAGTTCGAGAATCACCTGCGCGCGATTCTCGATCTCCCCCTGGGATCAACCCGCCCGGTGGGCTACAGCGCCATGCTCAACCTCATCGGTAGCATGCCGCCGCCGGCGGCGATTCTGGCCCACGAAGGGGTGCATTTACACCATTATGACAAGGAGCCCCGCCCGGGCCGCAAGGTGGGACACTGCACGATCGTGGAGCCCACACACCTGCGCCGGGACCGACGGGCACGGCAATTGCTCAGGGAGTTGGCCCCCGGGATACGCATCCCTTAATATCGGGCTCGTCGTTCGAGTCCTCAAAATGCGGCGCCCGCTGTACACAAGAAGGAATCGGAAGGCTGACAACATGCCGACCCCGGCCGGTTGTCGGCGTGAGCACTCATGTATCTCGAACCGTTCAAACTGAAAGAGCTGCCCTTCCGGCTGAGCCCGGACCCGCAGTTCCTGTATCTGTCGAAACAGCACGCCCGCGCCAAGGCGTACATGGAATCGACCATCTGGTTCACGGACGGCTTCGTCGTGATCACCGGAGAGATCGGCGCCGGCAAGACGACCCTCATCGAATCCTTCCTCAAGGAAATCCAGACGGACGTGGTCGTCGCCCAGATCAACCAGACTCAGGTTTCGGCGATCGATTTCCTCCAGGCCGTGCTCGTGCAGTTCGGCTTCTCGCCCTTCAAGATGAAGAAGGCCGAGCTCATCGCCACGATCAACAACTTTCTCATCGAGCAGTACGCCGCCGGGCGCAAGGTGCTGCTCATCGTGGACGAGGCGCAGAACCTCTCCATGCGGGTACTCGAGGAGATCCGGCTGCTCTCCGGCGTCGAGACGACGAAGGAAAAGGTGCTGCGCATCATCCTGGCGGGCCAGCCGGAGCTCAACGAGAAGCTCGATGCCCCGGAGCTCGTGCAGCTCACCCAGCGAATCCGCCTCCGCTTTCACCTGGCCACGCTGTCGCAGCCGGAGATGCGCGCCTACATCCAACATCGCCTGGAAGTGGCGGGCGCCGCCGATCGGCAGATTTTCGGCGAGGATACGTTCCCGGATATTTTCCGCTATACGGGCGGCGTGCCACGGCTCGTCAATACGCTGTGTGACACGGCGATGATGGCCGCCTATACCTCCGACCGCGACACCGTCACGAGCGAAGACATCAGGGGTGCCGTCGAAGAGCTGCAGTGGGTGGAATACGCCGACCGCCCCCATCACAACCTCGAAGTCCTGCCGGAGCTTGGGCAGCGAGCCGGGCAGGCGCACGACTCCACGCAAACCGTCGTCGGCCGCTTGCTCGTGGCAACCGACGGTCGTACCGTGCAAGAGCTCACTCTGCACGTCGGACGGATCATCGTGGGCCGCACGACGGACAATGACCTGCAGGTCGATAGCCGCTTCGTGAGCCGCCATCATTGCCAGATCATCACGACGACAAACTCCTCCGTGATCGAGGATCTGAACAGCACGAACGGCATCTATGTGAAATCCAAGCGCGTGCGCCGCCACTACCTCAACGACGGCGACGTCGTAGTCCTCGGCAAGCACGAGCTCATCTATGTCGATGAGCGGCTGGCAAAGACACGCAACACCATGGCGGATACGTTACCGGGCCTGCACGCTCTGCAGACAGCGGGATCCGATGGGGTGGAAACGGAAGGCCTGATCAAGAACGGCGTGGAGCCGCTGGCTAAATAGGCTCGCGCGTTTTGTCTTTAGCTTTCTCCGGGGGTGCGCTCGCGCCCAGGGAGTCGGGATTCGCGTATTGGGAGCGTAGCTCCCGGTAGTCCCGCCGCCGCAGCAGAATGACGCTGCCGCCGAGGACCCCGATGAGCCCCACCACACCTGCGATCAGGCTGGGAAACCGTGACGGCAGCAGGTAACTGGCGCTCAATGCTGCAATGCCGCATGCCAGATAGAACCAGGGAAGGCCTTCGTAGACCGGGCGGGACAGGCGCTGTGAGGACGGCTCCATGGGCGCATCCTAGCGCGGTCGCGGCTCCAAGCGGGAACTTCAGCCCTGCGGTCCGCCAGATCCGCTACGGGCCGCACGTTCCGGCGCCCTGATCCGTGCCGCGGCGCTTCCGCGGCACGGGAACGACGAGCTCAGTGACTACTCTTTCCCAGCAGCTTTTCGATCAGACGCCCGAACAACGACGGCTTCATGGCCTCGATGCCGTAGTCGGTGTTCATTTTCGTCCGGCGACGGCTGACTTCGGTGACGAGGTCCTGGGGCAGGTTGAGTTGTGGCAACTCGGCCGTGGCGGCGCTATCAGCGTGCATCGTATGTCCTTCCTCGAGATGAGCGGCTGGAAGTCAGCAAAGTACGGACCCGCGGCAGCCGGCGGTGTGCAGGAAGTCACAGCTTCGCGATAGTGAGCCGCGACGTCGCAGAACGCAGACGCTCCTCGCGGAACGAGCAGGAATTATGTTTCGCCGACGTGACCGCGTACGTCTCAATGAGACAAATTTTCACACCATCACAGCAAGCGCCGCGCCACCGAAACGGTCTTTTCACACGCTTGCCGGAACAATGTACGGGCCGCGCGTTCCTGCGCACGTGGAAGCTTTCCTGCTTCGCCCGTGCACCCATGATGAGAGCGTCGCGCTGCTCAATGCGATCCTCCATTCGCAACGTGTTCATGTAAAAACATCAAAGCAAGTCGCTTTGGGCGCGGCTTCGAATAGAAATGGGCGCTCTCGCAAGCGGTGCGTTTAAATGGAGCACCGATCTCGCGTTGTCTGAGTGCGCGTTGCCTGCGCGCATTGCCCGCGTGCGCATTACCGGCGTGCGTGAGGCCGCGGGCGCGTTGGCGCCAAGCGCAGGCCTCCTCCGGAGAGTGCGCTCAGCCGGTGCCGCCGACCGTAAGGCCTTCGATCTTCAACGTGGGCTGCCCTACACCGACAGGAACACTTTGCCCGTCCTTACCGCACGTTCCCACACCGTCATCGAGGCGGAGGTCGTTGCCAACCATCGAAACCCGGGTGAGCACGTCGGGGCCGTTGCCGATGAGCGTGGCGCCCTTGAGCGGCGCGCCGAGCCGCCCGTTCTCGATGGCGTAGGCCTCGCTCGCGGAAAACACGAATTTGCCCGAGGTGATATCGACCTGCCCGCCGCCGAAGTTGACCGCATAAATACCGTTCTTCACCGAGCGGATGATCTCTTCGGGGTCGTGAGGACCGGGACGCATGTAGGTGTTAGTCATGCGCGGCAGTGTCATATGCGCAAAGGACTCGCGGCGGCCGTTGCCTGTCGGCTGGACGCCCATCAGCCGCGCGTTGAGCCGATCCTGCATATAACCGCGCAGGATGCCGTTCTCGATCAACATCGTGCACTGGGTCTGCGTGCCCTCGTCATCGATGTTGAGCGAGCCGCGCCGTTGCGAGATCGTGCCGTCATCCACGACCGTGCACTCCGGCGCGGCGACGCGTTCACCGATACGGCCCGCGAATGCCGAAGTGCCCTTACGATTGAAGTCGCCTTCGAGACCGTGGCCGATCGCCTCGTGCAGCAGAATTCCCGGCCAACCCGGACCCAACACCACCGTCATCGAACCGGCGGGCGCAGGCCTCGCGTCGAGATTGACGAGTGCCTGGCGGACCGCCTCGCGCGCGAGCTCGATCGGCCGGTCGCCGGCAACCAGCTCGGCCAGCGAGTAGCGGCCGCCCGCCCCCGCATAACCCTGCTCGCGGCGGCCGTTCTGCTCGACGAGCACCGAAACATTGAAGCGCACCAGCGGCCGCACATCCGCGGCAAGTTGTCCTTCGCTCGTGGCTATCAGCACCACTTCATGCACGGCCGTGACACTCGCGGTCACGTGCACTACACGCGGATCGATGCGCCGTGCCTCACGATCAACTCTCTCGAGCCACGCTACCTTGTTCTCCGTCGACAGCGAAGCGACCGGATCCGCCGGCAAATACAACTGACGTCCGGCCTGCGGACTCCACGCCTTCACCTTGCGGTCGCCGCCGTGAACCGCAATCGCACGCGCGGCGCGTGAAGCCTCTTCGAGCGCGGGCAGCACGATCTCATCCGAATACGCGAATCCGGTCTTCTCGCCTGCGAGGGCGCGGACTCCCACACCTTGTTCGATACTGGCGCTGCCGTCCTTGACGATGCCGTCCTCCAGCGACCAGGACTCCTGGTGCGCCAGCTGGAAGTACAGATCGGCGAAATCCACGGAATGCGTCAGGACCTCGCCGAAGATGCGATCCAGGCGCCCGTCGTCCAGGCCGCTCGGGCGCAGGATGAGGTCGCGGGCAATGCTCAACGGGTCGGAGGCGGCCACGGGGGGCGCTTTAATCGGCTGTGATTCTTCCATCAGTGACTTCCGGTAACTTTTATCAGGGGTGGGCTGGCGCGAAAACGCGGTGGTCGAGCGCCGGGAAATTGCTGCGCACTTCAGCCTGGCGCTCGAGATCGATGTCGGCAACGACGCAACCACGGCCCCGCGGCAGGCGTTGGAGGATGCGGCCCCAGTGATCGACGATCATGCTGTCGCCGTAGGTCTCCCGCCCGTTGGCGTGAAACCCGGACTGCGCCGGGGCAATCACATAGCAGAGATTCTCAATGGCACGTGCGCGGAGCAACGTTTCCCAGTGCGCGCGCCCGGTGGGACTCGTGAACGCAGAAGGCACGGTGAGCAGTTGCGCCCCTGCGGCGCTCAATGCGCGAAACAACTCCGGAAAGCGCACGTCGTAGCACACGGAGAGGCCGACTCGACCGACCGTGGTGTCCACGACCGCCGCGGTCGAGCCCCGCGCGATATGAGCGGACTCGCGATAGCTCTCGGCGCGTCCCGGAATATTGACGTCGAACAGGTGAATCTTGTCGTAACGCGCGGTGCACTTCCCATCCTGGTCATATACCAACGAGGCGGCGGCCACGCGCCCGTCAGCACCGGCACGCAGCGGAATCGTGCCGCCCACAATCGTCATACGCAGCCGCCGCGCGGTGTTCGCCAGGAAGTCCTGGATGGGTCCGGTGCCTTCGCATTCCCCCACGTCGCGCTTGTCCGCGTCGTGCAGGCCCATGAACGCGAAGTTCTCCGGCAGCACCGTCAGTCCGGCGCCGAGCGCAGCCGCTTCTTCGAGAAGCCCGCAGGCCTGCTCGAGATTGACCGCCACATCCGGTCCGGACGTCATCTGTATTGCAGCGACTTTCATTGCTGAGCCGTTAAACCGTCAATTCGCCGCCACCACTATGGGGTCGTCCCACGAGCCCTGCAAACGGAGCGCGGCGCGAGATCCCTCGTCGGCACCCTCTGCGCCGGCGAATAGCTCGCGCAGAGACAGCCACGCTGCCGCTACGCGCGGGGACGGCGCCAATCGTCGCACGGCAGCGGGCAATCGACCCTCACCGCGAAGGATCCACACCTGCTGGTCGTAATCGCGCGCGACGAGGCCCGTACGGCCACGCATCAGGATCTCGGCATCGCCGTCGAAATGGAGGTTCGACGTGGATGCCTCGCCTGCGCGCAGGTCGAAATCCGCTTCCAGGCGCGCGAAGCGCAGCTCGCGCGCCTCGGGTGTGGCCGATGACGCGTCCCGGGGTCCCATACCGCTGACAAGCGCCGGCACCGAGAGCAAGGCGAACGGCCGGCCCGCGAGGTCGGAGCCCGGGTCGGCGCGCGTCGTGCCGTCCTCCAGGCGCATGCTGAGCCGCCCTACCAGCGTTGCGAGCACAGGCTGGTCCGAACGCGACTGCCATTCGAGGTCACCGTCCAGCACCGCCCGGGCCGCGGTCAGGTCGGGACGGAAGCCGAAGGCCTCCAGCGTGGACCCGGCGTTGGAACTCTCCAGGCTGAACTTGAGGCGGCACGCGGCGCCTTGGCAATGCACGGTGCCGCTCACGTCCTGAGTGCCTCCTGTCAGGCGCAGATCGCTCACGACCAGAGCATTGCCGCTCGACTTTATGGTGGCCGTCGCTCGCCCAATGGAGTGCCCCGCCCAGACCAAGTCCTCAACGGACACCTGCGCCGCAGGTCCGAGCGCCGCGATCAGTTCAGCGCTTGCATCGAAAGCGCCACCTTCCGGCACATTGAGCCTGGCGAAATGGAACTGTGCCGGGTGCAGGGCGGTGGCACCAGAAGGCCAATGCGCCATGCCCGCGATGTCGGGTGAATGCAGTTGCAGATCCGCGCCCGACTCAGTTCGCTCCGCCAACACGGACACCTCGGAATAGCGGTGCCCGGCGGCGAGCATCTCTCCGGCTACGAGCTCCGCCCGAATGGCGGGCGCCGTGGGATCCTGCCGAAGCTGCTGCCAGGCCGCCACGTAAGCCGGCAGATCGAGCTGGCTCACCCGCCCTTCGACCAACACCATGGGCTGAGTGGGTAGCGTCGCGGGCGTCGTGTCGAAGCGCACGCTGCCGCGCTCAACCTGCCATGTCACGTCCTTGCGTCTTTGAAGTGAGAACAGGCTGTGCACACGCTCGCCAAGGTTCACGCGCAACTCCGCCGCGGTGCCCGCTCCCTGAAAATCGACATGCAGCGGTACGGCACCCCCGGCTTCCTTGGCGAGGGGTTCCGGCAGCCGGCTCGCAATGCCAACCAGGCTCGAATCCGCCCGGACCCGCCATCGCGCGGATTTCGAGGCGCTGCCGGTCAGGTACGCGAGCTCTCCGGTCCATTCGGTGCTGCCCGCCGGAGCGATGTTGCCATCGATCGCTGCCCCGCCCGCAGCGGCGAGAACGAGTTGCCGGGCGTCCAACCGCCCGCGCCCCTGAATTGCCAGCACCGGCACTCCGTGCTCACGGCGCTCAACAACATTCAACGTGACCGGGCCACCGAGCCATGTTCCGGTCAGCGTTGAGTGCCGCAAATGACCTGCATCGAAGATGAGTGTGCCGCGAACGGCGTCAATGGGCGGCACGCCTGCCACGGCTTGCAGTTGCGCTCCATCCAACACCGCACTGACGCGCGCCTGGATGTCCGGTGCACGGCCGGCAATCGCCTTGCGCCCAACAGCCGGCAGCGTCAGGTTGAATTCGAGCTGCGCAGGGCCACGCACATCGATGTTCTGCACGCGCGGTGCGTACTCCTGCAGTTTCGGGTGATTGCGTATCCAAGCAATGGCTTCTTCGAGATGCCCTGTGATCTGTCCGCTGATATGCGCGGCGTGCTCGCCGCGTGCGTCCCACTCCGCTCCCGCCGAACTCAGCACGAACGAGCCGGCGTGCCCTTTCTCGATTGCCGCGCGGATTCGAGTGCCGCGCCAATCGATCCGTGCATCGACGCCCTGTGCGTCGGGCCACAGATCGCCGCCGGAGAGGATCGCATCCCGCAAGACCAGGGAACCGGTGAAGCCTGTGCCGTCATCCCGGAACGGGAGCGTCGCATCGAGCGGGCCGCGCAGATCCAGCTGCGCGTGCTCGATGCGTCCGGCGGTCAGCTGCGACAAGACCGCACCCAGCCCCTCCATCAGGCTCGGGCCGGCCAGTCTCTCCAACAATGGAATGTCAGCGCCCGTCAACTCCGCGTGCGCAGTGATGTCCGGCGAGCGACCCGAGCCGTCTCCCGATACGGACCCGTGGACGCTCAGCCGCGTGGTCTCGTGTTGTAATTCGAGCTTCTCCGTCATGACCCGCCAGCCATCATCGGTCCGGCTGATCTGCAGCCGCGTGGCCACGTGGATCTCCTCTAGAGGATATTGTGGAGACTGCGCCAGCTCGAGTCGGGCGGCACGGGCTGCAAGGGCTGCGGTTAGATTGCTCTCGTCGCCGGACACTCGCCCGGACAGACCCGTCAGTGCGAAACCATGAGACGCGGGCGCCACCGCCACATCCACGAGTCGCGCCGCAGCCCGCAGTCGCTGCCCAGCCGGACGCGATGTATTCCAATCGAAAGCGACGTCTCGGACCATGCCGCCGAATTCCACCGCCGCAACGTCCAACTGCGGCGCCAACCACCGGGCAACCGCGGCAACCGATCGCAGCGGCGCCTGCTCCAGCTTGCCCCGCACCCACGCCCCCGTCGGGGCGGCGTCGAGCGCCAGCGTGGCCGGCGTAGCGTGATTCGCAGCATCGCCCAGCTCGAGCGAGTCGACTTGCAGGCGCCAATTGGAGCCGCGTTGCGCGAGCCGCCACTCAGCGCGCAGGTGATCGAGAGCGAGTACGCCGGCAGAAGCGGGCGGGTCCTTGGCAGACACGCCCAGCGCATCGAACTCGAGACCGCCCGCGCTGACCTTGCCATTCGCCTTGACTATGCGACCCCTCTCGAAGTCCACATTCAAGGTGACATCGCCGCCGCCCGCGCGCGGCAGGTATCCCACCGCGTCCGGCGCGGCACCGAGGAGCTCGCGCCACCCGGCAAACAGGAGTCGGCGGCCTTCGAAACGCACCGTTCCGCTCAGAGCCGCGGGCTTTTCCAGATCGCCGTCGAGACGCAGCCCGATGCGCGCCGTGCGGCCCAGCCGCTCCGGCAGAAACACCAGACCGTAGCCGCTCCATTCGGAAGTCGAACGGCGCAAAGACGCCCGCCTGATCTGCAGGGTCAGCGGATTTGCGGAGCCACCCGGATCCGGCAACCGGAGGGTGCCGCCTTCGATGTCGACGCGTCCGCCCTGCCAGCGCTCCAGGATCCGCGCCCGCTCGGCGCTGGCTCCATCATGAGAGCCGGCGGACAGGCGCGCGGCGCCCGGCGCGGAGCCAACACGCTCGAAATCGATATCCGGAGCAACGAGCGTGATCCGGCCCGCTTCGAGCTGCCCACTGCGCAGCGTGCGCCAGGCATCGAAGCCGACGACGAGCTCGGGCGCTCTGAGCAACACGGTGGAACGGCCGGGCTCACCCAGCTCGACGCGCCGGAAAACGGCTTCCGGTCCGTACCAGCCCCACCGCAAGTCAAGCTCGTTGAAGCGCACATCCAGGCCGGTATGGGCGCGAACGATCCGCTCCAGCGCTGCACGGTGTTGCGGCACGCGGGCAACCGCGAGTTCATACGCGAGCAGAACGACACCGAAGAACAATAGGGCGGCGGCGAGCACCCAGGCGGCCATTCGCAGTCCCTGCCAAGGCGGCCCCTGTGGGGGCGTGAGGGACGCGACCGAGCTCCCCGCCATGGCGGGCGATTCGCGCCCCCGTGATGGCGTGGGCTCGGTCTCGACCGTAGGGAACATCACACGTTCCTAGATGAGCACGACGTCGTACTGATCAACGCCGTAGAGCGCTTCAACCTGCAGGCGGATCGGGCGGCCGACCTGTGCTTCGAGCTCCGCCAGGGTGGTGGACTCTTCATCGAGCAGCCTGTCCACCACGTCCTGGTGCGCCAGTATCAGCAGCTCCCGGCTGGCAAACTGCCGGCTTTGTCGCACAATTTCGCGAAAAATCTCGTTGCACACGGTTTCCGGGGTTTTGACGAAGCCGCGTCCCTCACAACTTGGACACGGCGCGCATAGAAGATGTTCCAGGCTTTCGCGCGTACGCTTGCGCGTCATCTCGACGAGGCCCAGCGGTGAGAGACTCACTATATGGGTCTGCGCTCGATCACCCGCCAGCGAACGCTCGAGCGCGGCGAGCACCTGCCGCCGGTGTGACTCATCGTGCATGTCGATGAAGTCGATGATGATGATTCCACCGAGGTTGCGCAGGCGCAGCTGCCGCGCGATCGACACCGCCGCTTCGAGGTTTGTGCGGAAAATGGTTTCCTCGAGGTTGCGGTGACCGACGTAGGCGCCGGTGTTCACATCGATGGTGGTCATCGCCTCGGTCTGGTCGATGACCAGATGCCCGCCGGACTTCAGCGTCACCTTGCGATCGAGCGCCTTGGCGATTTCCTCCTCGATGCCATGCAGGTCAAACACAGGTCGCGGGCCGGCATACAGCTCGATACGCGTGGCCGCATCGGGCATGAAGGCGGCCGCGAAAGCGACCATGTGCGCGTGCTCACCCGGCGAGTCGACCAGGACGCGACTCACCCCACGTGCCAGCTCGTCACGCAGAATACGTAACGCAAGCGGTAGGTCCTCATGGACAATCGCTCCCGCTTGCGTTTGCGTCGCACGCACGCGAACGTGATGCCAAAGCTTGTCGAGATAGGCCATGTCCTCTTGCAGGCTCTCGACAGATACTCCCTGTGCCGCTGTACGGAGGATGTAGCCGCCAGCCGCTCCGGGCGCGAGCAGACTGGCAACCGCCGTTTTCAACCTCTGGCGTTCGGCTTCGTCGTCGATGCGCGTGGAGACTCCGATTCCCTCGCCGCGCGGCATGTACACGAGATAGCGGGAGGGCAATGCGACGAACGTAGTGAGGCGCGCTCCCTTGGTGCCGATAGGGTCCTTGATCACCTGCACGAGGATGTCGTCGCCCTGGTTCACGAGCCGGCGGATGTCCTCCACCTGTGACATGTTCATGGGCGCCATACCGACCACCGTGTCGTCGGTCTGCGTGTTGGCAATGTCCGCGGCGTGCAGAAAGGCGGTGCGATCGAGTCCGATGTCCACGAAGGCGGCCTGCATGCCTGGCAAGACCCTCGAGACGCGTCCCTTGTAGAGATTGCTCACGAGCCCACGCCGACTCGTGCGCTCGATGTAGATCTCCTGCAGGACACCGTTCTCGACAACTGCGGCGCGCGTTTCGCGTGGCGCGACGTTGACCAGAATCTCAATGCTCAAATGACGTGCTCCGACGGGAAACCGTACGCTGATGTCGTGACACTCAACAGCGCGCTCCCGCGCCAGCCACTCCTCGCCAATACGGTACGCCTGATGCACGCAGCAGCTCGGCCGTTTCAAACAACGGCAAACCCATCACCCCGGAATAACTACCGCTCAACGATTCGATGAACACGGCTGCGGCGCCCTGCACTGCGTAGCCGCCCGCCTTATCACGTGGTTCGCCGGTCTCCCAGTAAGCCGCGCATTCCTCTACGGTGAGCTCGCGAAAGCGCACGGAGCTCACGCTCAAGCGCAACGCGACTCCTCGCTCCCCTGCGAAAGCGACGGCTGTCAGAACCTCATGTGTCCGTCCTGACAGGCGTCCGAGCATCGCGATCCCGTCCGCACGATCGCGCGGCTTGCCATAGACGACATCGTCCAGCACGACAGTGGTGTCGGCCGCCAATACCGGAAGCGTCTCCCCTCTATCCCGGACGGTGAGCGCTTTCTGCCGCGCCATTCGTCCGACATAGTCGCGAGGGGTCTCGCCAGCAAGGACGGTCTCATCGATATCGGCCCCGGCGACGATGTGCGGCACTCCGATTTGCTCGAGCAGCTCCCGTCGCCGTGGGGAGACGGAGGCGAGACACAGTAAGGGTGGGCTGGATTTCATCGGGCACATCACTCCCGATGATACGGATGATTGGCCAACACGCCATGAGCGCGATAGAGCTGCTCGGCCAGCACGACCCGTACCAGGGCATGGGGGAAAGTCAGTCGCGACAGCGACCATTTGAAATCGCTGCGGGTGAGGACTTCCGGGGCGAAGCCGTCCGGGCCGCCGACCAGGAATGTGAGATCGCGGCCGTCCTGCATGCGTGCTCCCAGCCAGGCTGCGAGCTGCAGCGTCGTCATTTCCGTTCCGCGCTCGTCCAGTGCAACAACGTAGTCGTCCTTGCGCACAGCCGCCAGGAGCTTCTGGCCCTCGGCCGCCACGGCCTTCTGCGCCGGCCGCGCGGCGCTGCGCGGGCCAGGCTCGATTTCGGTCAGCGCGACCTTGAGCCCGGAGCCGAGCCGCGTTATGTAATCTTCGTAGGCTTCACGCACCCACTTCGGCATGCGCGAGCCCACAGCGATCAGGCGCACGCGCATCGTCAGAGGGCTGCGGATTACGGCGTGGAACGAGGCCGGCGAGCCGGGGAGCGGGCGCCCGCCGGACGACGACTGGGCGCCCGGCCACCCGCCGCACGGCCAGCTCGACCCTTCGGAGCGGCTTGCGGCGCCGCCTGCACTTTGGGAGGAGCTTTGTAGACCGATCTCGGGGCTGGCTTCTCAGCCGCCGGGGGGGCCTCTCCCGTGTCCCACAGCCTTTCGAGGCCATAGAACTCCCGGACCCGCGGCAGCATCACGTGGACGAGGATGTCCGTCAGGTCGACGAGCACCCATTCGCCGTCGCGCGCGCCTTCGGTCCCGAGGGGGCGATACCCCGCTGCCTTGGCTTTCTGGGCGACATTTTCGGCGATCGAGCGGACATGGCGGTCGGAATTGCCGGAGGCGATGACCATGGTGTCCGCGATGTCGGTGAGTCCTCGTACATCCAGCACCTTGACGTTGACTGCCTTCATGTCATCGAGCGCTGCCGTGACGGTTTGCTGCAACGGCGAGACGCGCTCCGGAGAGCGGCGCGAGCGTGTACGGGTGGTCATGTGCTTAAGTGAGTTCTCCTGAGCGGACTGCATTACCGGGCGCTATTTGGCGTGAAAAAGCACGCCTCAGCGTTGACGGGGAGCATAGCATTTCGTCTCCCGGATGATCTGTCGGACTGCGTCGGGAACGAGGTATCGGGGATCCCTGCCCGCGATGATGAGCTGGCGCAGCTCGGTCGAGGAAATCTCCAGCTGCGTGTTGGCGTGCACGTACACCCGGCCCGCCGGCCTTTCGTGCAGGTCCCTTATGGTGCCGGTGCCATGGTCCACCATGACCTCGCCCAGGGGCCCCATGGTGGGCGCCTTCCAGCCCGGACGAGTGGCGACCACTATGTGGGCCAGCCCGAGGATCTCCCGCCAGCGGTGCCAGTTCGGCACGCCCAGAAAAGCATCCATCCCGAGCAGGAGGCACAGCGAGCGGTCCGGGAACTCCGCCCGCAGCTCGGTCAGGGTATCCACCGAATAGGAAATGCCGGTGCGCCGGATCTCGCGGTCGTCCACCACGAACGCGGGCTGGTCCGCCACGGCCGCCCGCACCATCTGCAGGCGCAGCTCAGCGCTCGCATAAGGCGGATCGCGGTGGGGTGGGCTCCCCGTGGGCAAAATGCGCACCTCGGTCAGGTGCAGCTCCTGCCACAGCTCGAACGCCGTGCGCAGATGTCCGTTATGAATGGGGTCGAACTCGCCGCCGAAGAGACCAATGGGGTGCATCGCCGCTGCCTGTTTCACGGAGGAGCCTGTCTGACCGATGGGCACGTCACGAGGGCGCAGTAGATGCACATCGGTTAGACAGGCCCCTCTATTTGAGCATGCTTTGGGTTAACGGTAGGGCCGGTCGTCCGCACAGATCCGCCGCGAGGAGTGCGATCTCGTCCCACGCGTTTCCGGTGAGGCGGCCCTTTATCATGCGGTCGGCGCGGCCCGCGCGCACCGCAAGGGCCGGGAACGAGAGCCGTGACGCGCGGCGCAGACCTTTGTCGAGTGCGGCGGATTGCCGCTGCCAGCCCCGAGGTTTTGCTCCGCCGGGATCGACCATCCCATTCCACAGATCGCGCATGGCCTTCGTCAAAGACCAGAGCACCAGCGTCGCTTCCGTGCCTTCGGCGCGCAACCCTCCGACCATGCGCAGTGCGCGCTCTGCGTCTCCCGATAAAACAGCTTCCCCGAGCTGAAACACGTCGAAGCGCGCGCTGTCCGTGACGCTCGCCAGAATCGTGTCCGCCGTCACGCGTCCCTGCGGCGCGAGCAATGTAAGTTTTTCGAGCTCCTGGTGAGCGGCGAGCAGGTTACCCTCGGTACGCTCGGCCAGCAGCTCCAACGCCTCATCCGTCGCGTCCAGCTTCAAACGCCGGCACCGGCCCCGCAACCAACTCACGAGCCGGTCGACATCGACGGGCCACACCTGTACCCACGCACCGTGCGCCTCGACGGCGCGCACCCAATCCGCACTCTGCGCATCCCGGTCGAGCCGCGGCGTCAGTATGAGGAACAGGGTGTCCCGATCGTTGCGCTCGAGCAGTGCGACCAGCGCTTTGTTGCCGGCCGTTCCCGGCTTGCCGCTCGGCAAACGGATCTCGACCACGCGCCGCGAGCTGAAGAGCGACATGTTGCCTGCCGACGCGCGCACATCATCCCAATCGGAGCCGCGCTCGAGAAAGTGCACCTCACGTTCGGTGAACCCAACGGCACGCGCGCGTGCGCGCACTGCATCGGCGGCTTCGCCGGTCAACAGAGGCTCATCGCCAGAGACGAGATAGGCGGGAAGCAGCTGCTGCTCGAGGTGGGCGGTCAGGGTATCGGGATTGAGCTTCACGGGTTCGCGATGTTGCGGTTGGGCCGGTTCCGGGCCCTTGATGACGGGGGTTTTATTATCGCTCATCACCAGGCGGGTTGCCCGACGACCGGGCACAGGCTAGGCTTGTTCGTCCGCCAATAGGTATTTCCCCCCTTGAGCACGCGTATTCGCCGCAATCGCCTGGTCGCATTCATCGCGGCCCTGACGCTCATCGTAGCCTTGGGCGCCTATTCGGCGCACGGGATGAGCGAGCGCGGGCACGACAACGTGCATTGCGACCTGTGCGTGCACTTCAGCGGCACCGCCGGATCTCCGGCGCAGGCGGCGCTCATCGGCAAGCCTGTGCTGGCCGTACGCGTGCCGCTCGAGTGGGCCGAAACCATCCGCTCCGCGCGCCGCAAAGTCGGCATACACCTTCCCCGCGCTCCTCCTGCCCGCCTCGAACTGATCTAGCTTGCGCTGACTCTCGCCTGCGCCTCGAGCGGGGGGAGAAGCTGCCTTTGGTTCGCGCGCTTGTTTCGAATGACGTCCGCACGTTCGGCCTCGGCCATGAACTGTGGCGCGCTCGATGCCTCCAGGAGTGATTTTCATGTTTCGATCCAAGAACAACACCGGGACGGTCGTTGTTGCGACGATTGCCATCGTCTCGGCCTATCCTGTCCTGACCCATGCCGCGGACGGCGCTGTGTCCGACTCCGCTGCAACTGCCACTGCCGCCGGCGAGGCTTCTGGGGCAGCGTCCGGCGACGCTCCCGCTGCTGCGTCCGCCAGGGATTCAGCTAGCAGTACCACCGAAACTTCGGATGCTTCCGCTGATGCCTCTGCGACGGACAGCTCATCCTCCGGCATTTCGAGCGTGGTAGTCAGCGCACAGCGACTCAACGAAGCGCGCGCGGGCATCCAGACACAAACCGGTGCCTCGACCTATACCATCGATGCGGCGGCCATCGCCGCAACACCGGGCGGCGACAACACCATGCTGAATCAGGTGATCCTGCAGGCGCCCAGCGTTGCCCAGGACTCGTTCGGACAACTCCATGTCCGTGGGGAGCACAACGGTCTGCAGTACCGCCTGAACGGCATCGTTCTACCCGAGGGCATCAACGTCTTCGGACAGGCGCTGGATGCACATCTGATCCAATCGATGACTCTCCTCACCGGCGCGCTGCCCGCGGAGTTCGGCCTGCGCACCGCCGGGGTCATTGACCTCACGACGAAGAGCGGCATCTTCGATCCGCACGGATCGGTTTCGTTGTACGGCGGCAGCCACGGGGAATTCAGCCCGAGCTTCTTTCATGGCGGCTCGGTGGGCAAGCTGAACTACTTCGTGTCAGGCGACTTCATGCGCAACGATCTCGGCATCGAGTCGCCCGACCGCTCGATCACTCCGCTGCACGACAAGACCACGCAGTACCACGGCTTCGGCTATTTCGAATATCTGCTCGATGAGAACAACCGCGTGAGCGCCATCCTGGGGACCTCGCACGGCAAATTCCAGATTCCGAACCTGTCCGGCCAGCAGCCCTCGCTCGGCCTCACCGTCAATGGACAAACGGATTTTCCGAGCCAGAACCTCAACGAGAACCAGACGGAGGTCACCCACTACGGAATCCTGAGCTTCCAGCACTCCGCGGGAAAATTCGATGTGCAGACCTCTTTCATCTCGCGTTACTCGAGCCTGACTTTCGTGCCCGATCCGTTGGGCGATCTGCTCTATAACGGGCTCGCGCAATTCGCGTACAAGCGTGATGTCGCCTACGGTTTGCAGACCGACAGCTCCTACGCGCTGAATGACGATCACACTCTAAGAGCCGGGGTTTACCTCCAGCGCGATCGGGCGACGAGCCAGACGACGTCGCAGGTCCTGCAGACCGACGACCTGGGCAATCCGATCAACGATGTGCCGGTCGCGATCGCCGACAACGGCCAGCAAACACAATGGATGGAAAGCGCGTATCTGCAGGACGAATGGAAGCTGCTGCCGCTGCTGACGATGAACTACGGCCTGCGATTCGATCACTACTCGGCCTACTCCAGCGGCCACCAGGTGAGTCCACGCCTGAATGTCGTGTGGAAGCCGATCGACGGCACGGTCGTGCATGCGGGGTATTCGCGCTACTTCTCGCCGCCGCCCTTCGAGCTGGTGGGTTCGACCACGGTCTCGAAATTCGCGAACACCACGGCGGCTGCCGGAGTGGCGCAATCGAATTCGCCGCTGGCGGAAACCGCTAACTACTACGACTTGGGTCTGGAGCAGCGGATCACGACGGGGCTCACCGCCGGGGTGGACACGTATTACAAGCAGTCGGTCAATCTCATCGACGAGGGGCAATTCGGCGCGCCGATCATCCTCACCCCGTTCAACTATGCGCATGGGCAGCAGTACGGAGCGGAGTTCACCCTCAATTACAACGTGGGGGCGTTCACGGCCTACGGCAACGCGGCGGTCATGAGAGATATCGGCAAGGACATCGTCAGCTCGCAGTTCAACTTCGATCCGGTGGATCTGGCTTACATCGCGAGCCACTACATCCACCTCGATCACGAGCAGCAGTTTACTGCGTCGGGCGGTATGTCCTACCTGTGGCTCGACACGCGGTTCAGCGCGGATCTGTTGGTGGGGTCCGGGCTCCGCGCGAGTCTGACGTTACCCGACGGGACCAGCATACCAAATGGTTCGCATCTGCCCGGCTACCGGCAGGTCAATCTCGGCGTGAGCCATGCGTTCCATATCCCGGGTGTGGACCAGGGTAAGGATGCCTTGACCGTTCGCTTCGATGTCATCAACGCCTTCGACAGCGTCTACCAGATCCGCAACGGCACGGGCGTGGGCGTCGGCGCTTCGCAGTACGGTCCGCGCCGTGGATACTTTGTCGGGGTGTCGATGCCGTTCTGAGGTCGAGCTGCGCTGCGTCGACGTGCGGCTGTGCGCCGAGCGGGTAATGCGACATGCATGTCAAAACCCGCTCGGCGCTATGCGCCGAGCCCCTGTTTTTGAGCGCCCCAGAAAGTCCCTTTTGCGCTCGTGTCCGCGCCCGAAATGCGGTTTGTCCACCTAGTAGCGACTAACCGCCCTCGCAACGCGAGCCATGCAACGTTTCGTCTCGGCGCCCGCCGAGTTACGATCTCGTCCATGGCAACAAAACGTCTCCCTGCCCGGCGCGCGAAATCGTCCGGCCTCAGATCCAAACGCCCCACGACCTCCGTGCGGGCAAAGTCTCGCGGCGCTAAAGCAAAACGCGCTGCGGCTCCACTGCTCGCGAAGCGCAAGTCCGCCGCGCGATTGCAGCAGCTGCGTACGCTCTATCCGGCGATAAAGCCGTATCGCACAGGGTTCCTGCGAGTCTCGGACGTCCATGAAATCTATTTCGAGGAAAGCGGCAATCCTCGCGGCAAGCCAGCGGTGTTTCTGCACGGCGGCCCGGGCGGCGGCACGGACGCGAAAATGCGAGGCTTCTTCGATCCGAAGCGCTATCGGATTGTGCTTTTCGACCAGCGGGGCTGCGGCAAGAGCCGTCCGCACGCGAGTCTCGTCGACAATACGACGTGGCATCTCGTGGAAGACATCGAAAGGCTGCGCGAACATCTCGGAATCGAGCGCTGGCTCGTGTTCGGCGGCTCGTGGGGTTCGACGCTCGCCCTTGCCTATGGGGAGACCCATCCGCAGCGGGTTACCGAGCTCGTATTGCGCGGGATCTTTCTGTTACGGCGCTGGGAGATCGAGTGGTTCTATCAGAATCCCGGCGGCTGCGCGGCGCTCTATCCCGATCTGTGGGAGCGCTACGTCGAGCCCATCCCGGAGGCCGAGCGAGCCGACATGATCCGTGCTTATTACGCGCGCCTCACGAGCGATGATCCCAAGGTGATGCAGCAGGCCGCGAGGGCCTGGTCGATCTGGGAAGGGGCCACGAGCTTCCTGCGCATGAACCCGGACTACGTCGCAAAGTTCGGGGAGGACACTTATGCCGCGGCCTTCGCGCGGATCGAATGTCACTATTTCGCCAACGGCGGCTTCTTCCGCACCGACAACCAACTCATCCAGGAAGTCGGCCGCATCCGCCAGATTCCGGCCGTCATCGTGCAGGGCCGTTACGACGTCGTGTGCCCGATGAAGAGCGCCTGGGACCTGCATCGCGCCTGGCCCGAGGCCGATCTGCGCATCGTCGCCGACGCCGGCCACTCTGCGTTCGAACCCGGCAATCTCCATGAATTGGTGAAGGCAACGGACCGCTTTGCCCGCTCGCGCTGAACTCGGCGGGAGCGAGGAGGTGCGTCGCCCACTCAGCTTCTCGTCAGCCCCGTCGGCCGCTCGCCGGCATCGATCACCCCATGATCGCGCAGCCAATGGCGCGCATCGCTCGCGTCTTCCTCGAACCAAGCCTGCGTGCTCCCAAGCCTGAAGCTGTATCCCCAGGCATCCATATCCGCGCACAGCCGCTTGCGGCCGACGCCCGGCAGCTCATCCGCCAGCAGGACCTGCAGGTAGCAGACCGCCGACTCCTCGAGATCATCCCCGCCGGCGTCGCGATCGAGCCCCGCCCGCCGCTCGGGCGCCATGCAGATGTAATGACTCGCCTCGTGAAGAACGGAATGAAGCGGTGTGTCGAGCCGCGCGTAGAGCCGATCCGCCTTGAGCCCCGCCTCGCTGTCGCCCCAGTAAGAGCCCGGAATGACTTCCTGAGGCGCGACGAGCGACAGCTCCATGCCGTAGCGATGCAACAGCAAGGCGACGGCAAGTCGGTCGACTGAGCTCAAAAGCAACATCGGGAACGGCCTGGAAACCTGTCTTTCGATTGCGGCTGCGCCCGAGGGCGCGCGGGACTACAGACTCGCGAGCCGCCGCATCACCATATCGGCGAGATCATGCGCCATGTCCTGGCGCAGAATGGTCTCTTCGTGCCCCTTGGCCAGCAGCACTTGCTCGTTGAAACTGAAGCTGCGCACGTTGGAAATATCCGTCGGGGGGAGCAACTCCTTGTCTCCCGCGGTCACGGAGACGCGGACCGTGTACGTGAGCTCGTACTCGTTCGGCTGGTTGGATGCCGAGACGGACAGCGTCCTGCGCACGACTTCGTCCCTGATGATGCTCACGACCGCGGATGCCTTATCCTTGCGCTCCACCGGATGGGCTCCCGAAGTCAGGAGTGCCCTGCGCAGACTCTGCACGAATTCGCTCTGCCGGTCAGTCGTCTGCACGTAGGGCGTCCTGATCGCCTCAGGCAAGGGTGTGTGGCCTTGAAGACGGAAGCCGCAAGCACTTGAGACGAGCGCCGCGGCGAGCAGCACGGTGCCAAGGCCGGCCCGGACAGAGCCTCGCTGTGAAAATCCCGCCCAGGTCGCAATTTTCATTTGACGCCGTCCGCCTTCACACCACGATGTTGACGAGCTTTCCCGGCACGACGATCACTTTCCTGATCGGCTTGTCACCCACGAATTTCCGGACGTGCTCGTCCCCGACAGCCGCCTCTCGAACCGTCGCCTCATCGGCGCCCACGGCAACGCTGATGCGGCCGCGAAGCTTGCCATTCACCTGTACGACGATCTCGACGGCGTCTTGCACGAGCGCTGCCTTGTCGGCCTCCCGCCAGCGTTCATCAACCAGTGCGGTCTCATGCCCCAGCGCCTGCCACAGCGCATGACCCACGTGCGGTGTGATGGGTGCCAGCACTATTACGGCAATCTCAAGAGCCTCATGCCGCACGGCGCGCCCCTGCGGCGACACATCGTCGAAGCGACCGATCGTGTTCAGCAACTCCATGATCGCGGCAATGGCCGTATTGAAATTGCGCCGGCGCCCGATGTCATCGGTGGCCTTGGCAAGTGCCTGATGCGCGGAACGGCGCAGATCGCGTTGCCCGGGCGTCAGGGTCCCCGTATCCAACTTGGACGGCAAACCCTTGGAAACATGGTCGTACACCGCAACCCACAGGCGCCGGATGAAACGCGAGGCACCCTGCACGCCCTCGTCCGACCATGCGAGCGTCTGCTCGGGCGGCGATGCGAACATCGTGAACAAGCGCGCCGTATCGGCGCCGAAGCGGGCCACGAGGCCCTCCGGGTCGACGCCGTTGTTCTCCGACTTCGACATCTTGCCGAGGCCCTCGTGCACGACGCGGATCGCTCCGGCATCGCTCGTGGTCACCTCGTGAATCTCACTGCCATCCGCGTCACGACGCGTAGTCACGTCCGTCGGATTGAAATAGCGCTTGCGGCCGTCGGGCGGCTGGTAGGAATAAATGTCGTTCAACACCATGCCTTGGGTGAGCAGGTTATTGAACGGTTCGCTGATCTTCACCAGGCCCAGATCGCGCATGACCTTGGTCCAGAACCGCGAGTACAACAGGTGCAGAATCGCATGCTCGATGCCGCCGATGTACTGGTCAGCAGGCAGCCAGTAGTCAACTCGCTCGTCCACCATCGCGCGGGACTGGTCGGCGCACGCGTACCGCAGGAAGTACCACGACGAATCGACGAATGTGTCCATCGTGTCGGTTTCGCGCCGCGCGGGCTTGCCGCACTTCGGACACGTGCACTCGTAAAATGCCGGCGTCTTCGCCAGCGGATTCCCGCTGCCGTCCGGCACGAGATCCTCTGGCAACACGACGGGCAACTGCTCGTCCGGCGTCGGCACATCGCCGCACTCGCCGCAATGAACGATGGGAATCGGGCAGCCCCAGTAGCGCTGCCGTGAAACGCCCCAATCCCTGAGACGATATTGAATGCGCTTGCGGCCGAGGCCTTTCTTTTCCAGCGCCGCCGCGATGGCGTCCACTGCCACCTTGAACTCGAGTCCCGAGAACTCGCTCGAGCTCAGGGTGATCCCGGAGTCGCCGTACCACGAGCGCCACTCATGCGTATCGAAGGAACGAGCCGCGATCTCGCGCTCCAGCGAGGCGATCCGCTCGGCTTTCGCCGCGTCGATCGCGCTACGCTCGGCCTCGATCCTGCCGCGTAACGCTGCGATTTCGGCGGGGAACGACTCCGGGAGGACGACCGGCACGATCGGCAGGGCATGCTTGAGCGCGAATTCGAAGTCGCGCTCGTCGTGAGCGGGCACGCCCATGACGGCGCCTTCGCCGTACCCCATCAACACGTAGTTCGCAACCCAGATCTCGATTGGCTCGCCCGTGAACGGATGCAGCACGTGCAGGCCCGTGGGCATGCCCTTCTTTTCCTGCGTGGCGACATCGGCCTCCATCACGCTGCCGCGGCGGCATTCTTCGATGAAGTCATTGAGTTCCGGGTTGGATTTTCCGGCCTCCAACGCGATGGGATGTTCGGCGGCAACGGCCATGAACGTGACACCGAATACGGTGTCGGCACGCGTCGTAAAGACCTTCAGCGCGCCATCGGCGGACATTGCCGCTCGCGTGTCGGGGCCGTAAGGAAACATGATCTCGCAGCCCTCGCTGCGTCCGATCCAGTTCGCCTGCATGAGCTTCACGCGCTCGGGCCAGCCCGGCAGGTCGTCCAAGGCGCCGAGCAGCTCGTCGGCGTAGCGCGTGATGTTGAGGTAGTACATCGGGATTTCGCGCTTCTCGATGAGCGCGCCCGTGCGCCAGCCACGGCCGTCGATCACCTGCTCGTTGGCGAGCACGGTCTGGTCGACGGGATCCCAGTTCACGACACCGGTCTTGCGGTAGGCGATTCCCTTCTCGAGCATGCGCAGGAACAGCCATTGGTTCCAGCGGTAGTAACTGGGATCGCAGGTGGCCAACTCGCGCGACCAGTCGATGGCGAAGCCAAGGGACTTCAGCTGGTTGCGCATGTAGGCAATGTTCTGGCGTGTCCACTTGGCAGGGGGCACGCCGTTGCTCATCGCGGCGTTCTCCGCAGGAAGGCCGAAGGCGTCCCATCCCATCGGCTGCAGAACGTTGCGGCCCTGCATACGCATGAAGCGGGCGAGCACGTCCCCGATCGTGTAGTTCCGCACGTGGCCCATATGGAGGCGGCCAGAGGGGTACGGGAACATCGAGAGGCAGTAGTACTTCTCGCGCGCGTTATCCTCGCGCACTTCAAAGGTACGGCGTTGGTTCCAATACTCCTGCGCGGTACGCTCGACAGCCGCGGGGTCGTAGATCTCTTCCATTGGAAAAAGAGCTGGAATCTCAGGTGGTTGGGGGGTGAGGGAGGATACACGAGTGAGGCGCGGGGCGCCGCATCGGAGACCAGGCCGCCCTGCGGTGCGGAAGGCACCGCCCCGCGATAGAAAGCCCTTTCTGCGCTCGCCTGATTAGCGGACGGAGCGCCGGCCGCGCGCGCTCGTAGCTCGGGCGACGATGACGGGGCGAACCGCCGGGCCGCCGTGGCCTCGACGCACGCTTCCAGTCACCGGCCCGGTGGTCGGCCGTCAGTTGATCCGCAACGGCACGAAGATCTGCGCTTCCTCGCGCTGGATCAGCAGCGCCACGTTCTTGCCCGAGGACGTCGCGGCGTCCTGGAGCTCCTTGACCGTCTTCACGCGCTTGCCGTTGATGCCGAGGATGATGTCGCCGGGTTGCACGCCCGCCGCCGAGGCAGGGCCAGCGACCTCCTCGACCACGAGGTTGCCCGTGGTTTTCACCTGCGCCTTTTCCTGCGGTTCGAGCGGCCTGACCGTCAGCCCGAGCCGCGCTGCCTGGTCGGACTGACGGTTTCCCGGCTTGGCATTGGGATTGGCGCTGGCGGTCTGGGCCTGCTCTTTCAGCTCGGCAACCTTCACATTCACCGTCTGCTGCTTGCCGCCGCGCCACACCTGCAGAGTCGCATCAGTGCCGGGCTTCATGGCGGCGATCGCACCGGATAGTTCGCCGTAACGCTCGATCGGATGCCCGTTGACCGAGAGGATGACATCGCCGGGCTGCAGGCCGGCTTTCGCCGCGGGACCGTCCTTCTCGACGGAGCTTACGAGCGCGCCGCGCGGACGATCGAGGCCGAAGGATTCCGCGAGTTGCGAATTGACGTCCTGGATCGTCACGCCGATGCGGCCGCGCACGACGTGGCCGGTCTTGACGAGCTGATCTTCGACGTTGCGCGCGACATCGATCGGGATGGCGAACGACACGCCCATGTAACCGCCCGTGCGACTGAAAATCTGTGAGTTGATGCCGATGACTTCGCCCGACATGTTGAACAGCGGGCCGCCCGAGTTGCCGGGGTTCACGGCCACGTCGGTCTGGATGAACGGCACGTAGCTGCTGTCGCTCGGGAGCGAGCGCGCGGTGGCGCTGATGATGCCCGCCGTCGCGCTGTTCTCGAAGCCGAAAGGCGAGCCGATCGCCAGCACCCACTGGCCGGGCTTGATCTTCGTGGGATCGCCGAGCTTCACGGTGGGCAGGTTGCTGGCGGTGATCTTGATGACCGCCACGTCGGTGCGCTCGTCGGCGCCAATGACCTTGGCCGGGAATTCGCGCCGGTCCGTCAATCGGACCGTCACCTCATCGGCGTTCGCGACAACATGGGTGTTGGTGAGAATGTAGCCGTCGGCGCTCACGATGAAGCCGGACCCGGCACCGCGCACGGGCGGTTGGGCGCCACGCGGCTGCTGCTGGTCGGGGCCGGGTATGCCGAAGCGCCGGAAGAAGTCATAAAACGGATCGTTCGGCGACAGTCCGCCCGGCGCGCCGCCGGTCGGCTGCGATTTCTCGACAACTTCCACGTTCACAACAGCAGGGCCGTACTTCTCCACCAACGGCGAGAAATCCGGCAGCGCGCGCACTATGTTCTCGGCGCCCGAGGACACGGCTGGCGGGGGTGCCTGCGGAATTTGCGGACGCGAGGATTGCGCGCTCGATTTCCCGGAACAAGCCGCCAATGCGATCGAAACGCATAACACCGGGACCGCACGATGGGCGGGGCGGGAAACTCTCATGCTCGACTCCGAAGCTGGTGGGGCGGGCCCGCGTGACGCGCTGGACTCGGGTTCATTGGGAGGGTTCCGGTCGAACAGCAGCACTTGGCGTGCCCGCGCGCGGCTGCCGACCATAAGATTTACGCATCCACAGCCCGTACGCCAGCGCCGCGGTGGCGAGAAGCACGACCAGCCAGTTTCCAACACGGGCGTAGGGCGGAAGGCCGGAGCGCGGCGTTACCGAGGATACGAGGACGTACGGCTGAAACTCCGGAGCGCGTGCGATGACTTCGCCGTGCGGGCCGATGATGCCCGATACCCCGTTATTGGCCGCCCGGATCAGGAATCGGCCGGCCTCGAGGGCCCGCATCCGGGCGATCTGAAAATGTTGATAGCGGGCGCTCGAGTGGCCGAACCAGGCATCGTTCGTGACGTTGACGAGCGCATTGGCCTTATGCAGGACCTCGAGCATGGCGCTGCCGTAGGCATCCTCGTAACACACCGTGGTCGCGAGCTCGAGACCCGCGGCCGACAGCGGCGGCTGGTTGTCCCCGCCGCGCGTGAAGTCCGAATAGGGCAGACTCATCAGCTTCATCCAGGACCGCACGAAGCTCGGCACCGGAAAGAACTCGGCGAAGGGCACGAGGTGATTCTTGTCGTACCAGCTCACTTTGGTGTCGAGCGCGAGCACCGAATTGAAATAGTGCTCGCCCTCGTCGGAGGCGCGCAGGACGCCAAACACCATGGCCGAGTGGTGGCTGCGGGCGTCGTGGTACAGGTCGCTGATGTAAGGCAGCAGATTGTTCGCCAGATCCGGCGCCGCCGACTCCGGCCAGACGATCAGCTGCGTCCCCAGCACCTTCTGCGTGAGATCGCGATACAGCTTGAGGATCGTGTCGAGATTGCCGTCGAGCCATTTCTGCTCCTGCGAGACGGACCCCTGCACCACCGCTACCGACACCGGCGGTCCGGATGGATGAGTCCACTCGACGGAGCGCAGCCCCGCGCCCGCAATCCACGGCAGCACGAGAACGCCGGCCGCGATGAGGCGCACTCTTTTCGTACCGCAGATCATCGCGGTGAGGGCGCCGGCACAGACGAGCAGCAGCGCGCTGATCCCGTACACGCCCGCAATCGGCGCAAAGCTCGCGAGCCACGTGTCGGTCTGCGAGTAGCCCAGGGACAGCCATGAAAATCCCGACAGGAACCAACCCCGCCACCACTCTATGAGCAGCCAGGCCGCC
>JAQGOC010000190.1 GCA_028293805.1 Gammaproteobacteria bacterium
TTGCGATGTTGGCCGATACGATACGCGCAGCAGGTGAGATTGCCGCGCTGACCGATCGGATCGATGCGCTCATCAATAACGCAGGCGGTACCGGCAAAGAACGCGTGTTGACCGCGGACGGGAATGAAGCCACGTTCGCGGGAAATCATCTCGGACACTTTGTGCTCACCAATCGGTTGCTGCCACTACTGCGCTCGGCAGCCGCTCATTCGGCACGGGGAGCAACCAGGATCATCAACACATCGTCCAGTGCTCATCAATTCGCGCCGGGGTTGAACTGGGACGATTTGCAAATGGTCGAGAACTTCGTGCCCATGCCTGCGTATTGCAATGCCAAGCTTGCGAACGTTCTGTTCACTCGTGTGCTGGCGGAACGGTTGGGCCATGAGGGCATCGTGGTGCACGCCATGCATCCAGGCGCCGTCGATACGAACTTCATCGCCCACGCCGATGAAGGCACGCAGAAGTACATGCGAGGGCTCGATCTGCTCAGTGCGGAAGAGGCAGCGGGCACCCTGATTTGGCTCGTAACAGCAGCTGAGCCGGGCACGAGTACAGGCGGCTATTTCCACCAGCGCAGGCTAATTCCGACCAGCGCTGCCGCAAACGATGCTGCAGCGGCGCGAAGGCTTTGGGTCGAGAGTGAGAAGCTGGCGGCGCCAGTCCTCGGCTGACACTCGCGTTGGGCGGAGCGAGGGCCACTCACCTTTGCCGGAGGCCTTTTTCTTTCGAATCCCATTTTAGGAAGAAAACCCATGCTGGACGGGCAACCGGATCATCGACCGATTCACCTGGATGAGTCAGGAGCAGACAGGGAGGGTCTGGTTTATGCCCGCGGCGATGTTACCGGCGTCTCCTTCCCGGCGGATGCAGAGGCCCTACGCGCCGGGGGCGCGGCTTTTCTCACGGAAGCGTTTCGCACCTTTGGATCGCTATCACATGAGAACCGCATAAGCCGCATCACCCGGCTGGAGCCTTGCCCAGGGGGTAGCACCGGCCACAAGGTGTTCCTCTGCGTTGAATACGAGCGCGCCGATCCCGCTCTCCATGTCGAGCTCTTCGTCAAGTTCTCGCGCGATTTTGCCGACCCGCGGCGCGATCGCGGCCGCTACGAGATGGAGTCCGAGGTACGTTTCGCGGCTATATCGCGCCTTGCGGGTTTCCCCATCTCGGTGCCTGTCGCCTACTTCGCCGATTACCATCACGATAGCGGTACCGGCCTGATCATCACAGAGCGCATTGCCTTCGGTGAAGGCAGGATCGAGCCGCACCGCAGAAAGTGCCTCGACCATGACCTCGACGACCCGCTTCCTTATTACCGCGCCATCGTGACGGCGCTGGCCCGCCTCGCCGCCGCACACAAGGCGGGCCGGCTCGCGCCCGATATCGCCGAACGCTTCCCCTGCAATCCCGCCATTGTGGCCAGTGACCCGATCCTCTACAACGAGGATGAGCTACGCGCCGTATTAGCCGATTGCGCCAACTTCGCTGTGCGCTGCCCGCAGCTGCTACCCGCCGAGGTCCGTTCGCCACAATTCATCGAGCGAATACAGCGCGAGGCCTTCCGCATCCGCGAGCACGAGGCGACGATCCAGCGATTCCTACGGGGCAACCCGGATTTGATCGCGCTCTGTCACTGGAACGCCCATATCGACAATGCTTGGTTCTGGCACGATTCGGCGCGAGCGCTGCATTGCGGACTGATCGACTGGGGCCGAGTCAACCAGATCACGATAGGCGCCGCGCTCTGGGGCTGCCTGAGCGCGGCGCATCACGACATCTGGGAACACCACCTCAACGAGCTGCTCGCTCTGTTCGTCAGTGAATACCACGAACACGGAGGCGCCCTGATCGCGGTTGAGGAGCTCGAGCGACACCTGATACTCCATGTCGCCAGCATGGGTGTGGCCCGTGTGCTGAGTTTCCCTGAGGTCGTGCTGTTTCGCCTTCCCGAGGCCGCCACTGCCACCGGCCCGCACGATACGATCTTTCTGCGAAGCGATCCGGCGCGCAACTGCCTGCACATTTACACGGTATTCCTGAACCTGTGGCGGACGCGGGACTTCGGGGCGAGTCTGGACTGGCTGCTGGAGCGAGAGCTCGCAAGGAGTCGATAGGCCAGTACGCCAGGTAGTTCAGGCGAGCGGTGGCAACAACGGCACACCATCGGCATCTAGCGGCATATCGCGAACAGAACGAACGGCGGATAGAGGCAGCGTGCTTGTCGCCCCGAGCGTCAAATCCATTTAAACGCGCGAGCCATGACCCCCAGCAGCGCGGCCGACATCAGTAGCCACCAAACGCGATCAAAAAGCGCGGGCGGCATGCAACGCAGCGAATGACTTCTCCACGTTGGCGAACGACTTCTCCACCGAATGGGCAATCGCGAGGCGGGCATCCCGACGAAAGCCTGATCCATGAATGTCCTACGTGTTTTTTTCCTCGTTCACAAATCCGAAAGGACCCGTTTGACGTCTTATGGGTGCCATGCCGATTCCGACACCGGTCTTCTGGGGGCGCCAGCCAACATGAGCGACGAAAGCACACTACGAAAGAAAGCCCGTGAGGCGATGCGGGCCGGGCAGCTACCCAGCCGTCTCCCATCGCGCCTGTGGGGAGGGCCAGGTGTCGGCGCCTGCTGCACGATTTGTGGTAGGCCTTCGGAGCGTGGTGAATTGGAGCTTGAGTTCGCCCCGGACGGCGATGATCGCGACCGAGGGAACCACCATGTCCACATCCACTGCTTCGCGGCATGGGAGCTCGAATACACGAATTCCGGGCAGGCCCGAGGAACCGTTTCTTGCGGCGACGGGAATGGATTGGGGACCCCTCCCACTCCCGCTGGCGGAGGGACCGAACGCATTGCCGTGAGCGGCAGCTTGCCGGCGCCGAGCAACGGCCGCATGATTGCCGCCCATGAATGCGATGGGACGGACGAACGAGGATCAGCGTGATTGCACGCCTGGAACCCTCGGCGATTTGCTCTACGCCGATAAGGCGAAGACGCCCGTATCAGAGAAGGACTGGGTCGGGCTCGTCCAGTCCATCGGCGCGGGCGATCAGCTTGCGCTGCGTGCCCTGTACGATCGGACGCATCGTCTCGTATTTACATTGATCATGCGAATCACCAACAATCGAGAGACCGCCGAGGAGCTGACGCTGGATGTGTTTCACGACGTA
>JAQGOC010000266.1 GCA_028293805.1 Gammaproteobacteria bacterium
TTTCAGCATGGTTTCGAGGATCGATTCGAACGCGTCCGCGTGCGGTATCGCGGCCTCCTGCAGCTCGCGCTCGCTCACCGGCGCGTGTTCGTGAGCGGATTTCTCGCCTTCGTCCTTGCTTCGCTCCTGATGGTGCCAGAACTTGGACGCAACTTCTTCCCTGAGGTCGACTCGGGACAGATCCTGATGCACGTGCGTCTCCAGATCGGAACGCGTGTCGAGGACAGCGCCGAGGCGTTCGGCAGGATCCAAACGGCGATCCGCGGGATCATTCCTTCCGCGGAGCTGGGTACGCTGGTGGACAACATCGGCATGCCCGTCAGCGGCATCAACCTCTCCTATAACAACACCGGCACGATCGGCGAGCAGGACGGCGATGTCGAAATCTCCCTGAAACCCGGCCATCATCCGACCGCCGAATACGTAAGCAAGCTGCGCGCGGCGCTGCCCGTGCGCTTTCCGGGAAGCACTTTTTCGTTCCTCCCCGCCGATATCGTCAGCCAGATCCTGAACTTCGGCGCTCCCGCTCCCATCGATCTGCAGGTGCGTGGCGCCAACCTGGCTGCGGATTTTACCTACGCCAACGAGCTCCTGCGCCGCATTCGCCTGATACCGGGTGTTGCCGATGCGCGTATTCAGCAGTCTCAGAGCAACCCCGGCTTCAATGTCGCCGTGGATCGCGCGCGCGCACAGTATATCGGCCTCACCGAGCGCGACGTCACCAATAGCGTGTTGGTCATGCTCGCGGGCAGCAGCCAGGTCGCACCCACATTCTGGCTCGACCCGAAGAACGGCGTGCAGTACCCGATTGTCATGCAAACGCCGCAGTACCAGGTCGACTCGCTCAGTGCCCTGCGGAACATGCCGATCACCACTGGCGCGGGCGCGCCCATGACCGCCACGGGCGCGCTCACGACCGCTGCGTCCGTACCCCAAGTCCTGGGAGGTGTGGCGAAGGTCACCCGCATGACCTCGAACGCAGTGGTCTCGCAGTACAACATTCAGCCGATGGTGCAGATCTATGCGACCACGCAGGGCCGTGACCTCGGCGCGGTTGCGGCGGCGATCGAGAGGGTCCTCAAGGAGACCGCGAAGGACGTTCCGAAGGGCAGCACTGTGAAGCTGCTCGGCATGGTGCAGACGATGAACATTGCGTTCGCCGGCCTCCTGTTCGGCTTGCTCGGTGCGATCGTGCTGATCTATCTGCTGATCGTCGTCAACTTCCAATCCTGGAGCGACCCGTTCGTGATCATCACTGCCCTTCCGGCGGCGGTCGCGGGCATCGTGTGGATGTTGTTCGCCACTGCTACCACGCTGTCGGTGCCCGCGCTCACTGGCGCGATCATGTGTATGGGCGTCGCGACCGCCAACAGCGTGCTCGTAATCAGCTTCGCGCGCGAACGCCTGAATGAGCTGGGTGATCCGGTAGCTGCCGCGCTCGAGGCAGGATTCGTGCGTTTCCGTCCGGTGCTCATGACCGCGCTCGCAATGGTCATCGGAATGGTGCCGATGGCGCTGGGCCTGGGCGAAGGCGGCGAACAGAACGCGCCGCTCGGTCGCGCGGTGATAGGCGGCCTGGCATTCGCTACCGTGGCCACTCTGATCTTCGTTCCCGTCGTTTTCAGCATCGTACACCGCAAGTACAGCCGCGGTGATGCACCGTCCCCTGCCCCCGGAGAACCTCATGCCGCCTGAACTTCCCCTTCGTGCCGTGTCCCGCCGCGGGCTGCTTATCACTGCCATCGTGGCCGTCACCGTCGTCGTTCTCGTCGTAGGTGGTGGGATCGCGACGCGGGCTGCTAACGGCAGGCATCTGGGCCAGGTCACCGACAGCCAGGCTGAGCCGGTCGTGACGGTCACGCAACCCGAGCCCGGCAGCAGTTTCTATTCAATGGAACTGCCGGGTCGATTGCAGCCCTACTCACGTGCGCCGATCTACGCGCGCGTGAGCGGCTATCTGAAGAATTGGCAGGTGGACATCGGCAGCCCGGTACATAGCGGGCAACTGCTCGCCGAAATCGATACGCCCGATCTCGATCAACAGTTGGACCAAGTCAAGGCGGACCTGCTGACCGCCCAGGCGAATGCAACTCTCGCAAAGACGACGGCCGTGCGTTGGCAATTGCTGCTCAAGACCCATTCGGTCTCCGAGCAGGACGCCGACGTGAGAAATAGCGACTTGGCCGCCAAACAGGCCATCGTCAAGGCGACCGCAGCCAACGTCGAGCGCCTCCAGGTCTTGGAGCGATTCAAGAAGATCGTGGCGCCCTTCGACGGTCTGGTCACGGCGCGCAACACAGACGTGGGCGACCTCATCAACGTGGGCGGCGGCATCGGTGCCGAGCTGTTCATTCTTTCCGACACTCACAAGCTGCGTCTTTACGTGAACGTCCCGCAAAACTACGCCGCCCGGATCACACCTGGCAGACAGGCGCGGCTGACCGTTCCCGAGCGTCCGGGGCGGACGTTTACGGCCTCCGTGGAAGCTTCGGCCCAGTCGGTGGACCCGGCCTCGGGATCCACACTCGTGCAACTTGCCGTAAACAACGAGGACGGCCAACTCTTCCCCGGCGCATTCGCCAACGTGCAATTCGACGTGCCACTGGCGTCTGCCAACCTGCGGGTACCTGCCAGCGCTCTGATTTTCGACCACGACGGCCTGCGTGTGGCGACCCTGGGGCCAGACAACAGAGTCGTCCTCAGGCCGATCAAGGTCGCTCGCGATCTGGGCGATGTCGTTGAGATCTCGGCGGGACTGACGCCCGAGGACCGCATCATCGACAGCCCGCCGGACGGCATCGGCAAGGGTGATCCGGTCCGGATCGCCCCCGCATCCACCAGCGACGGCATGCTCGCGGCGTCCGGACGGCGCACCAAGTAGCCAAGCAATCTGTACCAGGAGGTACTGTGATCAAGCTCATTCCGCCGCTGTTGCTGATCCCTGCATGCTGGCTCGCGATGGGCGTGGCCCATTCCGCCGACCCGCCCGCCGGCATGGTAAGGATTGCCGCGATTACGGCGCCCAACGGGGTGACCGTACCGCAAGCACACGCAATCGCAGCTGCTACCAATGCTGAACCTCACCTGCCAGCGCCGCTCGATCTTCGACCGCCTGACTTGGCGAGCGCGCAAGGAACGGACTCGCCGGTGGCCCCCAACCCAGAAGATTGGGACGAGCAGCGGGCTGTCGCTGTCGTGGCCGGATCGTCACAGTCGCAAGACAGGTCGGGCACATACGTGTCACCTGCTGGGATCGGCTCGCTCTACTGGGCAGCCCGCCACCCTGCGCAGGCATGGAGAGTGCTGCTTCCTGTGCAGCCGGCGGATGAATTCGAGGCGTATGAATCCATGAGCGCAAGGTGCGCGCTCGTCCCCAGCGCGCGCGTTGTCCCAGGCCCGCCCCTCGTCGGAACCGCTTGCCGGTGAGGATTCGTCAGTTAACCCGCAGACGCGACGGTGGGAGGCCGCATGCGGTACAACGACGCATTGGCGCGTTATGAGAGCTGGAGGGAGCGGTGGCGCGATCCGATTCTGACTGCCCTCCTCATCCTGCTCTCATTGGAAGTCTTCGTCGGCGAGCCTCTCTCCCGGTCGAAGGTTCCCGCGGCCCCGGTATTGGTCGTCGTGTGGTTTCTCCTCGTCATGTCGGCTGTCCTGGTCGCTTCCCGGCACTGGATAGCGATTACGGCTATTTTGCTGTCCTCCTCGTTTGCCCTGGGCACCAACATTCTGCGGGTCAACGATCCCTCTAACCTGACCATCTGCCTGGGATCCGGAGCGCTGATGGTATTCATGGCGGCGCTGGGCTGGATAGTCTGGAAAGGCGTGTTCGGCCCTGGCCGCATCACACACCACCGCATACAGGGCGCGGTCGTGCTTTATCTGTGTATCGCATTGTGGTTCGCCGCGCTTTACGAGATCTCGGTAGCGCTGCTGCCCGGCTCGATCTCGGGTGTTGCAGCTCATGGGCACTACCTGGTCCTGGGGAGAGGTCTCGTCTACTACAGTCTGACGACCCTCACGTCCACCGGATATGGCGACGTCCTCCCCACCCAGCCAATGGTGCGCAGTCTGTCGAATCTGGAAGCGGTCATCGGTCAGCTGTTTCCGGCAACGCTGCTCGCCAGAATCGTGACGCTGCAACTGCAGGAACGTCAGTCAGGACACTAGCGGCGCGCCTGCTTTCGAGCGCTCGCGTTCGATCTTCCGGCAGCCCAGACCGCGAGCAGCCTGGTTAGCGCATGCACGGCGCCGACGAAACAGCTTGCCCGCGACCTTGGAAAGACCGGCAGGCACCTGCCGCTCTGCTCAAGCTTGCCGTATGTTGCGCGAGGCTAACGGAGGTGCGGCCGCTGGAATAGAATGATGTCGGGTGCCCTACGCTGCGCGATCTTCCCGCCATCGCGCCAGGAGATCTGGCGTCTTGAAGACTTTGCTGTTACGCCTATCAGCGGTCATGATCGCATTCGGCGGCGCTCACGCAGCCGACACCGCGCCGCCCCCGCTCGACTCCATCGGCCAACGCGTGCAGCCTTGCCTGCCCTGTCACGGGAAGGAGGGACGGGCGACTCGAGAAGGCTACTACCCACGCATCGCCGGTAAGCCGGCGGGCTACCTTTTCAACCAACTGGTCAATTTTCGCGACGGTCGCCGCCATTTTCCGATGATGACCTATCTTGCGGACTTGCAAAACGATGCTTACCTGCGCGAGATGGCTGGCTTTTTCGGTGCTCAACGGGTGCCGTATCCACCGCCGCAGCCACCGCAAGTCGGCGCCGCGGTCCTGGAGCGTGGCCGGCGGCTGGTGATGGAAGGAGACGCGGCGCTCCGCGTGCCGTCATGTCGCTCGTGCCACGGAACCCGACTGTTGGGGGTGGAGCCTGCGGTGCCCGGACTGCTCGGAGTCTCGCAGGACTACCTGACCGCGCAGCTCAGCGCATGGCGTATCGGCGCCCGGGCGGCTCATGCTCCCGACTGCATGGCTGAGCTCGTTCAGCGGCTGCGCCCTGAAGATGTGAACTCGGCCACCGCGTGGCTTGCGACGCAAGCGGTGCCCGACGACACGGGACCCGAACAGGGTTTTGAGCACCCGCCGGCACTCCGCTGCGGCAGCATCCCTCAGACAGGCCAGCAACCGTGAGAAAGTTGCTGGCCGTGTTGGCGGTGCTCGTCGCGCTGACTCTGCTTGCCGTATGGCTGCTCTTTCCCGTGGATCGGCAGGATGGCGAGGCTCCTCGAGCTGCCTATACGCCTCCGGTGGATTCCGTTGAACGCGGACGTGAGCTCGTGACGATGGCCGACTGCAGGGCGTGCCACACCGCCCGCGGCGGCGCGCCGTTTGCCGGCGGATACGCCATCCCCACTCCCTTCGGAACGTTCTTTACGCCGAATATCACACCGGACGCCCAGACAGGCATTGGCCGCTGGAGCGCGACGGATTTCTGGCATGCTCTTCACAACGGATATTCCAAAGACGGCACGCTCCTTTACCCGACCTTTCCCTACACCAACTACACCAGGATCAGCCGTCGCGACGCCGACGACATGTACGCGTACCTGAGGACAGTTCCCCCGGTATCGCGGCCGACACGCGCCCATGAGCTCGGGTTTCCATACAACCACCGGCTGCTGTTGGTTGCGTGGCGCCTGCTCTTCTTTCGGCCGGGCGTGTACGAGTCGGATTCCACGCAGAGCGCCGACTGGAATCGCGGCGCCTATCTGGCACAGGGACTCGGGCACTGCAGCGCGTGCCACGAAGCACGCAACGCCTTGGGCGCCGTCAAGTCGAAGCACAATCCAGCTGGCGGCCTCGTGCTCAATTGGTATGCGCCGACATTGACCAGCCCGCGCGAAGCGGGAGTCCACGATTGGAGCATCCCGAACATTGTCATGCTGCTGAAGACCGGCCGGACGGGCTCGACAGCCTTACAGGCCACCACGATGGGCCCCATGGGGGAAGTCGTATACAACAGCCTGCAGTACACGCGTGACGAGGAATTGCGAGCGATGGCTGCTTATCTGAAGTCGTTACCCGACACCGGCGCGCGCTCCGGCGGACTCGTCCGGTCCTCTGCGCACACCGGCACGCTGAGCAAAGGAGAGACGATTTACGCCGACGATTGCGCGCAATGCCATGGCGACAACGGTGAAGGCCGTGCGCCCGCCGCACCTCCCCTGGCGGGCAATCGTGCCGTCACGATGTCATCCACCGTCAATCCCGTCCGCATCGTGCTTTTCGGCGGTTACTCTCCCGGCACGGCGGGAAATCCGCGCCCCTTTGGCATGCCCCCATACTTCCAGACACTGCGCGACGATCAGATAGCGGACGTGCTCAGTTATATCCGGGCGTCATGGGGCAACCACGCACCACCGGTTTCCGGCGACGAAGTGGGCAGAAATCGCGGCAGTCCGCTGTTCTGAAGATGACGCCGGCGACACGACCGTGCGCCGAAATAACGATCCGCGCGACCGCCGAAGTGCGCGCCTGCGCCGATCGCAGATCGTGGGTCCTTGCGGCCGCCGTCCTTGGATCGACGATGGCATTCGTCGATGAATCGGTGGTCAATGTCGCTCTGCCGAGGATCGAGGCCGCGCTTCACACCAACCTCCCGGCGATGCAGTGGATCATAAACGCGTATACGTTGTGCATCTCCGCCCTGCTGCTGATCGGCGGTGCCGCTGCTGACCAGTTCGGCCGCCGCCGGATCTTTCTCCTCGGCATCATCATTTTCGCCCTTGCCTCCCTGGGCTGTGGACTTGCTCCCCATATCGCACTGCTCATCGTCGCACGAGCGGTTCAGGGCGTGGGTGCGGCGCTGCTGATCCCTTGCTCGCTGGCGCTCATTGGCGCTGCCTACCCTGAAAAGGAGCGCGGCGCGGCGATCGGAATCTGGTCGGGAGCATCCGCGATTGCCGCGGGCGGGGGTCCGTTATTGGGCGGCTGGCTGGTCGACCATTGGTCCTGGCGCGCCATTTTCCTCGTCAACCCCGTGCTCGCGCTGCCCACTTTGTGGATCGCCATCCGGCATGTGCCGGAGAGTCGCGATGCCAGCGCACAACGGGGCCTGGACTGGCGAGGTGCTCTACTGGCATTCAGCGGACTGGGCACCCTGGTGTATGGATTGATTGGCGCTTCGCATGCGGGTTGGGGGCATT
Source organism: Gammaproteobacteria bacterium (assembly GCA_028293805.1). Taxonomy (GTDB): domain Bacteria; phylum Pseudomonadota; class Gammaproteobacteria; order Steroidobacterales; family Steroidobacteraceae; genus 13-2-20CM-66-19. The sequence goes on from JAQGOC010000266.1 coordinate 7,156, forward strand.
TCACCGTGGTGGCCTCCCTTGTGTCGGGCGCACTGCTGCTGGCCGCATTCGTGCAGGCCGAAAAGCGCAGCCGCACGCCGATGATGCCACTGCAGCTGTTCAAGTCACGCAGCTTCAGCGGCATCAATCTGCTTACCCTGCTGCTCTACGGCGCCCTGGGAGGCACATTGTTTTTCTTGCCCTTCCTGCTCATTCAGGCCCACGGCTACTCCGCGACGGCTGCGGGCGCTGTCTATCTGCCGTTCACGGTGGTTCTGGGCCTGCTTTCCGGCTGGTCCGGCGGATTGGCGGATCGCTTCGGCACTCGCGCCCCTCTCGTAATCGGCCCCATCATCACGGGGCTCAGTTTCGCTCTGTTAGGAATCGTCAGCGGTGCCACGCGCTACTGGGCGTTTCTGTTGCCCATGACGATGCTTGGCTTTGGAATGGCCATTACCGTGGCGCCTCTGACGACCGCAGTGGTAAATGCCGTGGACGAACGTCAGCTCGGCGTCGCCTCAGGCATCAACAATGCGGTCGCATCGTTAGCGAGTCTCTTGTTTGTAGCCGTGCTCGGCACCGTTGCCATGGGTGCCTTCGGTCGCTCCCTCGACCGGCATCTTGCGACGGTGACACCGTCCGCCGAAGTTAGAGCCGTTGTCGCCAGTACGCGCCAGGAGTTCGCAACAGCCTCATTGCCGCCAACCATGCCGGAGCGGGATCGGCAAACCGCCCAAGCAGTCATCGCGGCTGCCTACGTGGAGACGATCCGTCTCGTCATGTTCATCGCCGCCTCTTTGTGCTTTGCCGGCGCGCTCGCCGCCGCGCTGACCGTAGGTTCGTCGGATACGCCTTGCGATAGGCGCAGGTGATCCGCGCGTTTGTATCTACAGGCCGGCGACGCTGCTCATCGCTTGGGAGGACCTATGGGGGGCCTCGAGTTCGTGGCGGAAGAGAGACCGACGCGGCGCTGCTCGAGCGACAATCTGCGCAGCTTCTGGGTTTCTCCAGTCGCCCTACGGATCTCTACCTCACGCCAGACCGTTGACGGCACCTGCGGCAGCGCCAATATCGAGTCACGCGCCTGCTTCAAGCGGTATTTGAGCAACGGCTTCAGCGCATCCAGCGGCGCCAGGGCCAACTTCTCGTCCGGGGTATCGGCCAGCTCGACGTCGCAGAACACGCGGAAATATTCTGCATACCACTCCTGGTAAAGCTGCAGTGGCTCGTCAAATGCCGCATCCCTCATCAATTGCTCGGCGAGATGATCCGCGCACAAATAGCTCGAGCTACAACGTATGAAACTGGCGTGCTCGGCGAGGACCGCGTTGGCGTAATCGCGTGAGCCGTAGAAGAGTGAAAACAACTTGTGGCGCCTCGCTCCATTGATTTCACGCTCGCGCAGATATTCGAACAGCGCCTTACGGTGAATCAGCCCAAAAGCGGCGGATCGCAATGCGCCAATCTGGGGCGCCAGGCGACTGTGCGCCGATACGGTGCGGATGAGGCGATCGTGCTCGGCTTCCCAGAGGCGATAGGCCGTGGGGTGCTCCACGATGCGACTCGCAACGAGCATCTCTTCAGACGGCCCCGCTCTCGCTGCCGCTTCCAGACGCGATTGCGACTCCTCCATGAGGCGTGAATGCCTGTAGCCCTGGATGGGCATGCAACCCCCGTGATTGAGAGTTCTTATTGGCCGCCGTAAAAACCATGGGCTACTTGCACGCTGCGGCGGATGTGCATTGCAGCATTCCGGCGCACAGTGCCGACGCCATTTACGCGCGCATCATGTTACGTCACTAGCCGGTGGAGCGTACCAGAATGGTGGGCGACTCAACCGAGGTTGGGCATTATGAACCGCCACGGGTCGCTGTCCGATCCCCTCGGCACCTTGATCTCGATCAGCATCGGCTGGTCCGCCGCCAGGGCTCGCTCCAACACAGGCCGCAGTGCGGCCGGGGACTTCACCGCCGACGCGCTGACACCGAAAGACGCTGCAAGCGCCACGAAGTCAGGGTTGACGAGCTCGGAGCCCAGCAGCCGGCCGCCGAATTGCTGCTGCTGATCGCGATAGACGTTCCCGTAGCTCTCGTTGTTGAAGACGAGCGTGACGAGATTGATCCCATATTGCACGGCGGTGGCGAGCTCCTGAACCGCGAACATGAAACCGCCGTCGCCCGTGATCGAGACCACGGCCCGCTTCGGAAAGGCGACCTTCACTCCCAGCGCGGTCGGAAACCCGAACCCCAACGTGCCCTGATGGCCACTGGTGACAAAAGTGCGCGGCGCGTAGGCCGGCCAGGCGAGCATGGAGGCGAAACCGATCTGCGAGATCTCGTCTACGAAGAAACCGTCCCGGGGCAACACTTCACGGATCACCTCGAGGTAGGCAACCTGCGGCTGCAGGGTGCGCAGTGCCACGGCCGCTTCCGCCCTGGCGGCGGCAATCGCCTCGTCGCGTCGTCTCGGAACCCCGTGCCGTCCAAGCGCGTTGGCCAGCTCCCGACTTCCAACAGCGGCATCGGCAACGATGCCGATGGTGGCGGGCAACCGACGCATCTCGGCGGGATCGATGTCGATGCGTATGATTTTCAGACCCGCGGGTCGGTGGCGCCAGCGGGCGTCCAGCAGCTCGAAACGCGAGCCGATCACGATCGCAACATCCGTTTGGGGCCATAGACGCTGGGCCGACGCGATCGTGAGCCCCAGGGGATGATCATTGGACACCACGCCGCGCCCGCCGCGGAAACTCACCGCCGGCGCGCCGATCATCTCGGCCAGCGCGGTCACCTCGGCGCTGGCATCAAGGGCTCCCGAGCCGACGAAAATCATTGGCGACCGGGCGCCCGCGACCAGCTTCGCCGCCTCATCGAGCGCGTCCAAGTCCACGTCCGGGACGGGAAAGGGGGGTAACGTGATCGCGGGGCCGACCGCAGCCGAAGTGGTGAAATAGTCCCACGGCGCTTGCAAAGCCGTGGCACCCCGCCGGCCGGAGGACATTTCCTGGAATGCTCTCGCGACGAGCAACGCAGCCTGCGAGGGATGCTCGATCTCGTCGGCCCATTTAGTCAGTGAGCGCAGTATGCGCAGCTGGTCGCGCAACTCATGAAGCTGGCCACGCTCCCGGCCCTTCGCATGCGATGGAATATCACCGGTCAGCGCCAGCACACGCTGGTTGCTGCTGTGTGCCGTCAGCAACGCGGCGGACGCGTTCAGAATGCCCGGCCCGGGCACTACCGCAAATACTCCCGGCCTGCCGCTAGCGCGCGCGTAGCCGAACGCCATGTAACCGCACGCCTGCTCGTGGCGGGCGCCGATGGTACGGATCCGATCCCGGCTCTTCGCGAGTGCATCGCAAAGACCGTAGATCTGCGCACCCGGGAGCGCGAAAACCGTGTCGATGCCGTGCGCCGCGAGTCCTTCGACGATGGCTTCGGCACCCGTCAAGTTCCTGGAGCTCACAGATGCGGACGCGGTGCCTGCCTCTCCAGCAACAGCCGCGGTCGCGTTGGGCGATCCTCGATCACCTGTCATTACGATCACTTTCCTGTCCTGCCTCTGCGTATTGGAACACATTTTTACCGCGGGACGGCTTGAGCCTGGGCGGCGACCGCGCTGCGCTCGTGCGGCCGGCGGGGCGCATTTATTGCTGGCATCGGGGCGCCCACAGGAGAGTTCCATGAGCCAGTACCAGATCGGCGTTGTTGTCGGCAGCCTCCGCAGGGAATCTTTCAACCGCAAGCTCGCGAATGCGGTCATAAAGCTCGCGCCCGCGGACTTCACTTTCAAGCCTCTCGAGATCGGCGACCTGCCGCTGTATAACCAGGACGATGACGCCCAGCCGCATGCGAACGTGAAGCGCCTGAAGGCGGCGGTCACCGCCTCGCAAGGACTGCTGTTTGTCACTCCCGAGTACAACCGCTCGATGCCGGGAGTCCTGAAGAATGCGATCGACCATGCCTCACGCCCCTATGGGCAAAATGCGTGGGCGGGCAAGCCGGCGGGCATCATGGGAGCGTCCATTGGCGCAGTGGGCACCGCCGTAAGTCAACAGCATTTGCGCAACGTCCTCGCCTATGTCGACGCCCCTACTCTGGGGCAACCGGAGATCTACCTTCAGGTGAACGACCAGCTGTTCGATGCATCCGGCGGCATCAGCCCCGACAGCACGCGGAAACTGCTGCAGGGCTGGATGGATCGCTTTGTCAACTGGGTGAAGAAGCACTCGGCCGGTTGAACCACGGCACGCTGGTACAGGGCACGAGCGGCCGCTTGCACCGCCTTTATGCACCACAAGCGCGCAGCCACCCGCCGGGCCTGCCGCGGCCGCTAGGCAGTCTCCTACCTCTTTCGGCGTACGCCGCGGCCACGGAAACTGCCTAAAATGCCTTAGACGGCATGGGACCCTTCGGCCTCCATGTCCCGGCGGTGGCGCCACGTCTCCCCCAGATTTCCTGCATGCCTGATGGCGGTCATGGCCACGGGCCTTTATTTCAGCGCAGCCGCAGCCGCGCGCTGATTTTTTCGATTTTCGACTATGGAAACCCGATTCTTGCGAAACGCGGTGACGCTGGGTCTTCTCTCAGCCATCGGGCCGTTCGCCATCGACATGTACCTTCCCGCGTTGCCCGCGATCGGTCGCAGCCTCCAGGCGGACAGCGGCGCCGTGCAGATGAGCCTCACGGTTTTCTTCATCGCGCTCAGCCTCGGGCAATCCATCTACGGCCCGCTGTCCGACATGATCGGGCGCAAGGCTCCTCTTTATATAGGCCTGGGCCTGTTCTCGGCCGGCAGTATCGGGTGCGCCCTCGCGCCCGACATCGGCGTTCTCAGTGCATTCCGCTTCATTCAGGGAATAGGCGCGTGCGCGGGAATGGTGATCCCCCGAGCCATCGTTCGCGATCTGCACACAGGGGTCGATGCCACCCGGCTGATGTCGCTGCTGATGCTCGTGTTCAGCATTTCACCGATACTCGCGCCGCTGACGGGCAGCGTCGTCATTCAACTCGGCAGCTGGCGGGCCGTGTTCTGGACGGTGCTCGTTGCCGCCATCCTGGGTTGCATCATCGTGGCCACTCTCCTCAAGGAGACGCGCCCCGCTGCCGAGCGCGCCAACAGCAGCATCCGCGGCGCCCTCGCCGCTTATCGTCTCCTCCTCAGCGACCGGCAGTTCCTCGGGCTCACGCTCATCGGCGCGTTCGGCATCTCGAGCTTCTTCGTCTATCTGTCGAACTCGCCGTTCGTGCTGATCGAGCACTATCATCTGTCGCCCCGGCTCTACAGCGTGTTCTTCTCAGCCAATGCGGCGTCATTCTTCGCAGTCGCACAGCTCACCGGGTGGCTTGCGACGCGTGTTGGACTTCGCCGTCTCGTTCGTGGAGCGGTGATCGTTTACGCCGTTGTGATGCTCGCTTTGCTCGCCGTCTTCGCATCCGGTGTCGATCGCCTCGAGGTTCTGGCTGCGTTCCTGTTCGTCGGCTACGGGTGCTTGGGCCTGGTCATCCCGACTACGGCAGTGCTGGCGCTGGAGGAGTACGGGGAGATTGCCGGGACAGCCTCCGCGCTGATAGGCACTCTGCAGTTTGTCACAGGCGCGCTGGTGATGCTGCTCGTGGCCACATTCCAGAACGGCACAGCGCTCCCCATGGTAGCGGGCATAGCGAGCTGCGCGGCGATTGCTCTGGCACTCGCACAGATGACGTTGCGGAACGACCCGGAGCGTCAGGTGGAAACCGCTGCCGACTGATCGATGCCTATCGACAACGCCTATGAGGCGTTCGCGGGCGGAGCCACAGCCGCATCGTGTTGGTTGCTCGCATGCAGCGCGTTGGCAATGAAGCCGCTCGCTTTCATCTCTTCGATGAACCCGCGTAGGTAGGCCGCACCCGCCACGCGGTGCTTCGCCGTCCCCATAGCCTGCTCTATTTTCGTGAAGCTGCCCTCGATGACACGCAAATGCGGGTGGTTTGCGGCAAACGCCACCAACGGTTGACGAACGCCGGCGGCCGCCTCGAGGCGCTGCCCCACAAACAGCTCGATAGCTTCCGCGGAATTCGGCGCGCGTACCAGCTGCGCATGCTGCAGCTCGCGAGTGAGGTATAGGTCGTAGGCAGTGCCAAGCCCAGCGGTCACCCGTACGCCGGGACGATCCACGTCTGCGATCGTGCGCAGCGGAGAATCATCGCGCACCAGGTAGCTCCCTTCGATGATCACATACGGCGCCGTGAAAGCGATCCCAGCGGCACGCAGCGGATCGATCGCGAGAAAGGCGACATCCCAGGCCCCGGCAGCCACGGTCTCAAACACTTTCCTGGCGGAATCGAAGTGCACGAATTCGAGCTCTACGCCGAGTCGCCGCGCCAACTCCCGTGCCAGATCGGGCGCTACGCCGCGAGGCTCACCGGTCGCTGCGTCCCGTTGCACGAGCACGATATTGCCGTGATTCAGCGCGGCGACCAGGCGCCCTTCATGGGTGAGATCGGCAAGGACGGCAGCGGTATCGATACTCGTCACGGCGACTCCTGCTGTCTTGGCCGGATGCGGCATGGAGAATAGTACCAAGCACAAGTGGTGGTTGCCGATGCGTCCGCGCCAAAGGGGTCGCTCCTGAGACTCAACGAGGCCCCAGCGACTTGCGATACGCCCGCATTCCAGTTGAAATCGCAGTACGTACCGCCAGAAATCGAGCGACGATGGCGAATGATCTGAACGCATTCATGGCCACGATGGTCGGTTCCTCGGCGCCCGTGGCGCCGGACGAGGCGCAGGAGCTGGCGCGCGACCTCTACGGACTCGAAGTCACGGCCGCACGGCTGACCGGGGAGCGTGATGAGAATTTCAAGCTATCGTGCCGGGACGGCTCCCAATACGTTCTGAAAATCTCAAACATCGCGGAAGACCCGGCGGTCACGGATCTGCCGATCGCCGCGCTCCTTCACATTGAGCGCGTCGATCCTGGCTTCCCCTGTCCCCGTCTACTTCGCGACCGCGATGGACGCACCATGGCTCGCTACGAGGATCGGACAGGCCTGACCCGAACGGTCCGTGTATTGACTTATCTGCAAGGCAAGACGCTGCGCTCATCCGCGCGGTCACGTGCGCAGCGGACTGCATGCGGCCGCGTGGCGGCGAGGCTCGGCATCGCGCTTCGGCCCTTCGCACACCCCGCGGCTCACCGACCGCTGATCTGGGACCTGCGCAACGTAGGGCGCACACTCGCCCTGCTGGAGGAACTGCCGGCTTTCCCCCACCGAGACGCCGTTGCCGTCTCGGTCGGACGGATCGAGGCCCGGATCGCTTCCCCATTCGAGCGCCTTCGGCAACAGGTCGTTCACAATGACTTGAATGACATGAACGTGCTGGTCGAACCCGCCGCTGAGACTGTGATTGCCGGCGTCATCGATTTCGGCGACCTTGCCCATACCGCTCTGATCGCGGATGTGGCCATTGCGGCTGCCGATCTGATCAAGGATGAAGTCTCGCCGCACCACTCGATCCTCGATCTGGCGATCGCTTATCATGAGACGACACCGCTCTTGCCTCCGGAGCTCTCCATGTTGAACTCATTGATCGCCGGAAGGCTGCTGATGGATCTCGTGATCCCGTCATGGCACCGGGCCAGGAACCCGCATGGGACGCATTACGCCGACCTTGACCCGGAATCCGTCCGCGCGCGCCTCGAGCTCGCGCGAGAGCTCCTGTCCAGGGACATGACATTGTGACGGATCGCGAAACAAACACCGCTGACATCCTATCGCGTCGGTCTCGCGCGCTCGGGCCGACGTACACTCTTTTTTACGACGAACCGCTGCACATCGTGCGCGCGGAGGGCGTCTGGATGTACGATGCCGAGGGCCGTCGATACCTCGACGCGTACAACAACGTCCCCGTTGTTGGGCATTGCCATCCCCACGTCGTGGACGAGCTGACCCGGCAGGCACGCACACTCAATACCCACACAAGGTACCTCGCCGAACAGCCTCTCGAACTGGCTGAAAAGCTCCTCGCTACGATGCCGCGGGAAATCGGCAACATCATCTACACTTGTAGCGGCAGCGAAGCCAATGACCTTGCGGTGCGCATCAGCAAGGCGGTGACCGGCGGGACCGGCTTCATCATCACCGATTACGCCTATCACGGCACAACCGACACAATCGCAGGCATGTCACCCGAGGACGGCGTACCTCTCGGGCCGGGCGTATACGCCATACCCGCACCGATAGGACCCGAGGGCATCGCGAAATTCGGCGACCGCGTCCACCAGTGCATCGAGCGCATGCAAGCGGCGAACGTCCGCCCGGCGGCACTCCTCGTCGACACGATCTTCTCCAGCGACGGCGTCGTCTCCCACCCGCCCGGCTTCCTTGCGCAAGCCGCACGCAACATCCGTGCCGCCGGCGGCCTTTTCATTGCCGACGAAGTCCAACCCGGATTCGGCCGTACCGGCGATCACATGTGGGGCTTCGCGCGTCACGGCGTCATTCCGGACATCGTGACCCTTGGGAAACCGATGGGTAACGGCCATCCGGTTTCTGCCCTGGCGGCCCGCCCCGAGCTGCTCGACGTCTTCGCGAAACACACGCGTTACTTCAACACCTTCGGCGGCAACACAGTGTCTTGCGCGGTGGCCCTGGCGGTGCTCAACGTCATTGAAAATGAGCACCTCATTGCCAACGCCCGCAGCACCGGTGAGTATTTGAAGCACGGGCTGACGAAGCTCGCGCAGCACCACTCAGGGATACGCGAAGTACGCGGCGCCGGCCTGTTCCTCGGCGTAGAGCTCGGCGCAAATCCCGCTGCCAGGTTGCCGCCGCGCCAGGAAACCGCGCGCATCGTCAACGACCTCAAGCGCCGCGGAGCTCTCGTCGGGTCCACGGGAAGGGAGGGCAACATCCTGAAAATCCGCCCGCCTCTCACCATCGTCCGTGCGGAAGCGGATTTCCTGCTCAGCGTCCTGGACCAATCCCTGGGCGCCGAGGTGTGATTCGGGCATCGGACGGCGCCCTTCGCGAGGCTTCGCCGCGAGCGACCGGGTGAACTACGCGGTCACGCCGCGGCGGCAGTCTCCTGCCGCCCCACTTCGCCGCCGAGCACTTCCACCAGATCGTCGAGTAATTTTGCCAGCTCGCCGGCCATGACCGCGAAGTCAACGTCGAATTGCTCGGCCTTGTCCAGCTCACCGCCGTCCGCGGTGTCCTTCGTCATCTCGAGAAACTCGACGCGCTTGACTTGCAGCTTCTCGGTGAGCACGAATGAGATGCGGCCGTTCCACGTCAAGCCGAGGCGCGTCGGATACTTGCCGCCGGCGAGATGCGTCTTGATTTCCTTTCCGTCGAGCGCGTGGCGCACGTACCGCACGGTGGCCTTCGTCGGATCTGCGGTCTGCAGCTCGAGATCCTGGTCGATGCCGAAGGGGCCCGGCGCATCTCCGTGCGTCAGCCATGCAGCCATCGAGGTGTGCGGCGTACGCTGCGTTTCCACGAATTGCACGGCGAAGCTGCCGAGCAGATCGCGCAAGGCTTCGACGAGCTCCTCGGCCTTCCCCGCGCTGCCGGCGTCGATGACGAACCATCCGTTCACCGGATCGATCCAGGCGCGCGTCATCCGGCGCCGCGTGAGCGCACGGGCGCGAAGCTCTTCAGTGACACGGATTTTCAAGTCGCGCATCTGTCGCCGCCCGACCGGAAATCCCTGGCTGTCGGCGAGCACTTCCGCGCGCTTTTGAGCTTCCTGCCGGATGATCGACGACGGCAGCAGTTTCTGGTCCACGCCGAGCGCGATCAGGTGCTGCTGATTCAGGGTGTGCAGCATGCGCCCGGTGCTGGAGGGGGCGACCCAGCCACGGCTCAGCATCTCCAGCGGGCTGCAGGGCTGCAACGTGCGGTGAGCGAGCTTTTCTTCGAGCTCGGCGGCGGAAACCTTCCAGTCCGCGGGCAATCGATACAGGCACAGATTCTTGAACCACATGGATTAGACCCGGCGGAAAAAGTCGCGCAGTATATCGCCGGGCACCCGGCCCGGCGCGCGAAAATCCGCCGCCATCCCGAGGGATGGCCAAAGAGCGCAGGCGAGCTCCGGCATGCAAATTTTTTGGCGCTCCGGCGAAGCACTTGCGAGGTGCTTCACGGCCCTACCGGTTGACTTTTTGCCGCATCCAGCTCCGCCCGAATCCGCGCGAACGCGGCGGGCCACTCGCGAACCCAACAGCACGCGTGATCGAAGCTGGCATACCGCCAGATGCGATCGGGCGGCAGACGCTGGAGATACTGTTGCGCCGCCGAGGACGGAACGTTCGAGTCGCGGTCGCCAACGAGATGCCACTCGCGCAGACTCGTCGGCAGCGCCGGAGCAAGCGCAGGATTGAGGCTGCCCGTGAGCGGCAGATAATTATGCAAGCGCGTCCAGGCATCCGGATCCAGATTGCCCGCGATAGTGACGACACCGGCCAGTGGCGGCCTGTCGCGCGCCCCAGGCGTGCTCCTCAGCCCGCCCGTAGAGCCGCTCGCGGCGACGTCCAGGGGAGCGGGCCATTGTGACGCCACGAGAACGGCAAGCGCGCCTCCACCGCTGTAGCCGACAATCAGCACCCGCTGAAAGTTATGAGCTGCGACATACGTCGTTGTCGCTGCGACCATGCTGGCGACAACCGCTGCGGAGTAACGCTCAGAAGTCCAGACCTCTTCCGCGCAGCCGTCCCGCACGAGTCCAAGGTAACAAGGCCGCCCCACATACAGCACGGACTCCGATGTCCGGATCGCAAGCTCCAGCGCAAGCGGAGCTCGCGGTGTAGGGTCGCTGGCCACCCGACGCCCATGATCCACCCAAGGCGAGCCATCTCCGTCAATAAAGACAACGAGCAGATCATCTCCGCGGAGCGCGGCAAAGGCGCGATGCTGAAATCCCACGCCCGGTAGCACCAGAAACTCCAGTCCCCCACGCCGTGCGAGCGCTTCCACGCGCTTCACAGGACCTGCGCAGCCAGAAACTGCGAGCGTCAGAAAGAAACAGGCACACAAGTTGAGCGCCCAACGGCTTTTTTTGCAGCGCGTTTCAATTCCGCGCCGCGACATCAGCACGGGGCGGGTATGCGCGGGGCCCGTATTCACGGCGGACGTTCGCACGGCGCACGTATGCACGGCGCACGTATGCACGCCGCCTTGACAGTCAAATTTTCGCATGGCTATGCTGGTCGGACTTTATAAGACAACAACTCTGATCAGGTTCTGCTCGGCGGCAGCAACGTCGGATCAAGGGGAAGGTGCGCATGAGGATTTCTGGGAGATCAGCGCCGCTCGGGGTGGCTCACGCATGGATATTGTGTACCGCATTGCTCTTTGGGCAGGGTACCGCCCGCGCCCAGACGGCCCCGGCAGGTGGCAGCCTCGTGAACCTCGTCACCACGATGTCGAATTCCGGAGTTTTCGTATACGACGCCCTCGAGCGACAGTCGGCATTGGCGAACGATACCGCATTCGTCAACTTGCAGTCGCAATGCGGAAACCTGCAGGCGCCATCGTGCACCGGGTCGACCTTGAACCTCTTCAACCGGCTACGCGAGCTCGAGGACAACGCCAATGAACTGCTCGACAACGGCGGCGAGCAGCAATTCAGCCTGCACCTGAACCCCTCGGGGGTGGCTGAAACTCTGCGCTGGACCGCTCCCGAGGAGTTCGCGGCGCAAGGCTCCATGGCCTCGAAGTTCGCCAACACCCAGACAGCGGTACTGTCCAGCCGCTTTGCAGCGCTGCGCTTCGCATCGCAGGGCGCACGTCTTGCGCAGGGCGGCTCCGCGCAGCCGCGCAACGACGGCTGGAGCTTTCAGTATAACGGCAATGCGCTCGGCGGCGCGGCCGGCGCGGATTCCGGCGGCGCGGCTTTCAGCCGCTGGAGCGCCTTCGTCAACACCGGCTACGGCTCGGGCTCGAAGGACCCGACAGTGCTGGAGGATGCGTTCAATTTCAACAGCACGGAAATCTCGGTCGGTACGGATGTGCGCTTGACCAACCGCCTCGTCCTGGGCCTGCTCGCGGGCCACACGGAGAAGCGGGTCGCTTTCAATTCCACGCAAAGCGTCGTCGATGGCGCCATTCACGGTAACGGCCAGAGCGCGCTTGCCTACCTGCAGTTCGAAGGCGATGCCATCTACCTCAATGTCTCGGTGGGCTCGCAACACCTGAGTCTCGCGACACGCCGGCGAATCACCTATCCATCGAACAATCCCGCCGTTGCCCCAGTCGACGAGACCTCTTACAGCAACACCGGAGCGACCTCCTGGATCGTTACCGCCGGAGCCGGTTACACATTCCAGATGCGCGGCTTCTCGGCGGACCCCTATCTGAACGTCGAGTCCGTCAGTACGCACATCGCAGGCTTTTCGGAGTACAACGGCAACGGCTTCGATCTCGACACCCCGGCCCAGTCGATCCCGTCGCTGCAAGCCGCGCTGGGCGTCAAGGTGACGTACGCGGTGCTCGGCCCGTTCGGGGTAGTAGTGCCATACGCATACGGCGAAGCACGGCGGCAGTTCCGCGACAGCTCACGGACCATCGGCTCGACCTACACGAACGGAGTGGGCGGAACCGATTTCGAGCTGCCGACCGACGAGCCCACGCGCCATTACTACGTGGTGGGCGGCGGCGGCTCGGTCGTTCTCAAGCATGGTCTGCAGGGGTTCCTGCAGTACTCAGGCATTCTCGACTACGCCAACTATAACTACCACGTGATATCCGGAGGATTGCGTTGGGAGTTCTGAAGCAACCCGCGCGGCCCTGACCCCCTTACAAGCCCAGTCCGCGCGGCACGAAGAAGAAGTCGCCAAGCTCGTGGCCCGCCGATTTGATGGCCTTGAATTCCGGAACCTGCGTGAAATTGTTGCGCGCGGCGCCTGCCTTCACGCGCGCCTGCACCTGCGCAAACAATGCCGGGGTCGAGAGAATCCCGGAGTTTGCGGCGAGCACATCCAGGAAGGCCCGCGCGAACACCGAATCGCCCTGCCCGCCCGAGTCGAGCACCGGCTGGTCGCCGCCCGAGGCGAGCAGCAGCCGCGCGCGCTTCGGCAGTTTGTATTTCACGTAATCGAGCGAGAAGCGGCTCTCCGTGCCGAACATGTTGACGCCTGGATCGGTCGATAGCAGCCCGGCGTAGCAGGAGTCGGCTACGACGAGTATCCGCCGGGCCGGCAAGCGAGCCAGGTGGGCCGTGATCTGCTCGTTCGCGACCCAGAAAGTATCATCCGGCGGACGCTCGGCATTGACCGGCAGCCAGTATCCGGCATCGACGTTGGCCGTCTTGAGGCGTGTCCCGTGGCCGGCGTAGTAGATCAACAGGTTGTCGTTCGGCCGCAGCACCTTGTTGAGATCGTTGAGGGCTTTCAGCATCGCCACATCGTTGGCGTCCTCGATGGTCTGCACCGTGAAGCCATACTTGTCGTGCAGCACCTGGGCTGCGCGCTCGGCGTCGGCGCGCGGCGTCTGCAGGCGCTCGAGCACCTGATAGTCCTGATTGCCGATGACGAGTGCGTAATACCGGCCGAAATCCATCCCTTTCACGAGCCGCGCCTGTGCCTGCGGATCGAGCGCGGCAGCGGGCGTTCGCGCCATCGGTTCGCGCGTCTGTGCGGGAAGGCCTGCCAGTTGCCCCGCGCTGGCGCGCTTCTCCACCTCGAGCTTGGCGATCCAGGCCTTGAGCGCCTGGATCTCCTTGTTGGAGTCCTCGCTCGCCGTGCCGGCCGCCGGGTGCTTCTTAGCCTCGCTCTGCATCTGCTGCAGCTGTTTGCCTAGCAAACCGAGCTGGGTGTCCTTCTCGCCAATCACATTCTGCAGCTCGGCGCGCAACTGGTCCTGCTGCTCCTGGGCGGCGGAGGCGAACATGATGTTGTCCTCCGGGACTCCCCATGCCTTGCGGTACAGATTGAGCGCCTTGAGCCGATCTTTCTCCACGCCCGCACCCTGCTCGTACAAAGTGCCGAGATTGAAGAGCGCGCGCGCGTAACCCTGATCCGCCGCCTTCTGATACCAGATCACCGCGGCTTCGAAGTTCGGCTCTCCACCGAGACCCCGTTCGTAGATCTCCCCGACGTTATTCTGCGCTTCAACATCGCCGCCTTCGGCGGCACTCATCCAGATGCGCAATGCCGATTTGGAGTCGGCCCGGTCATAAGCCACATACTCGCCGCCCCGGATACGACAGTCGGACGCCGTCGTGCGAGTCGGCCGGCGCTGCGTGATATAGGTGGTGTTGCCCAACTGCCGGACCTGTCCCGGGAGCAGGCACTCCACGATCTCCAGGTCCTTGCGCGTGGTCATGCCCTCAGTGGCCTTGTCTGTGCGGGATTTCGCAGGAGAGGGCGCAGCCGCGCTGAGCAGACACGCTGCAAGGAGCAGCGTGATCCGATGTCCGTAAAGTGCAAAGTCAGGCATGTCAAATCTCCCCTGGCCGCGGGACGGCCCAAAATCTGCAGCTCGCCGCATCACTTCCCCGCTGCCGCTCGTATGGCCTTCTGCAGCGGCTCGTACCTATCATAGTAGTCGCTCTTGGCGGCGAACCGTTCCAACTGCGTGCGCGCCTCGGTGCGGTCGGGGAACTTGCCGTACCAGTCGATCGCATAGTCCGCCGCCGCCCGCAGGCCGCTCACTGCCTGTGGGTCCTTTGCATGCAGCCGGTAGGCCTCGCCAAAATACTGCGCGGCATCGGCGCTTGCCGTGACGTCGTGCGTACGTTTCAGATAATCCAGGGACTCGTTGCCCTGGCGCACCTTGTCGGCAAAGTCCCGTTGTACTTGCACGGGAAGCTGTTCCAGCGGCTCCTTCGGCAGCGATTCGCGGTAGCCGCTGTACCACAGGCCTGCTGCGGCCAGCACCAGCACGCACACGACGGCGACCAGTGCCTTCTGGATGAACGGAACGCCCTGCAGTTGCCTCAAGAAGGCACCTGCATCGGGAAAGCGCTGCGAACGATCGAACGCCAACGCCCTCTCTATGGCGTTGCACTCTCGACGCTTGAGGCCTTGCAGCGGCGCGCGCTCGAAGCGTGTGCTTCGCGCCTCGTGTGCCGACATCCGGTTGAATGGATGACCGCCCATTACCAGCTCATAGGCTACGAGGCCGAGAGAAAACACGTCCTCCGAGGTACTCGGCGGCTCGCCATCGAGCGCTTCGGGAGCGGCATAGCTGGGTGTGTAGCCCTGAAAGCCGTCGTGGTCCCCGGAATCGGTGGGCTCCATGCCCGCCACCTGCACCGCGCGGGCTATGCCGAAGTCCAGGATCTTCGGCGTTCCGTCGGGACTGACAAACACATTGGCGGGTTTGAAATCCGAATGCACGATCCCTTTGCTATGCGCGTACGCGAGCCCTTGCGCCATGCCGCGAATGAGGGGCATGGCCTGCTCGCGAGGCAGGCCGCCCGCCGCCGCCTCACGAATGACCTGGTCTAGGGGCCGGCCTTCGAGCAGCTCCATTGCTATGAATGCGCGCCCGAGCTCATCGTCACGGTCGAACACATGGACTGTGACGATGTTCGGATGAGCCAGCTTCTGGGCGCGTGTCGCCTCGCGATGCATGGCGACAAACGCCTCGGGATGCCCCTCGAGGTTGCTGTTCAGCACCTTGACCGCGACGTAGGGGTTGCGGTCCCTGGCCTCTTCGCCGAGCAGGTCTTTCGCGCGCCATACCTGGCCCATGGCGCCCTGTCCGATGAGCCTGTCGAGGAGGTAACGCCCGCGGAGCCGGTAACCCTGGCCAAACGCCGTTTGCGAAGTCGGCCGCTGTTCCGGGGTAGACCGAGCCGCACCGGTGACGCTCGCACGCTCGGGTCGCATCCGCGTCGGATCGTCGCCCGGCGGAGCGCGCATGCGGGTGGGGTCCCCGGGTCGCGCGCGCACCGCGGTCTCCTCGGGGCGCGGCGGACGGACGCTGGTCTTGTCGCTATCGGACGGTTCGCTGGTCATTGCCATGAGCCCCGCACACGGGCGGAAATGACTGCCTCTCGGCGTGCCAGCCGCCTTTCAGGGCCTTGGCACACTCGATGAGGCGGCCGCTTCGGGCCCCTCGAAGTTGAATACGAGCTCGACACCGGGTCCGGGCGCAAGCGCCTTTTCCACCGCGCCCGTGGACGCTCCTGCCTCCCCGGCCGTCGCGCGCACGCCAAGCGAGGCGAGCCAGTCCACGAGTGCCCGGACGCGCGAGTTGGAAAGAGTGAGCTGATGCACATCTTCGCTCACCTGCAATGCCGGTGTCACCGTAACACTCACATTGCCCATTCCGATGAGAATGCCCGCTGCCACCGAGAGACGCTCGCGTGTGACCGGTGCAAGATCCGTGCGGGCTTTTACGAATCCCTCGTCGCTCGTGAGGTGAGCGGTCAACGCCCCTTCGGATGCATCGAGGACCAGCCAGCGGCTCAGCATCTGCACCGCCAACTGCTGCCGGCTCGCGGCAGAGGGAAGGTGGCTCTCCATCGTACGGATGCGCGCTTCCAGCGCAACTTTTTCCTGGTGCGTCTGCGCCTCGCTGAGCTCGGCGGCCTTCAACTTCGCATCGCGATCGGCAATCTGCGTCCGCAGATTTTCCAGCTCCGCACCGCCCCGGCGAGTTTCAGCGGCGGCACGCGCATCTTCCGCGGCCTGAATCGCCTCGCGCGAGAGTTCCGGCACCCTGGTGCGGTCGGCTGACTTCTTGGACGCCTGCGCAGCGTCCGCTGCCGCGAGCGCGGTGCGTGCATACTCATGGGACTTCAATGGAGTCGGTGCGGTATCGACAGAATCCGCGATCGCTACCGCGTAATGGGCCATTACGAGCTCGACCGGGACCGGGTGCTTGGGATCCGAGCGCACGGGCTGCAAGGTATCGTAGTTGGCTCGAGAAGCCAGCGAGGTCACTACGAGCGGCGTTCCCTGCACGTTCTTCCCTGTGCTCTGCAGAACCACGTATTTGCTTGGAATGCTCACCGCGAAATGCGGCTCGGCGGTTACGATCAGCGCAAAGCTCGACAGTGGCGTCGTGGTACTCAAACGCCCCTTGTCGGAGTCGACGTCCAGGGTACCGAGATTGTGCGCCTGTCCTTCCGGGGTGATGACCCAGAGCACATATACCGCAAAGGGCCCGAGCGAAGTGGCGGACGGAAGATGCTCGAAGCGAGCGGCTATCTCCGTACGCTCGCTTGCCGTATGAACTCTCGCGGTTCCGGAGGCGAGCGAGGCCAGCGCCGTACCGCGAAAGTCCAAGTCGGAGTTGGTTTCCGGACGATATGAGAATCCGCCCACGCGGCTGGCAATCGACTCGGACACGATCGCGACACCCTGCTCCACTTGCTGGGCCTGTATTTGCGGGGCACCACCCAGGGCGGCCGCGCTGATGAGACAGGACCCTGAGGTCGCGCGCAAACTTCTGATCATCATGTCGTGCGATACCTTTGGGAATCTCAGGGATCCGTGCTGACGGCCAGACCCGTTTTCGGCAGCGCGCCTGCGACGCCCTGCTCGAGCACCGTGACGTACTCGGGGAATAACTTGTGGCCTGCCTCGACGAGGCTCGTGACGACGGAGGCGCGCTTCGCAGCGCGCTGATCGGCGATTCTATTGGCCAGCGTGTGAGCCAGCATGCCCTCCACGGCGGGATAGTCTGCGCCCTCCGTTCCCCGCAGGCCCTCGAGACCGTGACGCAGCTCATCGGCATTCAACAGGATGGCCGTGCTCAGCCGGTCAAAAACGTCCCCGATCGCGACGTAGCGCACCTCGAGATTCTTGAGCTCGGGCGCGGTGCCAAATTTCTTGCGTGCCGAAGCAAGCGTCGCGAGAGCCTCGTCGACATGCCCCGTTGCAAGTTGAGTGCGTGCCTTGTGCACGTAGCCTTCGACGAGGATCTGTGGCATGTCACGGGCGACATACACGCTGCCGCCGAGGACCCGGCGGAGCGCATTTGCCGTCGCAGTGGCGCCATCGGGACCATCCATGTTGCCCGCAGCGACCTGGGCGGCGAGCTTGCTCTTGAGTGAGTCGATACCCGCCTGTTGCGCATGATCCGCCGCTTGTGCCTCAGTTGCCGACCGGTCGCGCTCGACAGCCGCGTTCTCACGCGCAATCTCCTGCGACTGCGGATCGAACGAACGGGCTTCCTCGAGGAAATTCTTCGCTTCCTTGGCGTCTTTGCTCGTGCGCGCATCTGAGG
>JAQGOC010000174.1 GCA_028293805.1 Gammaproteobacteria bacterium
TGCACCCGGGGCAGCGCAACAACCTCGACGCGCTCTGCAAGCGCTATAGCATCGACAACTCGCGCCGCGAGCTGCACGGCGCTCTGCTCGATGCGCGAATCCTGGCAGACGTCTATCTTGCGATGACTGGTGGCCAGGGCGCCCTGGCGCTGGTCGAAACTTCAGCGTCCGGCAATGCAGCGCAGGGCGGTCGTGCGGTTCGCGCGCTCGTCCGTCCGCCGGTGCCGCTGGTAGTCATAGCGGCTACGGAGGAGGAGCTCGCAGCACACGCGGTGATGCTCGCAGTCATCAACAAGGCGAGCGGCGGCAAGTGTCTATGGCCCCCGGCGCAAATTCAGGTTGCACCCGAGATGAATCGCTCAAGTGCCTGATCTCAAAGTCCTGGTCACCGGTGCCGCAGGGTTCATCGGCTATCACGCCTCGCGACTTCTGCTCGCCCGGGGTTACGAGGTCGTCGGACTGGACAACCTCAATAACTACTACGACGTGAGCCTGAAGAAAGCGCGGCTCGCTCTATTGCAGAAGCAACCATCGTTTCGCTTCGAGCAGATCGACCTCACGGATCGAGACGCAATGGCGAAGCTGTTTTCCCGCGAGCGATTCGCGCGCGTAGTTCACCTCGCGGCGCAGGCTGGGGTCCGCTACTCGCTCGAGGCCCCGCACACTTACATCGACAGCAACGTGACGGGAACTTTGAACATCCTGGAAGGGTGCCGCCACAACGCGGTGGAGCACCTGGTGTACGCCTCGACCAGCTCGGTTTATGGCGCCAATACCAACATGCCGTTTTCCGTGCACGGGATTGCCGATCATCCGGTCTCTCTGTATGCGGCGACCAAGCGTGCGAACGAGCTGATGGCGCACAACTACTCGTGGCTGTTCAAGATCCCGACCACGGGCCTGCGTTTCTTCACGGTATACGGGCCGTGGGGAAGGCCGGACATGGCGCTGTTTCTGTTCACGCGGAACATTCTCGAGGGAAAACCCATCGACGTGTTCAACAACGGTCACCACAAGCGCGACTTCACTTTCGTGGATGACATCGCCGAGGGCGTGGTGCGTGCCGCGGAGCGCGTTGCGGCGCCCGATCCGAAGTGGAGCAGTGATGCCCCGGACCCTGCCTCCAGCAGCGCTCCTTTCCGCTTGTACAACATCGGCAACAATCAGCCGGTGCAACTGATGCGCTACATCGAAGTCATCGAGGAATGCCTGGGCCGCAAGGCGCAGAAAAATTTTCTGCCCATGCAGCCGGGTGACGTGCCTGAGACCTACGCTGACATCGATGACCTGGTCCGGGATGTAGGCTATCGCCCGGCGACACCGATCGAAGAGGGCGTGCGCCGCTTCGTCGATTGGTTCTGCGATTATTATAAATACGAGCGTTGACCCGGACGCACAAATGAAATGTTCGCAGGGGAACATTGGGGTAAGTATTACCGGACACGAAGGATTCAAGACATGCCAGTACCGCGAATGAGCCCCGACTCACTGATTTTCGTTGCAGGGCATCGGGGCCTCGTCGGCTCCGCGCTGGTCCGCGCTCTGCATGCGGCAGGATTCGACAATCTGATTCTGCGCACGCGCCAGGAGCTCGATCTCACGCGCCAGGATGCCGTGGAGAGATTCTTTACGCAGTACCGGCCCCAGTACGTGTTCGTCGCCGCCGCGCGCGTGGGCGGAATCCTGGCCAATGATACCTACCCGGCGGAGTTTCTCCGCGACAACCTCGCGATCCACACGAACGTCATCGATGCGGCATACCGCAATGGGGCCCACAAGCTGCTCTACCTGGGCTCGAGCTGTGTATATCCGAAGCACGCGCCCCAACCCATGTCAGAAGACTGCCTGCTCACGGGCCCGCTGGAACCGACCAATGAGTGGTACGCCATCGCCAAGATCGCGGGTCTGAAGATGTGCCAGGCATACCGCCGGCAGTACGGTTTCAACGCGATTGCAGCCATGCCCACCAACCTGTACGGGCCGGGAGACAATTTCAACCTGGCGGGCTCGCATGTGCTGCCGGCTCTGCTGCGCAAGGTTCACGAGGCCAAGCTGAGCGATGCTGCGCAAGTCGAGGTGTGGGGCACGGGCACTCCGAAGAGGGAGTTTTTGCACGTGGATGACCTGGCGGCCGCGTGTTTGTTTCTCATGCAGCGCCATGACGACTCATCGTTGATCAATATCGGCTGCGGCCGCGATCAGACGATTGCCGAGCTGGCGCAGACCATAGCCCGTGTCGTTGGGTTCGAGGGCGCCTTGCGTTTTGATTCCTCCAAACCGGATGGCACCCCGCGCAAACTGCTCGATACTACCCGTCTGACGGCGCTGGGCTGGAAGCCGCAGATCGACCTGGAGAACGGCCTCCGCACGACCTATGACTGGTTTCTCCAACACGTTGCGCCGCAGCCGGGAGCGAATCTGCCGCGGGTCCACTACGGCTGAAACGACACGATCCGGGGCGTGCTGCTGTCAGCAGCCGCGTTCAACAGGATGGCGGATGCGCAGAAATTGCCGTCGAGGGTCATCGGGCCGCGCGCGGCTGCGCTGAATATGGAATGGCCCGCAGCCGTCGAGCCGCATCGGTTGTTCAAGATGGATGTATTTGAAGCGCCCTGTGTGTAGATGTCCGCCTGCGTAAAGCCCGAGAGCGTGTTCCCGCTGATGTTGCAGTGATTCTGCAGGCTTTCCACGCTGATTCCGCAGCTTCCGGCCAGCGCGGCGGTGGCCACTATGAAGTTGTCCCTGATGTTGCGGATACTGCTGGCGGGAATGCTGACCGGCACGAGCCTGATGCCGCACACCCTTGCACCGGAGTTCAGAGCGATCCAGTTGTCATGGACGGTGCAGGTGCCATCGCAGGTAGTCAGCTGAATCCCGCTGTAAGTGCAATAGTCCAGCACGTTGTGCAGCACGCGCACATCGAGCACATCGGCTGCCGCAACCCCGTGATCAAAGCCGATGATCAGGTTGTTCTGCAGGAGAATGCTTTCGGGCCTGAGGCGGGTGTTGTGTCCGGGATCGTAATCAGCGGTTGAGTCAATCAACACTCCGGTGGCGCCACCATGGCCTTGCGTCAGATCGCACACCATCTGGCAGTCATCGATGGACACCTTGCAGGACTGCCCAAGAATCTTCACGCCGTGGTAGACATGGTTGAAGACGCAGCCCCTGATGCTCGAGTGCCAGAAGGTGCGCACCGAGACTGCCGTGTTGAAGAAATGTATGCGCACGTTCTCCAGCCGTATGCCATTGACCTGCGCGGCTGGATTGGCGCTCCCGGGACACACGATGCCCACAAAGGAGTTGCGGCCGCGGGGGTTGCCGCGCACGGCGAAGCCGCTGAGCATCGTCGGCCCTATACCGCTCGATGGCGCGAAAGACAGGCCGTCGCATTCCTGCGGCTCGATGCTACAGACATCCCCGCCCGAGCCCACTATCTGTACGGTGGCCGGGATCGTCAGCATGGCCGATGTTCTGAATCTCCCCGGCGGCAGAAACACCGTGGCGTTGCAGTTCAATGCATTCTGAAGAGCAGCGGTATCGTCCGCCCCCTGTGTGCCGTCCCAGTCCCCCAGCGCGCCGTAGCGCCTGACATCCCCCGGCGGGTAGGAATCGTCGGCCGCAGTCACCTTGGCTGCGGCTTCCTCCTTTGTTGGCGGATATCCCGGCCGGCCGGAGCTTTGAGCGGTAGCATTGCGGGCCAGGAACGCGCCAGCCGCAGCTGGACCCAGCAACATTGCCTTTGAGATCTCGCGGCGCTGCATCGACTACTCTCCACAGTGACTTGCGGGGAGGATACCAAGCCCGCTTCCCCTGATCCGGCGCTGCTAGAATGCCGGAGGTATGTCTTCCCACGCTGGAGTTTCCTAAGTGCCCCCCATTGAGCCGCGAGCTCCTATCCAGGTTCCCCTGCTCGACT
This sequence comes from Gammaproteobacteria bacterium, assembly GCA_028293805.1. Lineage (GTDB taxonomy): Bacteria > Pseudomonadota > Gammaproteobacteria > Steroidobacterales > Steroidobacteraceae > 13-2-20CM-66-19. Next base: position 3,920 of record JAQGOC010000174.1, read on the forward strand.
TGAAGCTGCAGTACGAGCCGCTCGCGGCGCAGATTCAGTCGGTGATACAGCAAGTGTGCGCCAGCCAGGCGTTCATCCTTGGACCGGCCGTCAAAGAGCTGGAGGCATCGGTGGCCGCGTACAGCCGGTGCCGCTTCGGACTCGGTGTGTCCTCTGGCACGGATGCCCTGCTGCTGGCGTTGATGGCTCTCGAGATCGGTGCCGGGGATGCCGTCATCACCAGCCCCTTCACTTTCTTTGCATCGGCGGGAACTATTGCCCGGGCGGGCGCAGTCCCCGTGTTCTGTGACATCGACCCCGTTACATTCAACCTCTCACCTGTGGCGGTGGAAACGTTCATCGCAAGAGATTGCGAGCGGCGCGAGGGCGGTCTGTTTACCCGCCAGGGAGCGCGCATCAAGGCGATCATGCCGGTGCATCTTTACGGCCAGCTGGCAGATATGCCGGCGCTCATGGAGATTGCGCAACGGAACGGGCTTCGCGTGATCGAGGATGCCGCTCAGGCGATCGGTGCAGAGGATTCGAACGGCCGCCGGGCCTGCAGTTATGGCGACGTGGGGTGCCTCTCGTTCTTCCCCACCAAGAACCTGGGTGCATTCGGCGATGCCGGGATGTGTGTGGCGAATGATCCGGCGCTCGTGGAAAGGATGGAAGTTCTGCGGGTCCACGGCGGCAAGCCGAAATATTTTCATGCATTGATCGGCGGCAATTTCCGTCTCGATGAGCTGCAGGCGGCCATCCTCAACGTCAAGCTCAAGTACCTTGACGACTGGACCCGCGCTCGCCAGCGCAATGCGGCCTTCTACGACAGAGCTTTCGCGCAAGCCGACCTGGGACGCGCAGTGCAGACACCGCCGCCTGCAGCCGGTGCGCGTCACATCTACAATCAGTACATCCTGCGCGCGCGTGATCGCGATCTGTTGCGCCAGCATCTCACCGCGCAGGGTGTCGGATCGGAGATTTACTACCCGGTCTGCCTGCACCAGCAGAAGTGCTTTGCTTACCTGGGCTACCGCGCAGGCGATTTTCCAGAGTCCGAGCGCGCGGCCGAGGAAACGCTCGCGTTGCCGATCTTCCCGGAGCTGACCGAAATGCAACTACAATACGTCGCAGATACGGTCGCTGGATTCTACCGCCGCGCTTGAGGCGCTCGTTGCGGCGCTCGTCAGGAGATTTTCGAATGCTGCACATCACCCCCGGTCCGACGACTGCCGCCTGGACCGAGCTTGCGCCGCATGCCTCGCGACTGAGCGGTGTCCCGACGCGCGAGCTATTTGCCCGTGACCCGGGCCGCTTCGAGCGTTTTTCCCGCCAGGCCGTTGGACTGCAGCTTGATTTTTCCAGGCAGCGCATCGACGAGATCGTGCTCGCCCGGTTGATCGAATTGGCCGATGCAGTGGGCTTGCGCGAGCGCATCGAGGCCATGTGGCACGGTGAGCGGATCAACCTGACCGAGGATCGGGCCGTGTTGCACGTGGCGCTGCGCCAGCCCGCGGGGGCCGCGGTCGGCGGTTCTGACATCGAGCGGCAGGTGATGCAGGAGCGCGAGCGAATGTTGTCGTTCGCCGAAGCGGTGCGCAGCGGCCGTATTGTTGGTAGTGCGGGCAAGCCGTTCAGCCTGGTCGTCAACATCGGTATCGGCGGCTCGGACCTCGGGCCGGCAATGGCCGTGCAGGCCCTCGAACAGTTCACCGCGGGGGCGCCGCGCTGCGAGTTTATTTCCAACATCGACGGCAACCATCTGTATGACGTTCTCGCGGAGGCCGACCCGGCTACGACGCTCTTCATCGTTGCCTCCAAGACCTTCGTGACTCTCGAGACGCTGACGAATGCCCGCACGGCGCGCGCATGGCTCAAGTCGAAGTTGGGCGAGGAGGCCGTTCCGGCCCATTTCGCCGCCGTCTCGGTGAATCACCGCGCGATGGACGAATTCAAGGTGCATCCCGACTACCGCTTCCAGATGTGGGACTGGGTCGGCGGCCGATACTCCATCTGGTCATCGATCGGCGTGTCACTGGCGATCGCAGTGGGACGCGCGGGCTTTCTGCAGTTCCTGCAGGGAGGGCACGCGATGGACGAGCACTTCCGCAGCGCGCCGTGGCACTCCAACCTGCCGGTGCTGCTCGGACTCGTCGGCGTCTGGAATATCAACTTCCTGCAACTGCCCACGCATGCGGTGCTGCCGTACGATGACCGGCTGAAGCGTCTGCCCGCTTACCTGCAGCAGCTCGAGATGGAAAGCAACGGCAAGTCGGTCACACTGCAGGGCAAGCCGGTCGAGTGGCAGACGGCACCCATCGTCTGGGGCGAGCCGGGGAACAACGCACAGCACTCGTTCTTTCAACTGCTCCACCAGGGCACGCAACGCGCAGCCCTGGATTTTCACGTGTCCGCCAAGTCATCCTGCGGCGATCAGCACCATCAGGACCTTGCAATCGCGAATTGCCTGGCCCAGGCCGAGGCCTTCATGGCGGGCCAGTCCGCGGATGATGTGCGCGCCGACCTCGAGCGCCACGGCGTGCCTGTCGAGCGGATCGCCGCACTGCTGGCTCACAAGGTCCACCAGGGCAGCCGGCCGAACACCATCTGCCTGTTCGAGAGGCTCGACCCGGCGACCCTGGGCAGCCTGATCGCACTCTACGAGCACAAGGTATTCACACAAGGGGTGATCTGGGGAATCAACTCCTTCGATCAGTGGGGCGTCGAGCTCGGCAAGAAGCTCGCCGAGCAGTTGATTCCCGCCGTGCAGGATCCGGCCGCCGCACACGCAGTGCCGCCCGCCGTGGCGAAGCTGCTGACATCAATACACGAGCTGCGCAGGGCCACCTAGCCATTGCCTCAGAAATGGCGGCTGATGGATAGCGTCGTGCTCAGGATGTTGTAGAAGCTGTCGGTGCGTGCGCCGACGTTGGGTGGATCGCCCGGCAGCAGGTGGTCGCGCGCGACGGTGTCCGCATAGCGCAAGTCAACACCGACATCCCAGCCCGGCAATACATTCCGCCATTGGAGCCCGGCCCCATAGTAAAGGCCATAGGCAGGCGTCGGCAGGTTGTAGCGCGCAGCCCCGATGAAGATGCTGAGCGCCAGGGGTCTGTGGAACCGATAGCGGTAGTCGAGCAGACGCACTCCAAGCAGGTTATGACTCTGAATATCGTCAACCTCCAGGCGCGCACCCAGATCGCTGTGGTCGGAAACGAAGCGCCGCGCGCCGGCTGCAAAGTGATATCCGGGCTTGATCGGCCCGGTGGTGCGCGGGACATTGGCAGTGAGATTGATGCTTTGCCGGCTCGCGTTCGCGCCCACGTCGACGAACACCTCGCCTTGCTTGTCCGGAGAATCATCGCTGCCGCTCAGCGCCGCTCCCACGGACGATGCCAGCCCGCCGCCCTCGTTGTAGCGGATGAAGCCCGACAGCCGCGTGAAGTTGGCGCCGAAAACGTCACGGCCGGCATCCAACTGGCCTCCGACGATCAGACTCTGCCAGGGACGTGAGTAGCCCAGGGACACGTCGCGGAAGTGCTGGTAGCTGTACTGTCCGTAAGTCTGGTTCTGCAAGCCGCGATACCGCAGCAGAAACTGTCCCCCGAACGGCGCCTCCCAGCCGAGGCTCACCATCTGGCTGCGTCCGCCAATTCCATCGCCGAATACGCGTTGATCGCCGAACCAGTTGCCGGTCACGCGTCCGTAGTTGGTCATCCCATCAAGATATACACTGTGGACATACCAGAGGTTCTGCCACTCACTGCTCTCCAGGGTGAGATCGAAATGCTGCCACAGGCGGGGAAAGTGGATGCCCACCGACAGTGCCGAGTTGCCGAGCAGATAGGGCTTGCCGCGGGAAGTATCCTCGCCCGCGTACTCGAAGTAGATTGCGAACGGCACCCGTCCGGGGAACAGGAGGCTGCTGGTAATGGAAGCCTCCTGGTTGCCGACCTGCTGGTTGGCAACCGAGGCTTGGTTGCCCGCACTCGGGCTGAACAACCCACTGAAGAGGCGGCTCACCGAGTTGCCACCGAGTGCGCCGCCGCCGTACTGGAACAGGCGGTTCACACCGATCGACCAGCCGCTGGCCGGCTCGGCATCCAGATGGAACCCGCCCAGGCTCGGATGACCGCTGGTGAGGCCGTCGCCCAAAACGATGCGGTGGCTCTCGGACATGCGGGCGCCGAACAGCTCGTAGTGCAGGCCGAAGCGCGTGAGCGGCCTATAGTTTGACAACGTGACCGAGGGCATTGTCGGAGCCTCGGTGCTCATGAGCATGCTGCTGTCGGTCATTGGCGAGAACCAGTGCGGGCGGAACCCGATGTCCAGTTGCGCGAAGTCGAATCCGAGACTGACCATCGAGCCGGAAAAATTGGTCCTGCCTTCGTAGGCGACTGCGCCCGCGTCGACCAGCATGTAGGCGTTCGGCTGCCAGTACACCTGTGCCGAGGCGTCCCAATGGCTGTTCTCCTGCATCCCGTAGCGGTTTGGATCCACGGTGTTCGCGCCTTTACCGCTGCTCACCGCGCCCTCGACGCTGCCATGCGTTATACCTGCTGTGTGGGTATAGCGATCGAGGTAACGCTGTACGCGTTCACAGAGAACCGGATCGATCTTGCGCGCCGCGGACAGTGCGTCGAGCACCGTGGCGGCAGCTATGGGCCGCGTCATGACGGGTTTGTCCGCGAGGATCAGTACTCGCTCGATCTGCGACTCGATTTCCGGCTCGAGATTGAGGGGCAGGTACGGTGTCACGCCGCCGCCGAACGCGGTTGCGGGCAGCTCAAGCATGAGAAGGCAAAATGCCGATCCGACTCTCTTCATCATCAGTCCTGGGCAGTAAGCCGGCGCAATCAGCCGGACTGTACAAGTATCACATGCGAATTGGGCGTGCCTCTTGCCCGCTCCCGTTCGGAACGCAGCTGCGGCTGGCGGGTCTATAGCGCCAGCGCCACTGAATTGCACTCAAAATCCTCAGCTTCAGTACAATCGCGGCTTCGTATTGGAGGCGGTGGGTGGCTGGCATGCGCCGGCCCGGGCGCAACGCCGATGACTGACTTGAATCTGCAACGCCGCACACAGCATAGAAAGGTTCCGGATGGATTGGATGCAACGCTCGTTCGCCGTGCTGATCGCATTGTTTATGGGAGCTGGCCTGCCGTTCGCCGTCACTCAACAGGCCCAGGCCCAGCAGGGCGTTCCCAGCGCGGACCAGATCGAAATGTTTCGCAACCTGACGCCGGAGCAGCAGGACGCGATCCTGAAACAGCTCGGTGGCTCGGGTACAGGCGGACTGGGCGGCCTGAGTGGGCTGGGCAGCCAATCATCGCTTGGGCAGGGACAAACAGACCGTCAGCGGCAAGGACAGGGGCAGCAGGGGCAGCAAGGGCAGCAAGGGCAGCCGAGCGAGCAGGACCGCACGGCGCCCGAGGGAGAGCAGCAGCCGCGGATTCCGGTGATAAAAGGCGAAGACTGGGTGGTCCTCGAGATCGACTTCCACCTGGCGCCTCGTCCTGTGCCGCTGTATCTGCAATCTTTGTACGGCTCACAGGCGTTGTCCCAACAGAGCCTGCAGGCACTACAGGCGGCCGGGACCAGTGCGACACAGCCAGGCGCGGGTTCCACGCAGGCAGGCGCAATGGCAGGCGCACAGCCATCTGAGCAGTCGCTCAGCGAAGAGGAGCGCAACCGGCTGCAGCGCCTCATGGATATGATCCGTATCCGCAATCCGTACCAGGTCTCGCGCGACGGTATCCTCGATCTGCCCGGTTTTCCAGGGATCCCGCTGCTCGGTCTGACCGAGGACCAGGCAACGCTGCGTTTGAAGATCGAGCCTGCATTCAAGAACCTGGAAGTGCGCATCACGCGGCTGCCGATCAAGAAGACCGGGCCGGACGCGTTGCAGCCCTTCGGTTACGACCTGTTTGATCGTTCGCCGTCCACTTTCGCGCCCGTCACCAACGTGCCGGTACCCTCCGACTATGTCATCGGGGCCGGTGACGAGCTGGATGTACAGCTGTACGGTACACAGAACCGCACACTCAGGCTCCTCGTCGGGCGGGACGGCCGCATCAACTTCCCGGAGCTGGGCCCCATCAACGTCGCCGGCCAGCTCTTCAACAACGTCCGCTCGACCCTCGAAGGCCGGATAACCCGGCAGATGATCGGAGTACGCGGCAGTGTGTCGATGGGTGATACACGTTCCATCCGCGTATTCGTGCTGGGCGAGGCGAAGCGGCCCGGCTCGTACACCATCAGCGGCCTGGGGACCATCACCTCGGCGCTCTGGTCGTCGGGCGGCGTGAAGCCCATCGGCAGTCTGCGCAAAATCCAGCTCAAACGGCAGGGAAACCTGATCCGCGAGCTGGATCTGTACGACCTGTTGATCCGCGGTGATACGACCGACGATACGAAGCTCCTGCAGGGCGATGTCATCTTCATTCCGCCGGTCGGAGCCACCGTTGCCGTGGACGGTGAGGTTCGAAGGCCGGCCGTGTATGAGGTAAAGGGCGAATCGACGGTAGCAGACGTGATACAACTCGCCGGTGGCCTGACGCCGCAGGCTGATACCGCCGATGCAATGTTGACCCGCATCGACAGCACGCAGCGGCGCCTGGTCATTCCCGTGGACCTGTCCATGGCCGGCTCGAAAGCGCAGGGCCTGCAGAACGGCGATCTGATACGGGTGACGCGTCTCAAGCCCACTCTCGATTCCGGGATTGTGCTGCAAGGCCATGTGTTCACTCCCGGCGCGTTCGCGTTTCATCCGGGCATGCACCTGGCCGATGTCATCCACTCGATCGATGAGCTCAGGCCCAACGCCGACATTCACTACGTGCTCATCCGGCGGGAGCTGCCTCCGGATCGCCGTGTTGCGGTGATGTCAGCCGACCTGGCGGCGGCCTTGATAACTCCGGCATCGAAGGCCAACATCGAGTTGCAGCCGCGGGACCGGGTCGTAGTGTTCGATCTGTCGGCCGGCCGCGACCGCGTCATCGAGCCCGTACTCGAAGAGCTGCGGTTGCAATCCAACTCGCAGCAGCCGACCGAGGTGGTCCGTATCGATGGCCGCGTGAAGGTTCCGGGGGAGTATCCGCTCGAGTCCGGCATGACCGTGAACGACCTGGTGCGGGCCGGTGGAGGTCTGAGCGACGCCGCGTATGGCGGCAGGGCCGAATTGACGCGCTACAAGGTCGAGAATGGCGAGACTCGCAAGACCGAGCTCATTGACATCGACATCGCCGCGGCCCTGCGCGGGGATTCGAAGGGCAACATCGTGCTCGAGCCCTTCGACAATCTGAGCATCAAGGAAGTGCCCGAGTGGCAGGTCCAGGAGGGGGTGCAGCTCAACGGCGAAGTGCGGTTCCCCGGCCACTACTCGATCAAGCGTGGCGAGACTTTGCGATCTGTAATTGCGCGGGCCGGTGGCCTCACTTCCTTCGCGTTTCCGGAAGGCAGTGTGTTCACACGGGAGGAGTTGCGCAGACGTGAGCAGGAGCAGCTCGACATGCTCGCGGAGCGCACACAGCACGATCTCATCATGCTGGCACTGGGGGGAGTTGCGGCAGGCGCGGCGACAGGAGGTGGCGGCGGCGGTGGCGGCGGAGCAGCAGCACTCACTGTCGGCCAGTCTTTGATCGGCCAGCTGCGCGGGTCCAAGGCCGTTGGCCGCCTGGTCATCGATCTACCCCGAATGATGAAGGAACCTCCCGGCTCGGCTGACGATGTCATTCTGCGCGGCGGCGATGCACTCTACGTTCCAAAGTTCCAGCAGCAGGTCACGGTGATTGGGGAGGTTCAGAACTCCACTTCGCATCTGTACAGTCCTCAATTCAGTCGCGATAACTACATTCAGATGAGTGGTGGTACGACTCGTCGCGCCGATCGCGGCAGGATTTATGTCGTGCACGCTAACGGCAGCGTCGTGTCCCACGAGGGGAGTCGCTGGTTCGAGCGCTCGGAGCCGGGGATCAAGCCGGGTGATACCGTTGTGGTTCCGCTGGATACTGAGCAACTGCCACCCCTGCCATTCTGGCAGGCTGTTACAGGCATCATCTACAACGTAGCGATCGCCGCGGCCGCGGTGCATTCGTTCTGACGGATGGGGAAGCGTCAATTGAGCTCCATGTCGCAGCCCGATGTAGCAGTGTTTGTTTGCAGCAGCGATAACCGCCGGGATGTTCTGGACAGTGTGTTGCCCTCGCTGGCCAAGTTCTGGCCGGATTGCCCGTACCCGGTGTACGTTGGACTCAACTCGCCGGCGGTGTTGTCGCCGGGCGTCATGCCCGTAGTCGCGCCGGCATCCGCATGGGGCCGCGAGACTGGCCTGCAATTGCAGCAGCTTGCGGCGGATTACGTGATTGTCATTCTCGATGACTTTCTGATTGGGGCGCCGGTGCAGCAGGCACGGGTGGCCAGCCTCGCAGTGCTTGCCGCCAGCCGGCGGCTGCCGTATCTGCGCCTGGTGCCGCTCGGGCGCTCGCTGCCGGAACGCCTCAGCGGCGGCGGTGAGTCGCAGGCGCAGATCACCCGCATCCGTACCAATCATCCGTTCTACTCGGCGTTGCAGATTGCGATCTGGAGGAAGGATCATCTGCTCGAGATGCTCGCGAAGGGGTGCACCATCTGGGAATTCGAACATGAGAGAATCGCGGAGCGCGTGCACCATGCGATCGTTGCCGATCCGCCCATCATTTACCGTCACGTCGTCGAAAAGGGACGGTGGCTTCCTGACGCGAGGTTTGTCTTCGACCGCGCGGGACTGGTGTTTCGAGCCGGCAACCGGGCCGTCTGGTCCCGCTGGCGTTACCTGCGCCTCATGATGGACCGCATCCGCTGGCTGTTGCTCGGCTACTCAACATGTTGATGCCGGGCCGCGAAGGGGCGGGTCCTATGAACGCGACCGAAAAGACTGACGAATCACTGACGTTCAGGCAGCTGATCGGTATCGTGCGAAGCCGCTGGCGGCTCGTACTGATCACTACGGTGCTGGGAACGGTGGCCGGCGTCACCTCCGGCGTGCTCATGAAGCCGGTGTATCGGTCCACGGTGCTGCTCATGCCGACGCAAGGGGGCGAGCGGTCGGGATTGCTCGGCTCGATGTTGGGCGGCCTCGGCAGTGGCGGATCAAGCCTGATCTCGAGCCTCGGCTTCGGCAACTCCAACGAGACGGCGACGGCCGAGGCGTTGGCGCTGCTGCAATCGCGCCAGTTCGTCGAACAGTTCATCCAGAACCACAGCCTCATGCCCGTGTTGTATCCGGACAAGTGGGATGCGCACGCCGGGGCGTGGAAGGCTGGCCTCACGCGGCCGCCGACGCCGTGGAAAGCCTTCAAGCTGTTTACCAGCAGCGTCCTGGATGTTTCGCAGGACAAGAAGACGAACCTGGTCACCGTGCGGGTGGACTGGACGGACCGCAATACCGCGGCAACCTGGGCAAACGATCTCGTTGACATGGTCAACGACAGGGTCCGCGCGCGGGCCATCGGTGACGCCGACCGCACGATCTCCTATCTCGAGCAGGAGCTGAAGAACGCCGAGGCGGTGGAGATACGCACGGCTCTTTTCAACATGATCGAATCGCAGCTCAAGGTTAAATCGGTCGCGACGGTCCGCAAGCAGTACGTGTTCCAGGTGCTCGATCCGGCGGCTCCGGCCGATTCGGATGTCAGGCTGCGACCGCATCCGGGGCTCTACACGATCATCGGGTTCATGATCGGCTGGATACTCGGCATGACGATCGCCGTACTGGCCGGTCCACGCCGGAGCAGCGATGCGGCGTCGTGAGCCCGGCAGAGGCGCGCCCTTACTGGACCAGCTGTTTCTCATCTGCGGTCTGCTCATGCTCGTGGACCTGGCGTTCTTCGGCGCGGGGCTGGTGGTGCCGGGCATCGGGCTCTCCCTGCGCCGCATGTTGTTCGTAGTCATCCTGGCGGTCGCGGTACTGCGGCGCCTGGTGTCACGGATACCATTCATGCGCCGGGAACTGGCGCTGATCATGCTCATATTCGTGCTCGTGGCGCTGTGGACCCTGGTCCTGCCTGCAAGCTACGGATATTCGCTCGGCACGTCCATCGGTGATGTCTCTCCCTGGCTCGGTCTCGTACTGCTGGCCATCTGGCCGTGGGATGCCTGGCCCCTCGAATCGCAATGGCTCAGGTTTCGCCGTTTCTTCGTCAGGCTGGCCGTCATCCTCGCGCTGATCCACCTCGGTATCTGGGCCTCGCTGGTGGCAGACCTGACCAGCCCCACACTGGTGGTCGCGGCCACCAGCCTGCTGCCGACGAGCGCGGGCGAGGACAGCCTTTTCATGAGTATTTCCCTGCTGCCCAGCGGTATGTACAGGTTATACTGGTCATCGTCGATTTTTCTGATGGGTGGCCTCTACTTCCTCGTGGCGTACCGGCCGCCCCGCGTTACACGCTCATGGCTGTTGCAGGTCGCGCTAGTCTGCGGAGCGCTCTTCGTGACCTACATCCGGTCATTCCTCGCCGCCGGACTACTGCTCGTGGTGTTGCCGTGGCTGTTCAGGTTCCAGAGCTCGCGGGGCCGTACGGTAAATCCCAAGCTGACAGTGCTCCTGATGTGGACGGCCGGCGTCGCGCTGGTGTGCGTGGCGATCGATCCCAGCGTGCTCGAGGCATTGCAATTGTCCAGGGATGTCAGCGACACGGAGCGCGTCGACCAGGCAAGCGCTCTGCTCGGACAATTCGCCGTTCATCCGGTGTTTGGTACGGGCTTCGGATCGTACGTAACCCAGCACGTGCGCGTCGGCGAGATTCCATTCGCATACGAGCTCGTATTCCATGCACTGCTCATGAAGTTGGGAGTCGTGGGGATGATCCTGTTGCTGGCGATCCTGGGCCTCGCGCTGGACATCGCCGGCATCTCTACCCGGGCCCGGGAGAATCCGCGCCGGTTCGCGACCTGGGCGGCGTTCACGACCGGTTTCTGGTTTGCCGGTGCGACCAATCCCATCGTCACCAACTTCATAGGGATGGCCATTATCGTGCTGGTTCTGGTGGACATGCGGCACTGGGGCGTACAGTCGGAGGTTGCGGCCGGTTCGGGCGGATTCGGCAGCTTGCAGCCCGACCGAATGCTATAAGGACGCTTTCCAAGCTCCACACCTGATGGCAAAAAGGCTCATGCAGCACAAGACAGCACTGATTACCGGTATCACGGGCCAGGACGGCGCTTATCTTGCCGAGTTGCTGCTCGATAAAGGTTATGTCGTCCATGGCCTGCGGCGCCGGGCTTCGATGTTCAATACCGGCAGGATCGATCACCTGTACCAGGATTCCCACCGGCCTGAGACGCGGCTTTTTCTGCACCACGGCGACATGACGGATACGAGCAGCCTGGTCCACGTGATTGAGAAAACCCGTCCCGATGAGATCTACAACCTCGCGGCGCAAAGCCATGTTGCCGTGTCGTTTGAAGAACCTGAGTACACGGCGAATTCGGACGCGCTGGGAACTCTTCGCGTCCTCGAGGCGGTGCGCATCCTCAGAATGGACAAGCAGGTCCGTTTCTACCAGGCATCAACGTCCGAGCTGTACGGCCTGGTCCAGGAGACACCGCAGCGCGAAACGACTCCCTTCTATCCGCGCTCTCCCTATGCGGCGGCCAAACTGTATGCATATTGGATCACCGTAAATTATCGCGAGGCGTACGGGATGTACGCCTGTAACGGCATTCTCTTCAATCACGAGTCACCGACCCGCGGCGAGCTGTTCGTGACGCGCAAGATCACCCGCGCCCTGGCGCGGATCAAGCTGGGACTGCAGGACTGCCTGTACCTGGGCAACCTCGACTCGAAGCGGGATTGGGGACATGCTCGCGACTATGTCGAGGCCCAATGGCTCATCCTGCAACAGCAGACACCGGAGGATTTCGTCATCGCCACCGGCGAGCAGCACAGCGTGCGTGAGTTCGTCGATCTCGGCTGCGCGGAGCTCGGAATCAACATCCGGTGGGAGGGAGAAGGGGTGAACGAAAAGGGCTACGACGGTTCCGGCGCGCCGATCGTCCAGGTAGACCCGCGTTACTTCCGGCCGGCTGAGGTGGATTCACTGCTGGGCGATGCAACCAAGGCGCGCCAGAAACTCGGCTGGCAACCCAAGATCAGCTTTTCGCAGCTCGTTGCGGAAATGGCCCGCGAGGACCTCGTACTTGCCGGGCAGGAGGAGCTGTTGAAACGCAATGGGCCCCCCTCCAGCTAGCCGTCCGGGCGCGCTGACGCGCAACATAGCTGCCGGTCTCGCCAGCTCCGCCTGGACCGCCTTGTTGGGGCTCGCCGTAGTCCCGTTGTATCTGAAGTATCTCGGCCTCGAGGCTTATGGCTTAATCGGCTTCTTCGCCACGACGCAGGCGCTCTTCCAGGTGCTCGACATGGGGCTTGCGCAGACCATGAACCGGGAAATCGCTCGTTGCGCGGCGGCCGATGATCTGCCGCAGGGTCGTCGGCTGCTGCACAGCCTTGCGGTCGTGTATTGGGCGGCGGCGGCGGCGATCGCCTTGCTCATGCTGCTGCTCGGTCCCTGGATCGCGGACCATTGGCTCAAGCCGGGCAGGGTGCAGCGCGAGTCGGTAACGCATGCGGTAGTTCTGATGGGAGCCGTGATTGCCTGCCGCTGGCCGATCAGCCTGTACCAGGGCGCGTTGAACGGACTACAGCGCCTGGCGCTCAGCAGCGCGGTGGCTGTTGGAATGACGACCCTCGCAAGTGGCGGCGCCATCGTTGTCCTGATGTTTGTGTCCCGGACGATAGAAGCATTTTTCATCTGGCAGGCGGTAGTTGGGCTGATATACGCGCTCACCATACGCTCGCTGTCCTGGACTGTCCTCGGACGGTCTGCGGGGCTGCGGTTCGATCGACAGCAACTGCAGCGTGTCTGGGGCTATTCGCTGGGCATGGGAGGAATTGCAATTTCGGCGCTCGTCTTTACCCAGTTGGACAAGGCACTGCTGAGCAAACTATTGGGACTGGCTGACTTCGGGCGTTACGTGCTTGCGTCGACCATCGTTGCCGGCCTATATGTGCTGGTCACGCCGCTGTTCAACGCAGTCTATCCGCGTTTTTCCCAACTGGTCGCGCTGGGTGATTCCGTCCAGCTGACGGACCTGTACCGGCTGGGCACCCGGCTGTTGAGCAGCGTGCTGTTTCCGATCGCAGTCGTACTGGCCGTGCTGGCACGCGAAGTGATCGCTTTTTGGACGGGAAACGAGCAGCTTGCGGGGGCGGTCGCGCCGCTGGTGGCCCTGCTGAGCGCGGGGTCCGCCCTGCACGGTGTCATGTACTTTCCCTTTGCCCTGCAGCTCGCCTATGGCTTGCCGCGCGTGGCACTCACGATCAATCTTGTCCTGCTGGTCGTGCAGGTACCCCTCGTGATCACCTGCGCATACTCGATGGGCGCGCTTGGAGGGGCTCTCAGCTGGCTTGTCCTGCACGTGCTCTATCTGCTGCTCGGTACGTGGCTGACACACCGGCAGGTACTACCGGGAATCGGGCGAAAATGGTTGTTGCTCGACGTGGGCGTGCCGCTCTGCGTTGCGTTGCTGCTCGCCGCAGTGCTCCGCTATGCGGTCGTGCCGCTTGAGTGGCCGCCCGCCCTCAAGCTGTTGACAGGCGCGGCGCTGGGCGTAACAGTCATCGCGGCCGAGATTGCGACGTCACCGCGGATGTACTCTGTGCTCGCAAGAAATATTCGTCCACGCACATCGCCCATGTGAGCCTCAAGCCATGATGTCTATCGGAATGTCATGAGTACCTATTTTTCCCAGTTTGGTGAAGACCAGATTCTGGCCGAAATCTTCGGCGAGCGCCGCAACGGTACTTGTGTCGAAGTCGGCGCAAACGACGGTGTACACGGGAGTACTACCTATTTCTTCGAGAAGCTGGGCTGGCGATGCATTCTCGTTGAGCCCAATCCTGGCTTGTGTGCAGAGATACGGGCGGTGCGCGCGGCCACGTTGTTCGAATGCGCCGCGTCCAACAGCCGCGGTACCGTGACTCTGCACGTCGTAGAGGGTGCATGGCGGGCGGATGGCATGTCGACCATCAGCAATAAGGAAGAGGATCAGGAACGGATCAGACGGCACGGGTTCACGAGCACGGCGGTACCAGTTCCGACGATGACGCTGGATGAGATTCTGACTTCGGCGAATCTGGATGGTGCTATTGACTTCATCAGCATCGACGTGGAGGGGCATGAGGAGGAGGTCATCGAAGGTTTTTCGTTGCAGCGTTGGCAGCCGAGAATCGTGATTGTCGAAGACAACTCGAATGCCGAAAGCAATGCTACGAGAGATCAGCTCGCCAAGCAGGGTTATGTCCGTTTCAGGCGAACCGGTGTAAATGACTGGTACGCACGCGCGTCGGACCGGAGGCTGGTCACTGTCCGAGCTCGCATCTCGGTCGGCTCCGGACTGCTCGCTCTCAGGATCCAGGGTAGGCTCAGAAAGATCCCCCTGCTGCGCCGGATCAGGAACCTGTTGCGCGGCCATCCCGTTGCACCCTAGCCTAGCCAGCATGTCCGAAACGTCGTTATCCATCTGCATTCCCACTTACAACTTCGGGCGGTTCATCGGCGAAACGCTCGCAAGCATTGCGGCACAGCTGCCGGGTGAGCTGGCCGGGATAGTGGAAGTCGTCGTCGTCGATGGTGCCTCCACCGATAACACCGCGGAAGTCGTGCGGGGCTATCAGGAAAAATGCCCGGCAATCCGCTATGTCCGCCTGGACGCGCGCGGCGGGATCGACCGCGACATGGCCCGCTCGGTAGAGCTTGCCCACGGCCGCTACTGCTGGCTCTTCAGCAGTGACGATGTGATGCGTGCCGGGGCGGTTGCAACAATCCTGGGCAAAATCCGCTCGGGGCACGACGTCTACCTGTGCAAGCACACCGACTGCACGTTCGATATGAAAGTGATGGGCGTACGGCCAGTACTCGCCGCACCAAGTGCCGGGACGTTCAATCTGGGCAATGCACCTGAAAGGCGCCGCTACTGCGAGCTTGCGCAGACCACCGAGGCCTTCTTCAGCTTCATGGGTGGATTGATCGTGAACCGCGCAAGGTGGCTGTCGATCCCACTCGATGAGGCGTTCGTGGGTAGCTGCTGGGCTCATGTTGCGCGTCTGTTTGCGCTCGTCCGCCCGGGACTGGTCGTGGGGTGGGTGCCGGACGTGCTGCTGGACCAGCGGGGCGATAATGACTCGTTCGCGGACCGGGGGATCGTCAACCGCTTCCGCATAGCCATCGACGGCTATCACCGCCTAGCTGCCGCATTTTTCGGTGATGACAGCCCTGAGGCTTATCACATCCGGCGCGTGCTCAGGAACGAGTTCAGGTTCAGAACCTTCCTGGCCGCGACGGTTCGCAGCCGCCGCAATCCGCACATCGAGGATGCCCGGGTGCTGGATGAGTTGATTCGTAAGACCTACCGTGACATCCCGCTCACCGCCCGGTTGATCAGCCTGGGATGTTCGATTTTTCCCAGCCGGTTGTATCCGGGGTTGCAGGGCCTCTACCACCGGCTGATCGCGCGGTTCCGCGCCGCCCGCTGACCTGCACGACCTCTGAACCAACATGGCAGACCCCAAGCTATCCATCTGCATCGCCACATTCAACCGCGCCGGATTCATTGGGCAGACCCTGGAGAGCATTCTCTCCCAGGTCACCGACGAGGTGGAGATCGTCATTCTCGACGGCGGCTCCACTGACGACACGGCGGCACGGGTGGGTCGGTATGTCAGTGCATCCCACCAGCTTCGTTACCTGCGCCAGGACACGAATCGAGGCGTCGACCGCGATTTCAACACGGCTGTTGAGGCTGCGAGGGGCGAGTATTGCTGGCTGATGTCGGATGACGATCTGCTGAAGCCGGGCGCGATTCGAGCGGTGCTCGATGCACTGAGCGGCTCCTACAGTCTCGTGCTGGTCAACGCAGAGGTTCGCAATTTCGATTTCTCGCGGCAGCTGGAAGACCGAAGACTGTCCTTCGACAGCAATCGAAATTATGCACCCGCCGAGATGGACCGCCTGTTCGTGGAGACCGGCGGTTACATGACCTTCATCGGGTGCGTGGTCATCCGCCGCGCCGTGTGGCTCGAGCGGCAAAAGGAGCCGTACTACGGCTCTCTGTTCATTCACGTGGGAGTGATTTTCCAGGAGCGGTTGCCGGGTCCGGCGTTGGCGCTGGCGCAGCCGCTGATCTGCATCCGCTACGGCAACGCAATGTGGAAGCCGAAGGAGTTTGAGATCTGGATGTTCAAGTGGCCCGGACTCATCTGGTCGCTCGCCGGTCTGTCCGATGCGGCCCGCAATAGTAATTGCCGGGCGGAGCCCTGGCGCATACCGAAAACACTGCTGTACTACCGGGCCAAGGGAACGTATTCGATCACTGAATATCACCGGTGGGTGGCGCCGCGCGTTCGCTCATCCTGGGATGGCTTTACCGCCCGTGCGATCGCGCGCGTGCCCGGGGTGGTTGCCAACCTCCTGGGTCTCCTTTATTACTCGGCGCGGGGTCCGAAATGGCGCATGGCCGTCGCGGACATGAGACAGAGCCGCTTCTACTACCGGAACCTGTTTGCCGCCTCTTCCTGATCTGCCCGGGAACCCGGACCGTTCCTATATTACAATTGGGGGCTGGCAATAGAGGGCTCGTTCCTCCACGCTCATCATGCAGACAGCCCTCATTACCGGCATCAATGGACAGGACGGCTCATACCTCGCAGATCTGCTGCTCGCCAAGGGGTATCGCGTAGTCGGCGTTCAGCGGCCGGGGGCCGCCCGGCAGCCTCGCATTGAGCACATTCGCCGCCGGATCCAGGTCGTGGAATGCGATTTGTCGGACCCACCGGCATTACGCAGCGTGCTGGGGCAGGCGCGGCCCAACGAGTTGTACAATCTGGCCGCGCGCGCGTCCAGCTCCCAGCTTGCCGATGACCCGGTGCACACCGGAGAGGTCAATGGCCTGACCGTGACCCGCCTGCTCGAAGCCATCCGGACTGTAGATCCAGCCATTCGTTTCTGCCAAGCTTCCAGCAGCGAGCTGTTCGGCAACAGCCGGGAATCGCCGCAGAGTGAGACAACTGCCTTTCACCCGCGCAACCCGTACGGGGTCGCAAAGCTCTATGGCCATTGGGCGACGGTAAATTACCGCGAGACGTTTGGAGTCTTTGCCTGCTCGAGCATCTTGTTCAATCACGAGAGTCCGCGCCGCGGGCCGGAATTCGTGACCCGCAAGATCACTCGCGCCGTGGCGCGCATCAAGGCGGGCCTGGAATCGGAGCTGCGCCTCGGGGACCTCGAGGCGCGCCGCGATTGGGGCTATGCGGCCGACTACATGCGGGCAATGTGGATGATGCTTCAGGCGCCTGTCGCGGACGACTACGTGATTGCTACAGGCGAGGCGCACTCAGTGCGCGAGCTGTGCGAGGTCGCGTTTGCCAGAGTTTCACTCGACTATCGCAACTATGTGGTTCAGGACACTCAGATGCGGCGTCCCGCAGAGACGGCGCTGCTGGTCGGCAATCCTGCGAAGGCCCGCAGCGTGTTGGGATGGGCCCCGAGCGTTTCATTCGCGGAGCTCGTCGGCATGATGGTTGATGCCGATGTCGAAGCTCTCGCACAACAGACCTGATGATGGAAGTTGAAATGTACAGACAAATCGAAGCCTGCCGGATCTGCAACAGCAAAGAGCTCGTGGAAGTCCTGGACCTCGGTTCCCAGGCGCTCACGGGGGTGTTTCCCAGCAGCCGGACGCAGCAGGTCACGTCGGGTCCTCTGAAGCTGGTGAAATGTTTTGGCAAGGAGGGCTGCGGCCTGCTGCAGTTGCAGCACAGTTACGACCTCGGCGAGCTCTATGGCGATAACTACGGGTATCGATCCGGCCTGAATGCCAGCATGGTGGCGCATCTGCGCGAGAAGGTCCGGAAGATTCTGGAGCGGGTAACACTGCCACCAGAAGCACTCGTCATCGACATCGGCAGCAACGACAGCACGACACTGCAGGCGTACGGCGCCGTCGGCTGCACCCTGGTCGGCATCGATCCAACGGGCAAGAAGTTTCATCAATACTATCCGCCACACATCCGGCTGATTCCCGACTTCTTTTCGGCTGCCGCCGTCAGGCAGAACCTGGGCGAACGCAAGGCATCGGTAGTCACCTCGTTCTCCATGTTCTACGACTTGGAGGAGCCGTTGAAGTTTGCACGGGAGGTGCATGACGTGCTCGCCGATGAGGGCATCTGGGTATTCGAGCAGAGCTACATGCCGACGATGCTCGAGCGAAACTCCTATGACACCGTCTGCCATGAGCACCTCGAGTACTACGCGCTGAAGCAGATCAAGTGGCTGACGGACCGCGCCGGACTGAAGATCATCGACGTCGAGTTCAATGATGTGAAT
>JAQGOC010000310.1 GCA_028293805.1 Gammaproteobacteria bacterium
CGGACCACGCTCAGGCCTTGGCGGCCTGCCACAACGCCTCGTCCAGGACGGGGTCGTTGAGGAAGCCGCCATGCTCGAGGCGATGAACGTCGCCCGGGAGCGCAATACGAGCGTCGTCACGCAGTTAGTGACCACAGGCGCCGCGAATGCGCGCGACATTGCGGTAGCAGCCTCCAACGAGTTCGGCGTGCCGCTGTGCGATCTCGACTCGGTCACTCCCGACCTGGAAACGGTTCGCCTGGTCAGCGACAAGCTCCTTGCCAAGCACCGTGTCCTGCCCATCTTCCGTCGCGGCAAGCGGTTGTTCCTCGCCGTTGCCGACCCCACGAATCTCCACGCGATCGATGAGATCAAGTTCCAGACGAGCCTCGGGATCGAGGCCATTGTCGTCGAGGACGACAAGCTGCAGAAGGCCATCGACAAGACCCTGGAGCAGGTCGACAACCAGATTGCGGCGCTGTCGGAAGAAGACGGCATGGACCTCGAGTCGTTGGAGGTCACAGGCGGCGACGAGAATCCGGACGACAAAGTCAGCCGCGACGACGTCGAAGACGCCCCCATCGTGCGCTTTGTCAACAAGGTCATGCTCGATGCCATCCGCCGGGGCGCCTCGGACATCCATTTCGAGCCGTACGAAAAGATCTACCGGGTCCGGTTGCGCATGGACGGCGTGCTGAAAGAACTAGCTCAGCCCCCCGTGCAGCTGGCTCAGAAGCTCTCGGCTCGCCTGAAGGTGATGGCGCGCCTGGACATTGCCGAGCGGCGCGTCCCCCAGGACGGCCGCATCAAGATGAAACTGTCGAAGAACCGCGCCATCGACTTCCGCGTGAGCACCTGTCCCACGCTGTTCGGCGAGAAGATTGTGATGCGTATTCTCGACCCGGCGCAGGCGGCGCTGGGCATCGACTCGCTTGGGTACGAGCCTTTTCAAAAGGACTTGTACATGAAGTACCTCGCGAAACCTCAGGGAATGATCCTCGTAACGGGACCGACCGGAAGCGGCAAGACCGTCTCGCTGTATACGGGGCTGCATATCCTCAATCGCGAGGACACGAACATATCCACGGCCGAGGATCCGGCCGAAATCAACCTGCCGGGAGTCAACCAGGTCAACGTCAACGCCAAAGTCGGGCTGACGTTTGCCGCGGCCATGCGCGCCTTTCTGCGCCAGGACCCAGACGTCATCATGGTCGGTGAGATCCGTGACCTGGAGACCGCCGAGATCGCCATCAAAGCGGCCCAGACGGGTCACCTCGTCCTGTCTACTCTGCACACAAACGACGCTCCCCAGACGCTGAGCCGTCTGGTTGACATGGGCGTGAAGCCTTATGCGATCGCGACATCTGTGAGCCTCATCATCGCGCAACGTCTCGCTCGCCGCCTATGCTCCACCTGCAAACAACCCATGGACATTCCAAAGGAAGCCTTGCTCAAGGAAGGTTTCCAGGACGTCGACGTTGGCAATGGACTTAAGATCTTCACGCCCAAGGGGTGCCAGAGCTGCACCGATGGGTACAAGGGCCGCGTTGGCATCTATCAGGTATTGCCGGTGACCGAGACCATCGGCCGCATTATCCTCTCGGGGGGTAGCGCAGTGGACATCAGCACTCAGGCGGCAAAAGAAGGCGTGTGGGATCTTCGTCGCGCCGGGCTCGAGAAAGTGAAGGCCGGCTTGACGAGTCTGGAAGAAGTCAACAGCGTCACTGTCGAGTGACACAGGACGTAGCACTACATGGCTCAGGCAGCAACCACCAGCGTCCGCACGATCAAGCGTGACTTACCCTTTGCGTGGGAGGGGCGGGACAAACGCGGTACTCGCGTCAAGGGCAAGAGTCTGGCACCAGACGAGAAGGCGCTGCGCGCCGAGCTGCGCCGCCAGGGCATCGCACCCTCGAAGGTGCGCAAGCAGTCCCAGGCATTCAAAGGCGGCGGCAAGCCCAATGCGGCCGACATTGCAGTGTTCGCCCGCCAGCTCGCGACGATGCTGGCCGCGGGCATCCCGATGGTGCAGTCGTTCGAGATCGTAGGGAACGGCCACGAAAAGCCCTCGATGCAGAAGCTGATTCTCGACATCAAGGCGGATGTCGAGGGTGGTACTTCGCTGCACGAGTCCCTCGCCAAGCATCCGCTGTATTTCGATGACCTGTTCGTCAATCTGGTCGAGTCAGGCGAGCAGGCCGGCGCGCTCGAATCGCTGCTCGACAAGATCGCCACGTACAAAGAGAAGAGCGAGGCGTTGAAGAAGAAGGTCAAGAAAGCTCTGTTCTACCCTGCGGCGGTACTAGCCGTCGCAATCATTGTCACGACGGTTCTGCTGCTCTTCGTCATCCCGCAGTTCGAGACCGTCTTCAAATCGTTTGGCGCCGACCTGCCGGCCTTCACGATGATGGTGATCAACCTGTCGAAGTTCGTGCAGACCGACGGGATCTTCATCGCTGCCGTGATAGCCGGCGCCGTGTACACCTTCTTTTATTTCCAGAAGCGCTCGCGAAAAATGCGCGAATTCCTGGATCGCGCGATGCTCAAGGTTCCCGTCATCGGTCCCATTTTGAACAAAGCGGCGATCGCCCGATACGCGCGCACCCTTTCCACCATGTTCGCCGCTGGCGTGCCGCTGGTCGAGGCGCTTGAATCGGTGGCCGGCGCCACCGGCAACATCGTGTATGAAAACGCCGTCATGAGGATGCGCGATGAGGTTGCAACCGGCCAACGTCTGCAGCGCGCCATGGAGGCAACCGCCCTGTTCCCCAACATGGTGGTCCAGATGATCGCGGTCGGCGAAGAATCGGGGTCGCTCGATACAATGTCCGGCAAAGTTGCGACTTTCTACGAGGCCGAAGTGGACAACGCCGTGGACGCCATGTCGAGCCTCCTGGAGCCCATGATCATGGTCATCCTGGGCGTGCTCGTCGGCGGCCTGGTCGTCGCGATGTATCTGCCGATCTTCAAATTGGGCTCCGTCATTTAGATAGGCATCCGAAGTCCCGAAACGGAAAACGCCGCGCTTCCGCGCGGCGTTTTCATTGGAGGCAAAGCAACAATGTCCGTACTAGACCTCCTGTCCTCTTCCCCTGTGCTCTTCATCTGCACGTGCCTCGGGCTGGGCCTGCTCGTCGGCAGCTTCTTGAACGTAGTCATCTACCGCGTACCGATCATGCTCGACCGCCAATGGCGCGAGCAGTGTGCCGAACTCGCGGCAGCCGCCACTTCAAGCGCCACACCAGGGGCGGCGGTCGCGATGCCAGCCTCCCCGGAGGCCAGACCCGCTCCCCGCTTCAATCTTGTCGCCCCCCGCTCCTCCTGCCCGTCATGCAAGGCGCCGATCACGGCGGTGCAGAACATCCCCGTCCTGAGTTACCTATTCCTGAAGGGCCGCTGCGCGAACTGCGGTACCCGCATCAGCGTCCGCTATCCCATCGTCGAAGCGCTAACCGGGGTGCTCTCGGCGGCGGTCGCCTGGAAGTTCGGGTTCGGGTGGCCGGCGCTCGCCGCTCTCACGCTGACCTGGTCCCTGATCGCGCTCACCTTCATCGACGTCGATCACCAGCTGCTCCCAGACAGCCTGACGCTTCCTCTGGTCTGGATCGGCCTGGCCTTGAGTCTCTGGGGGCCACAGCCGGGAGGCGCTCCGCTACCG